>CAZQDT010000143.1:0-3389 GCA_964592005.1 uncultured Eubacteriales bacterium
AATTTCAACAATCACATTTTCAGCTGCCGCCTTGTTTGCGGCGGCAGCTTTTTTTGATATTTCTTGATACTCTTTATATCCAACACGCTTAGATGTATTTCCGTCATGATCCTTTATCTCATATGTTCTGTTTTCAAACGGCACCCATCCGTCTTTCTTTAGTTTTTTCGTGAGTTCCCCTTTTTTTAAAGCCATTTTGCATCCCACCTTTCATCATTTGTACGGGCTTAGGTCATATTTAGCAATCTCGTCATCGGTAAACCCCGCTTTTCGCGCGATGCTTATCATCCTGTCGGCGCTGATATCTTTATTGCGGAAAAACTCGCTAAGTATCGCACTCGGCCCGGACGTTCTTATGTTTTTTAACGTTTTCAACTGTTCTGCCAAACTATCATCATCCGTTTTGCCGTTTTCTGATGAACTTGAAGTTCCTAAACTGCCGCTATGAATATTCGGTGGATTTTCAACGGTGTAATTTGTACCGTAGTAATAATTATAAGCGTCAATTACAGATTGCGATTTTTCGCCGTTTTTAATGGCATTTGCCGCTTGTTCTGCTGTTAAAATAGGCTCAGCGGATGTGCCTCCGTATATAGCCTTGGCCGCAATTTGATCAATTGCGTTTTGCGCGGATGTATCCGCGAGGTCGCGCTGTAGTTGCCTGTCTGCTTCTGCACTTGATTGCTCCGCATTTAACGCCTCATTGGCCGCCGCAAGTTGCGCATTAAATTCCTTCTTTGCCTCGGTGTCTTGCGGCTGAACATACGCCACATCGCCCTCGTTGAGATATTTTCCGTATTTAGAGAAGTTATCGAAGATCTTCATCCCTCTTAAAATCGCGTATTTATTGGCAAGCTCAGTATCACCCTTTGCCTTGGCCGCGTTGATCAGCGCTTGAAAGTCCACATTATCATTATCCGCATATTCCGCTTTCAGCTTCCCGTTTTCGTCCACAAAATTCTTCAAGAACGAATCGTTTTGTATGCTCCACTCCGTAGGCGTATAACCCGTAACCGAAGCAACTTCCGCTTTTCTTGTGACATCGTTGTTTTTGGATGTTTCGTCCTGTTCGTACACCCTGTCGATATGAACGCCCATATCCGAAAGTAATGACTTCGCGTGGTCTAATTTTTGCTGATATGCGCTCAAAACAGCTTGCTGGCCTTGATTGATCAACGCGGCTTGCTGTCGCATTGCATTGGCCGCCGCGAAGCTGTCAATATTCCCACCGTTAGACCCTGCATTACTTGCCACCGCATTATCTCTGCCTTGCAACCCCGCAAGGTCGTATTTCCCAAGAATCGACTTGCCGGTTTCGGTTTCAAAGGGATTGGTGCTTTTCAAATCCTCGTATTCCTGATTGTACTTTTTAAACAGATTTTCGTTTTCCTGATTCACCGCGGTAGCTTTTGACCGCGTTGTGCCGCTTCTGTCGATATAATCGTTAAAAGCATTATCAAGCGCGGTCGTATCAGTCCAGTATGAAGTCCCGTCTATCACCGCATCGGGTTTCCCGATTTTCTTGCCACCGATGGACACCTCGCCCGTGTCATTATCCCAACCGATAATATGATCCATTTCATTTTGCGCCAATCCGTACTTTTTCCCAAGCGAATATAAGTACGGTCTTGTTGCGGTTCGCCCCGTTTTTGCATAATAATCATTTATGAATTTTGCAGAGTTATAATCTGCGGCGGTTAATTCATCCGCTACCGATGAATAACCGTTATTTCTCAGCTGTTTATAATATTCCTGTGCTTTTTGTGCGGCTTCATTCTTTTTCGTTTCATCGCCTGCCGTATTTGCACTGTCCCACTGACCTTTTAATTTGTATATCGCGTTGACCGCGTTATACGGATGATAAGCCATTTTCTTTCACTCCTTTTTAATATCGTCTTGCTTCGATAAAATCATTTCTGTAATCCACATTGGTAACACAAACACCCTTACCCGGATTCGATGCGGTATTTTTACTGCCGCCCGATGAATGGATCATCTGACCGTTCCCGATATATATCCCGATGTGCGTTGCGTTCCCGTTGCTTCCAAAGAACACCAAATCCCCCGGTTGCATATTGCTTTTGCTGACCGATGTGCCATAACTTCTGTAGCCTTGCGCAGTCGTTCGACCCACGTTGTATCCGGCATCCTTTAGCGCGCTATATACAAAACCGCTGCAATCCATGCCGCCCTCCGACATGCTTTCACCACCCCACACATACGGCGTACCTATATATTTCTGCGCCGCGCGCACAATTGTATTACTGCCTGATTTGACAGATGCATTTGTATTTTTTGCGGTTTGGTAAAAGTTTTTCATGATACTGCCTATATCTGTCGCCCATTTTGAATTGATAGAGCCATCATCATTGTATGCGTATCCCTTTCCGGATGGATTGTTCCCCGTGCCGGCCGCATATATAGACTTTGCTCCATAGCCGTTATAATACGTTTTAAGATATTGATTGGCAAAATCCAAAGCCCCCTGTGATATTGGCGAAAACGAGGTTGCGTTTTTACTCGGATTGACATTGGTCGCATTCCACCCCCAGATATTGTTTTTTTGTTTTGCAATATCGGATGTGCCATAACCGCTTTCCAACGCCCCAATGCCAAGGATCGCAAGCGCACTCATGCCGCTTTTTTGCTGTGCATCATATATTCCTTGTGCATCAGACGGCTTGACCACGGCGCTGTTTGAAAAATGCTTGGATATGATTTCCGATATTTGGTCGGAATCCAGCTTCGGCAAGTCTGTGGTGACATCCAGATCAGCCAGA
Organism: uncultured Eubacteriales bacterium; assembly: GCA_964592005.1. Taxonomy (GTDB): domain Bacteria; phylum Bacillota; class Clostridia; order Lachnospirales; family CAZQDT01; genus CAZQDT01. Next base: position 2,781 of record CAZQDT010000143.1, read on the forward strand.
TGATTTTCGTCCGCATCGGCGTTAAAACGAAAGGATGAATCGGTAGGGCGTGATCCCGCGGTACTAATCTTCGTTTGTGCCGCGGTCGGCATAAGCCCTGTGGCTTGCTTAATAAAGTCCTTCGCTTTATTTGATACACGGTCACTATCCAATGCCTTTTGATAGTCGATGTACGGGTTAAAGAGCTTCCCGTTTTGGTCAAGAAAAGGGTTGATAACCGGTGATTTTTTCTCTCGGTTCATCGACAACATATGGTCCACCTTGCTTTGCAACGGATTTTCCGTATTCCAGCTTTCTTTTATTTTTGACCTTATACTCATACACGGCACCGCCTATCTGACCAAATAGCCGACCAACACACCGACAATTGTGGTTATCACCGTTGACACAATTAAGTCCCAACGCTTAGCGGGTTTTTCTTCAATGGTCTTAATTCTGCTCGACATATCGGTTATATCGCGTTGCATAGATTTTATGCTTGCTGCCAGTTCATATACCGATTGTGTAAGTTCCCCCATATCGTCAATGCGTTTATGTGCCGACTTTACCGATTCTTCTATGTGCGCAATTTTTTCAGCATAGTTAATATCCATTACACTTTCCCTCACT
>CAZQDT010000143.1:3399-6129 GCA_964592005.1 uncultured Eubacteriales bacterium
CCGAAATAGAATGAAATTATCATAATAAATATCTCGAAAAATTTATCGCCCGAAATCGTACCCATAACCGCCAACACAACAAAAGGTACGGTTAATATAAGCGTTACAATGCTTTTTACATCGATGAGTTTGGCCACATGCTTCATTTGTCATTACCTCCTTTGTTTGCAATTCTGTACATCATCACGATGTACCGTAGATCCTTATCGTCCAGATTCAGCCCGTGTTCGTCACCGCGGATGATTCCTTGGTTCACCGCCCACGATACCGCCTCTCTCGCCCAAGCGGGCATATTTTCATCAATGTAGTTATAGATCATCGGGTGCTTGTGGTCATATAATTCTTCGGCCAGAACCCGCATGGTCTCGGTCAGTTCCTCGATCTCGTTCTTTAACGCTTCATACTGTGTCATGGTTAGCCCTTCTTTCTCGGTTTCATTGATTTTTTCGTTTTTCAGCGCGTTCAGCGGATAGTACCGTCCGGGGCAATCGGATGATCCGACTTCCCTGTGTCCGACCACCTTTGCGCGCGGATGACGTGTGCGAAGCTCACGAATCAATTCCGCAATCGCGGCCATCTGCGCACTCGGCATGGCCGTCTCTCGGTCATAGTCCCCCTCCGCGCAGATACCGATACTGCAATGGTTCAGCCCCGACACATGCGCACCGACTGTGTTTTCGGGTCGGCCGCGGTATACCGTGCCGTTCTTGCGAACGAAATAGTGATACCCGATCCCGATCCAACCGTTATCCTTGTGCCACTTGTCCACTTGCTCGGCCGTACATGACCGCGCCGCCGCATGGTGTAGAACAATATAGTCTGTTCTGCTCCTTAGGGTCAGTTCGCCGCCCCAGTTCCAATCCGTTACGATCACATTCATGATCTGTCCCTCCTATGTATTCAAGATGTCATCGATCTTGCTCATGAAGTTGGTCAGAACTTGCGCCATCTCGCCGCGTGTCATCTCGCGATCCGGCTCAAATTCCGTGTCGCTGACACCGTTCATCAGTCCCGCAGAATACACTTTTTCGATCGCCTTGTAGTACCATGCATCCTTGGCCACATCGCTAAACGGCATGGTGTTTGTGTTTTTTGCATCCATTAACAGATACCCCCTGTTCAATTTATAATATGGGACGGAACCAAGCCCGCCATCTTTCCAATCTTCGCCCCAAGAGTTAAGGATTCTGAATTGCTTGGACGTGTCATTCCATCCGATGATACATACGGCATGTGAACCACCGGGGAAGTCCATATCCGCCAGAATCGGCGTTTGTGTTCGGTACAGAGCTTCCTTAACAGATTGGTACTTCTTGTCCTTCATAGCATAGGCGTATACCTCGTATGCCGCGATATGATACGGCTCGGCCATCTTGTCAAGCTCCGGGTGTTCAAGCACCATCTCGCGGATGATCGGCATTTCTTCGTTATACGGGAAGTCTGCCTCCTTGCATGCCCCAACCTTCTTCAAGTGGTCTAAGACGTTCGGGATAATCATTCCCTCGTGGCTTTCGTCATCCTCGCGGCAACGGCCGTACACATACCCCGCCGAGAAGCGATCACGCGTGCCTGTCTCTATCTGATCGAATATCTGCATAATATTGGTCACGGCGAATCCCACACAAGAATTAACTGCCCCTTGATCACGTACATCCGGTATTCGATCGTCCGGCAAACAATACACCTTCGGAAGGGCCATATCGCCGCACCGAAAAGCTCCCGTATAGTCCGTCATCTTTAGTCTAGTTATCTTCACTCCGTTCATTGTATCCCTCCTATTCGCTCGGCAACAGAAAATCTGCATCCGTGCCTTGATTGGTATAAAACCCGCCGTTGACCGCATCATACATGCCCGGCTTTCCGTCCGACCTTCTCTTACACGGGATAAAATCCCGAAGCAATGCACCGTCTTTGCCGTAAAACTTGGCGTAAAACATCCTGGTGTGTGAATAAAAATCGTACCCATTATTATTCGTTACGTTACGCGCTCTGAACAGATAAATCGATGCTGTGCTTTGCGGCTTTGCCAAAACAAGTCCCTCTTTGACGACCTCGCTGTTATAAAACAGCGTTCCGTCTACGGTGAGTTTGGCATGATGTACAGTGGCATAATACGCATCCGGCGACGAATAGGCCTTTGAAAATGACGCGGTCGAGTCGGTTCGGGTTGTCGGCCAAGCAATTTGTACACCGAGTTTGATACTCGTACCGCTACCGTTCGGGTTATTGACAAACCATATTTTCAGATCACCTCTGGCGTTCGTGTCTGTTGAACGATATCCGTTGACGCCCATAATTCCATCCAATCCATATATGTTGACCGAAGCGTTGGAGCCTGTGGACTGATACTTGATATCAAATCCACCAACCGTGTCGTGCAATACCCCCGTGTCTATATATTGCGCGCCGCGGCTTTCAAGATACGCGCACGGTTCATAGGCAGACGGCAAATCACTGCGATAATCATACGATGGCAAAAGATCAAAACGTCTCATGACACATCACCCACCCTTACGGCAATGATCAGCCGATTGTCGCTATCTGTTCCGATGCATTTCAGGCCCAGTTCATAAACCGTATTCGGCCGCGGCGTAAAGGTGTTGCTGTCCGCATCACAATCCGCACCGCGAAAGGATGCCGTCACGTTATCCGGCTTGGACAAGCTCCATGCGGTTCCGCTCTCGGCGGACAAAAAGCTGAGATATGCCTCATAGTCATAAGACAGCGTAT
>CAZQDT010000144.1:0-6111 GCA_964592005.1 uncultured Eubacteriales bacterium
AATATAAAAATAAAAGGAGTTAGTTGTCATCAGAATCAAGTGGGTTTAGGTGCAGCTTTACCAGATGAATTGTATACATACCGAATAAAAAAATTAAAAGAAATGGGTGCTAATGCTTACAGAACTTCTCATTATCCGCCTACACCGGAACTTTTAAATGTTTGTGATAAACTTGGAGTATTAGTTATGGACGAAACACGTTTATTGTCAAGTGCAAAAGAGGATTTAGAGCAACTTGAATTTATGGTAAAAAGAGATAGAAATCATCCATCAGTAATTTTGTATTCAATAGGAAATGAAGAAGCTCAATCTCAGGCAACTCCGCAAGGAACTAAAATTGCAGGTACTATGATTAAAGCCATTAAAAAACTTGATAATACAAGACCTGTTACTATGGGACTTTTGATGTGGGATTTAGCTAAAAAATGTTCTATTGAAAATGTATCACAAATAGCTGGAATAAGTGAAAAATTAGATGTTGCAGGATTTAATTACCACGATAACAGATGGGAAGAATATCACAGCTTATATCCTAATCAACCGATGATTTGTACTGAAGATGGGACATTTAAATCAACAAGAGGTTGTTATAAAACAGATGAGAAGAAATGTCATCTTTCAATTATTGATAAAACAGCTAATTCTTATATGATGGGAGCTAAGCAATGGCATAATGCAAGGGCATCTTATATGAGTGGATTATTTTTGTGGACGGGTTTTGATTATTATGGAGAACCTACTCCTTATGCTTGGCCGGCTATAAGTTCGCAATTTGGAATAATGGATATATGCGGTTATCCAAAAGATTATTATTATTACTATAAAGCATGGTGGACAGAAAAACCTATTTTACATATTTTCCCACATTGGAATGGCATAGAGGGTGAAATAAAAGATATTCATATTTTTTCAAATTGTGATGAAGTTGAACTTTTTGTGAATGGTATAAGTAAAGGCAAAAAAAATATGGAAACAGATGGATATCTGGAATGGGACAATATTGTTTATGAAAAAGGTAAAATATCAGCTAAAGGTTATAAAAATGGAAAACTTATAATTGAAAATTCTGTAAAAACCACAGAAAATCCAAGTAAAATTGATTTAAGTATAGATTTTATGGAAAATGAAATAGTAATAATAAAAGTAGAAATACAGGATAAAAATGGATTGATTGTACCTGATGCTTGTAATGAGTATGAATTTGAAATAGAGGGAGAAGCTGAAATTTTAGGCTGTTCTAATGGAAATCCGTCAGAACATCTAAATTTTAAAAGTAAAAAACAAAAAGTATTTAATGGATTAGCTCAAATAATTATTAAAAAGTATGGTGAAATTTCCATTAAGGCTTTTTCAAAATCTCTAATAGAAGCTGAATTATTTTTAAAATAAGAATTTTTTATAAGTCAGGATATTGGCAAAATCATATCCTGACTTTGTTTTTGGATAAAAATTCAAATTATTTGTATCAAAATGTAGAAAATTGTACAAAGTTTATAAAATATTTAATTGCTAAAATATAGATTTATGATATAATAGTAATAAATGGTCTGCTATTGAGTTGATAATTATAAAATAAGTCCAAATTTTTGAACATAAGGGGAGATATTTTTATAAAAACTTTTCATTTATTTAAATATTGAATTTTATAAAAATTATTAAAATAAAAACAGAGAGGGTTGATAGATATGAAGAAAGTCCTATTTGTTGCATCTGAATCAGTGCCTTTTGTAAAAACAGGCGGTCTTGCTGATGTAGTAGGTTCGTTGCCTAAATATTTTGATAAAGAAGAATTTGATGTAAGGGTTATTATTCCTAATTATATGTGTATTCCATATAAATTTAGGGAAAAATTTAGATATGTAAATAATTCTGCAATGAGTTTGTCATGGAGAAAACAATATGTAGGAATTTTAGAAACTGAAGTTGATGGAGTAAAATATTATCTTATAGATAATGAATTTTATTTTGGAGGAAATAAACCATATGGTGAGATATATGAAGATATTGAAAAATTTGCATTTTTCTCAAAAGCTGCTTTGTTTATTTTGCCAATTATTGGATTTAAACCAGATATAATTCATTGTCATGATTGGCAAACAGGTTTGATACCGGTGCTTTTAAAAACTACATTTAGTGATTACGAATTTTATAATAGTATAAAAACTATAATGACTATTCATAATCTTAAGTTTCAAGGAAGATGGGATTTTAAGAAAGTACAGGATATATTGGATTTGCCATCTTATTTAAATTCATCGGATAAATTGGAGTTTTATGGTGGTATAAATTATTTAAAGGGTGGTATAGTTTATGCTGATTATGTTACTACCGTAAGTGAAACATATGCAAAAGAAATTACTATGCCTTTTTATGGTGAAGGTTTAGATGGACTTATGAAAGCAAAGGAAAATTCTTTCTGTGGAATAATCAATGGTATAGATTATGATAGTTTTAATCCTAAGACAGATACTAAATTGTTTGCAAATTATGATACAAGAACTTATAAAAAAGGAAAAATTAAAAATAAAATTGAACTTCAAAAAGAGTTAGGTCTTGAAGTAGATGAAAATAAATTTATGATTGGTATGGTAGGACGACTTACTGACCAAAAAGGACTTGATTTGGTAAATTATGTTATGGACGAGCTTTGTTCTGGTGGAGATATTCAGTTTGTTGTGCTTGGTACTGGTGATAACAGATATGAAGAAAGTTTTAAATATTTTGAGGGAAAATATAAAGGTATTGTTTCAGCTAATATTTATTACTCTGATGAACTTGCAAACAAAATATATGCTGCAAGTGATGCTTTCTTAATGCCATCATTGTTTGAACCTTGTGGTCTTAGCCAGCTTATTTCACTTAGATATGGTTCAGTGCCTATTGTAAGAGAAACAGGTGGACTTAAAGATACAGTACAGCCTTATGATGAATATGCAGGTACTGGTATAGGTTTTTCCTTTACAAATTATAATGCACATGAAATGCTTAGGATAATAAATTATGCAAAACATATTTATTATGATGATAAAAAAGCATGGAATGAAATAGTTAAGCGTGGAATGAAAATGGATTATTCATGGCAAAATTCGGCAGAAAAATATGAAGATTTGTATGATTTACTTTGTAAAGAAGAAGAGTAGTTTTGGATTTTTATAAAAATAACTGGAGTTGTTTATTAAAGCAGCTCCTTTTTATGGTTAGGAGGATTTTTAAAATGAATGAAAATAGATTGTGGTATAATCAGGCAGCGAAAGAATGGAATGAGGCACTTCCGATAGGCAATGGAAGATTGGGAGCTATGTTATTTGGCGAAATAGAGAAGGAACACATACAGCTTAATGAAGAAAGTGTGTGGTATGGCGGATACAGAGATAGAAATAATCCAGACGCACTTAAAAATCTTCCTAAAATAAGAGATTTGTTATTTGCAGGTAAAGTGCCTGAAGCAGAAGAATTAATGCTTTATGCCTTGTCAAGTACCCCTTTTTCAGAGAGAACATATCAGACTTTGGGTGATTTTTATTTAAAATTTAAAAATCCAAAAGGTGAAATACAAAATTATAAGAGAGAGTTGGATATTTCAAAAGCGATACATACAATTAGCTATGAAATAAATGGTTATTGGTATAAAAGAGAATGTTTTTCGACAGCAGTAGATGATTGTATTGTTATAAAAATAGAAACAAATTCTCCTGAGGGAATTTCTTTGGATACATATTTGACAAGAGGAAAATTTTATGATTACAGCAGAAAAGTTTCTGATAATTCAACAATTATGGGGGGAAACCTTGGGAAAGATGGACTTGATTTTGCAGGTATGGTAAAAGCCTTAGCAAAGGGAGGAACTACTGAAATAATTGGTGAACGTATAGTTATAAGAAATGCTGAAGAAGTATTGATTTTTATAAATGGAGCAACTACTTTTAGATGTGATGATGTTGAAGAATATTTGAAAAATTTTATGGAAAAAGTAACGCAAAAATCATATGAACAGTTAAAAAATGACCATATAAAAGATTATCAAAAAATTTATAATACAATGAAACTGGAAATATCAGACAAAGAAAATGATTTGCCTACTGATATAAGAAAAATTAATTTTGAAGAAAGTGATGATGATAAGGGACTTCTTGAATTATATTTTAACTATGGGCGTTATCTTTTGATTTCGTGTAGCAGAGAAGGTTGTTTACCTGCTAATCTTCAAGGTTTATGGAATGAAAAATTTACACCTTCTTGGGATTCCAAATATACTATAAATATAAATACTGAAATGAATTATTGGCCAGCTGAAATATGTAATCTTTCAAGTTGTCATAAGCCTTTATTTGATATGATAAAAAGAATGTTGCCAAACGGAAGAATTACTGCCAGAAAAATGTATAACTGTAAAGGTTTTGTAGCACATCATAATACTGATTTGTGGGCAGACACAGCGGTTCAGGATTTATGGAATCCGGGTTCATACTGGGTAATGGGTGCGGCATGGCTTTGTACTCATATGTGGATACATTATGAATATACCATGGATAAAGAGTTTTTAAAAGAAGCGTATCCTATAATGAAAGAAGCAGCAGAATTTTTTGAAGATTTCTTAGTAGAACATGAAGGACATTTAGTAACCTGTCCATCTGTTTCTCCAGAAAACAGATTTATTTTACCATCAGGGGTCGTAGGCGCGAATACATATGGTGTTTCAATGGATAATCAGATATTAAGGGATTTGCTTTCAGGCTGTATAAAGGCAGCGGAAGTTTTGGAACTTGGAGAAGATGAAACTGTTAAATTCAAAGAAATTATAAATAAATTAAGACCTGACACAATAGGAAAATATGGACAGCTTATGGAATGGTATGAGGACTATGAAGAAAAAGATAAGGGACATAGACATATATCACATTTGTATGCTTTGTGTCCATCTAATCAGATTACCGTAGATGAAACACCTGAACTTGCTGAAGCAGCAAGAGTTACTTTAGAAAGACGTCTTGCAAATGGTGGAGGACATACTGGCTGGAGCAGAGCATGGATTATAAATAATTATGCAAAACTTTGGGATAGCGAAAAGGCTTATGAAAATTTAAGACAGTTAATTATAAAATCTACATTGCTGAATTTATTTGACAATCATCCTCCTTTCCAAATAGATGGAAATTTTGGTGGTATAGCTGGAATAGCTCAAATGCTTGTACAAAGTACATCTGAAAGGATAGTATTATTGCCTGCTCTTCCTGAAAAATGGCAAAATGGAAAAGTAGAGGGTATCTGTGCAAGAGGTGGAATAGAGTTAAATTTAGAGTGGAAAAATCATAAACTTGTAAAATGTGAAGTTTATGCCAAAAATGATGTAAAGACAAAATTAAAATATTCTGATAAAGTTTTTGAAATAGAACTTAAAAAAGGCGAGAGAAAATTAGTTATTTGAGGTGATTATTTATGTCTGAAGCTGAAATAAGAAAATGGATTAATTCCAAGAAAGAAGAAATAATTAAAGATTTGATAAGACTTGTAAAGATAGAGAGTATATCGAAACCTAATGATGAAATAGCACCTTTTGGACAAAAATGCAGAGATGTTTTGGAAGAATATGCTAAAATAGCAGAGGAAAAAGGATTGTATGCTAGAAATTTTGATTATGCCTGTGCAGGTGTTTCCATAGAAGATACAGATTTAGAAAATCCTGCCGATACTGTGGGAATATGGAGTCATGCAGATGTTGTACCAGTGGGAGAAAATTGGACATACCCTCCTTTTGAGGGTATCTATGAAAATGGACTTGTAATTGGCAGGGGAGCTCAAGATAATAAATGTTCTGTAATAGCAGGTTTATATATTTTAGAATGCATACGTGAATTAAAAATTCCTTTGAAACAAAAATATGTATGGTTTGCAGGTTGCAGTGAAGAATGTGGAATGCAGGACATTGAATTATACTTGAAAAATTATTCTGCCCCTAAGCTTAGTCTTATAGCTGATTGTGGTTTCCCAGTCTGTATAGGTGAAAAGACAATAGAAGCGAGAGATGCTGAAATTCCTGTTGTAAAATGTCTGACAGATTGTTATAATCGACTTACGGGTGAGAATGCAAAACCATATGTAATAGGTGGAAAT
>CAZQDT010000145.1:0-6085 GCA_964592005.1 uncultured Eubacteriales bacterium
CATCTATTCCTTTTTCTTTAAGTACATCATAGGCTTTATAAATAAGTTCTACTTCTGAACCTGATGCAATAAGAATAATGTCTGGTGTTGATTTTTCAGAATCTCTTAAAATATATGCTCCCTTTAAAGCACCTTTTCCTGTTTCAGGTAAAAGAGTAAGATTTTGTCGACTCAAAATAAGTGCAGTAGGACTTGTATTCCTTGTAAGTGCCAAATACCAAGCTGCCGCTGTTTCATGTGTATCGCAAGGTCTTATTACTGTAAAATTTGGTATACTTCTTAACATTGCAAGCTGTTCAATCGGCTCATGTGTAGGTCCATCTTCTCCTACTCCAATGCTGTCATGTGTAAGAACATTGATAACAGGAAGTCCCATAAGTGCTGATAATCTCATTGCTGGTTTCATATAATCTGCAAATACAAAGAAACCTGCTATATAAGGTCTTACTCCTCCATGAAGTGCCATACCATTAGCCATAGCTGTCATAGCATGTTCACGTATACCAAAATGAAGATTTGCCCCTGTTGGATTTTCTTTAGAGAAATCTCCTCTATCTTTCATAATAGTCTTTGTAGATGGTGACAAATCTGCTGAACCACCAAATAAGTTTGGTACAATTTTTGCCGCTTTATTTAATACTTTTTCTGAAGAAACTCGTGTAGCAATATCTCCTTCATATGTCCAAAAATCTTCATTATTCAATAAATCTACTGGCAATTCACTACTATTCCACTGTTTCCATTCTTTTGCCAATTCAGGATATTCTTTTTCATAAGCAGCAAAAAGCTCATTCCATTTTGCTTCTTTTTCTGCTCCTTGTTTTTTAAGCTCTGCCATATGTGCCTTTACTTCTTCAGGAATATAAAAACTTTCTTCATAATTCCAGTCGAGATTTTTCTTTGTAGCTGCAAGTTCTTCTTCTCCTAAAGGCTCTCCATGTGCTGAAGCTTTTCCCTGTTTGTTTGGTGCACCATATCCTATTTTTGTTTTAACTTCTATAAGCGTAGGTCTTTCAGCATCTGCCTTAGCTTCTTCTATTGCTTTATTTATAGCTTCAATATCTGTACCGTCAGCTACATAAAGTACCTGCCAATTATAAGCTTCAAAACGTTTTGCAACATTTTCTCTAAATGCTATATTTGTATCTCCCTCTATTGAAATATTGTTTGAATCATATAACACTATAAGCTTTCCTAAACCTAAAGTCCCCGCAAGTGAAGCTGTTTCTGCTGAAATACCTTCCATAAGACAACCATCACCACATAAAGCATATGTGTAATGATTTACTATTTCATAGTTAGGGCGATTAAATTTGGCTGCTAAGTACTTTTCTGCCCATGCCATACCTGCTGCATTTGCAATACCCTGTCCTAAAGGTCCTGTAGTTGTTTCTACACCTGCTGTATGATTATATTCAGGATGTCCCGGTGTAAGACTTCCAAACTGACGGAATTGTTTTAAATCCTCTACTGTAAGTCCAAAACCAAATAAGCAGAGCAAAGAATACTCTAACATCGAACCATGTCCTGCTGATAAAACAAATCTATCTCTATTCTGCCATTTTGGATTAGCAGGATTTTGATTTATATGTTTCGCCCAAAGAGTATATGCCATAGGTGCTGAACCCATAGGCAAACCTGGATGTCCTGATTTCGCTTTCTGTATAGCTTCTGCTGAAAGAATTCTAATGGTATTAATTGTCAATTGCTCGACGTTCATTTTTTTTCCTCCTTGAAAGTAAAAAGATTATTTATTTCTTAGGTACACCTTCCCAATCCTTTAAGAAACGTTCAATTCCAGCATCTGTTAAAGGATGTTTTGACATTTGAACTATAACATTATAAGGTATTGTTGCAATATGTGCACCTGCTCTTGCTGCATCTATTACATGAATAGGATTTCTTATACTTGCTGCAATTATTTCAGTAGGTATATCATGAATAGTAAAAATATCAACTATTTCCTCTATAAGATTCATACCTGTCATGCCTATATCATCAAGTCTTCCCAAAAATGGACTTACATATGTTGCACCTGCTCTTGCCGCAAGTAATGCTTGTGTAGCTGAAAATATCAATGTAACATTTGTTTTAATTCCCTCTGCTGTTAAAATTTTAACTGCTTTAAGTCCCTCAAGTGTCATCGGAATTTTTATGATAATATTTTTATGTATTTTTGCAAGTTCTCTTGCTTCTTTAACCATTCCATCATGCTCAAGGCTTATAACCTCTGCACTTATAGGTCCATCTACTATCTGTGTAATTTCTTTTACCACTTCAACAAAATCTCTGCCCTCTTTTGCAATTAAAGATGGATTTGTTGTAACTCCACAAATAACCCCTAACTCATTTGCCTCTCTGATTTGGTCAACATTGGCTGTATCAATAAATAATTTCATAAATAATTCCTCCTCAAATTCATATTTTTTACATAAAAAACAATTTCTATAAATCCAAGTATTACCTAAACATTATATCAGAAACCAATATAATTAACAACTAAAAAATAATTACTGTCCATAATACGCATTTGTCCCATGTTTACGCAAAAAATGTTTATCCAATAGATTTTGGTCCATAGAAGATATAGACGGGTTAAGTATAAAAGTCCTTGTTGCTATTTTAGCCACTTCTTCAAGAACTACTGAATTATGTACTGCTTCATGTGCATCTTTTCCCCACGTAAATGGTCCATGCATATTTACAAGTACAGCTGGTATATCCATAGGATTTTTATCTTTAAATGTTTCTATAATTACATTACCTGTTTCAAGTTCATACTCTCCCTGTATTTCCTCTTTTGTCATCTTTCTTGTACAAGGAATTGTTCCGTAAAAATAATCTCCATGTGTAGTTCCAAGTGCTGGTATTTCATTCCCTGCCTGTGCAAAAGCTGTTGCCCATGGTGAATGTGTATGTACAATACCTCCTATATTTTCAAAAGCTTTATAGAGTGCCAAATGTGTTGCTGTATCAGAAGATGGTTTATATTTTCCCTCTACTCTGTTTCCGTCTAAATCCACTACTACCATATCTTCAGCTTTAAGTGCATCATATTCCACACCGCTTGGTTTTATAACTACAAGTCCCTTTTCTCTGTCAATGGCACTTACATTTCCCCAAGTAAAAGTTACAAGACCATATTTAGGCAAATCTAAATTTGCTTCTAATACCTTTTGTTTCAATTCTTCAAGCATATTTTCACCCCTTATAAAAATTTAATTAAAATTAATTTCTATTGTATTTATTTCTTCCTTAGTTATATCTGTATCAAGTACAAAATAATAATCCGTATGTCCGTTTCCTCTTCCGTAGTCTACGTCTTTAATATGAATAAGCTCGCCATTTATATATATTTTCATTAATTCATTAGCCATATCTGCATTTTTTTGTATTTCTTCATCACCATATTTTATAGTAATCGTTTTCCAAAGCAAATTTGACAATTCCTCTGTTTGAAATAAAACTCTCTGATATAGAGAAACTGAAAATTTCATTCCATCTGCTTTTGAATGAGAAACATACAAATTATCCAAATATTGTAAATTCATACCATTTACTTCATATTCACCTTTATCATCTTTTAATACACTTATTTTAAAGCTATCTATATTTTTCTGTGTATCTCCTTCATAGTAGCTTTCTAATTTTATTTTCCAAGGTGCTTCATATTCATAACAGATTTTTCTTTCTGTCGGATACCACATCACATCTCCATAACATTGCAGATAATCTATATAGATTATAGTTCTGCCATCAATATTAAATGATTGAATTTCTTCTCCATTTATATATGTTTTAATATCCGTAGAATAAATATCTGCTAAGTGAGAACCAATTTCTTTTTTATTTTCTTCAAGTTTATAATCAGCGGTAATTTTTCCTTTATCATATCTTGAAATATATAAAGCTCTTTCATCCTCAAACCAATCAACATCAAATCCATATTCTCTCAAATCTTCTGCAACTATTCCTGTCCAGCCATCTATGTTATAGGAGCGAATTGGTACACCATCTACATATGCAGTTATATCCGTATTTAATACTTCACCTATCACATCTGCATATATATTTAATGGAAATATCGAAAATATTATCAAAATTAATATAAAAAATATATTCTTTTTCATAAAATTCACCTTCAAAAATAAAATTTAGTTATAAATTTAATTTTCCTTAAAATGTATAAAACACTGAAAGTGCCGACAAAGCCGACACTCTTCAGTTAAATATTAAATTTATGCAAATGGATTTTCATCTTTATACATCATATTAGCAGGCTGATTAAATGCTACATCTTCTACACCCAACATCTTCATTGCCGCAAACAATACCTTTCCTGCATGTTTAAACGCTATACCTGCATGATGAGGATATCTCTTTGCGATAAGCACATGTCTGTAAAAACGTCCCATTTCCGGAACCGCAAATACTCCAATTCCTCCAAATGATTGTGTTGCAATATCGAGAACTTCACCCTGTGCAATATAACTTCTAAGCTGGCAATCTGCTGTTGACTGAAGTCTGAATAATGTGATATCTCCTGCCTTAATATCTCCTTCAAGAGTTCCTCTTGTAATATCAGGTTCTTTATCTGGTTCAAGAGAACGTTTCATTATACGCTGATAACTCATATTAGCCTGTTTAAGCTGACAAATAGGTGTATTTCCACAGTGGAAGCCCATAAACAAATCAGTAAGTTTATAATCTTTCATCAAAGCTTTATTTGATTCGTACATATCTTTTGGTACTGAATTATTAATATCCAAAAGTGTAGGACATACATCTGTTGCCAAAGTAATTATATATTCACTTAATGCTCCATAAATATCTGTTTCACAAGCTACAGGAATACCTCTCATTGTAAGTCTTGAATTTACATAACATGGTACAAAACCAAACTGTGTCTGGAAAGCCGGCCAGCATTTATTTGCAAACATAAAATATTCGCTTGCTCCCTTGTTTGCTTCTGCCCAATCTAAAAGCGTAATTTCATACTGTGCAAGTCTTGTCAAAACTCCTTTATAAGGATTATTTTCTCCAAGTTCTGCCATCATTTCTTTTTCTATTTCAGGTATCCTTGGGTCATCTTTATGCTCATTATATGCTGCATAAAGGTCTAACTCTGAATTTTCCTGTATCTCTACTCCTAAATCAAATAATGGCTTGATAGGAGCATTACAAGCTAAAAAGTCATAAGGTCTAGGTCCAAATGTAAAGATTTTTACTTTTGAAAGTCCTATAATTACCTTTGCAATATTTTTAAAATCTGCTATCATATCAGCTACTTCTTCAGGTCTGCCAACAGGATATTCAGGTATGTATGGTGTAAGTTTTCTGAGTGCAAGACTGTAAGAAGCATTAAGCATACCACAGTAAGCATCGCCTCGTCCATCTATAAGATTTGTCTGTGTTTCCTCTGCTGCTGCCACTACCATTGCAGGACCGCCAAATTTTTGTAAAAGCATTGTTTCAGGACCTTCAGGACCAAAATTTCCAAGATATAAAACAACTGCATTTACATCTTTTTCTTTAAGTTCTGCAAGTGCGTCAAGTGCGTCTTTTTCATTTTCAACCGTAGCCTGAATTTCAACTATATCAATATTTTTTTCTTTACAAGCTTTAACTACTGCACTTCTTCTTGATTTACTTAAACTAATAGGAAAACAATCCCTGCTTACAGCTACTATTCCTAATTTTACTTCTGGTACATTAACCATCACATTACCCCCTAAAAAAATATTTAAAATCATATCTTGAAAATATCTCAAGTTAAATTCAGTATAACACACTTATTTCTCTCAAACAAGTTATATTGTTAAATTTTTTTCAATAAAAATACAAAATCAAGTGAATATTCACAATCCGCAATTTGGTTAAAATATTTTAGGACAACAATGACTTAAAAAGCATTCTTCACATTTAGCTTTTCTGGCAGTACAAATATTCCTTCCATGCACTATGACTTGTATATTATACCTTATCCAATATTCTTCAGGTATAATTTTCATAAGTTCAAATTCAATCTTTACCGGGTCATCGCTTTGAGTAAATCCCAATCTTTTTGAAATTCTTTTTACATGAG
>CAZQDT010000146.1:0-6080 GCA_964592005.1 uncultured Eubacteriales bacterium
TAACAAGATTATTATAGCAAAGGTTGTGATAAAAGGGAAGATAAAAATAAAAAAAATAATATAAAAAGTTATCCACAGAAAAATGTACAAGGGGAAAGTGTAACTATTGCCTGTGGATAAGTATGAAAAAATATTAATAAAAATCAAAACTTGTGTTCGATTGTATATAAATGTAAAACAAGTAAGAAATAGGTTTTGACAAAAGAAATTTATTTTTTGTTGCTGTTTTATAAAAATTTTAATTGACAAAATATATGTCAAATGATAAAATAATTCTCAACAGTTAATATACGCAAGATAAACACTTGGATTGTGCTTTATAAATTTGAACCAGTGAGGTCAAAAGGAGATAAGAACAATGGATGCTGTGAAAAATTTATTTTATTATGACAATTTCATAAGTAAAGTTTTTAAACTCGCTTTTTCAATCGGGTTTATTGGTTATTTATTTGAATTTAAAGCAATCAGATGTATTTTATAAAATATGTCTAATTGCTTTTTTTGCGTTAAGTAATATTATTGTAGCTTTTAAATTTATAAAATTAGGAGGGTTATTAGTGTTTAAAAGGAAAGATTT
Source organism: uncultured Eubacteriales bacterium (assembly GCA_964592005.1). Lineage (GTDB taxonomy): Bacteria > Bacillota > Clostridia > Lachnospirales > CAZQDT01 > CAZQDT01. The sequence goes on from CAZQDT010000146.1 coordinate 578, forward strand.
ACTTGGACTTAGAGATTTAACTAAAGAGGAAATAATGTGTATACTTGATACTGCAAAGAATATGAAAGTTAAAATAGATAATCCTCTTGAAAGAGATGATACTTTGAAGCATACAAGTATAGCAACTTTGTTTTATGAAAATAGTACAAGGACAAGGATGTCTTTTACTCTGGCTGGAAAATATCTTGGTGCAACAGTTGCAGACTTGGGAATAGCTACAAGTAGTGTAAATAAGGGTGAAAGTCTTATAGATACTGGTATGACTCTTGACCAGATGGGTATAGAAGTGATGATAATGCGTCATAATATGACAGGTGCAGCACATCTGTTGGCAAGAAATGTAAAAGCATCTGTTGTAAATGCAGGAGATGGAGCAAATGAGCATCCTACACAGGCATTGTTGGATTTATTTACAATCTATGAAAATAAAAAAAGTTTTGAAGGTTTGAAAGTGGCAATAGTAGGAGATATAAGTCATAGCAGGGTTGCGAGAAGTAATGTGTTTGGTCTTACAAAATTAGGAGCAAAGGTAGTGCTTGCTGGTCCATCGACTTTAATATCGGGAGCAATGAAAAATTTGGGTGCAGAAGTGACAACAGATATAAAGTCAGCAATAAAAGATGCTGATATAGTTATGGGACTTAGAATACAACTTGAAAGACAAAAAGGTGGTCTTTTCCCAGATTTGAGGGAATATTCTTCACTTTTTGGAGTAAATTCGGAAATGTTAAAATATGCCAAGCCTGATGCACTTGTAATGCACCCAGGTCCTGTAAATAGGGGAGTAGAATTGAGTACGGAAGTAATAGACGGAAGTCAGTCGGTTATAAATGTACAGGTTAAAAATGGTGTTGCTGTAAGAATGGCAGTTTTAAAATTACTTATGGAGGCGAGATAATGAGATTGCTTATTAAAAATGGAAGAGTAATTGACCCAAGTACAAATACTGATAAGGTACAAGATATATTGGTAGAAAATGATAAAATAAGTAAAATAGGAAAAGAACTTGAAGAAAAAGCAGACAAAGTTATAAATGCTCAGGGTAAATGGGTAGTACCCGGACTTATAGATTTGCACGTTCATTTTAGAGAACCTGGATTTGAACATAAAGAAACAATAAAAACAGGAAGCAGAAGTGCTGCAAAAGGTGGTTTTACAACGGTCTGTTGTATGCCAAATACAAAACCTGTAATAGATAGTGAAATAATGGTTGAATATATAAATTTAAAGGCAAATAGAGAAGCATGTGTAAATGTTCTTCCAATAGGAGCAATAACAAAAGGTCAGCAGGGAGAAGAACTTGCCAATATTGGACAAATGGCTAAAGTAGGAGCTTGTGCTATTAGTGAAGATGGAAAAAGTGTAGTAAATTCAGGACTTCTTAAAAAAGCTATGAAATATGCAAGTATGTTTAATATACCAATGATGTCACATTGTGAGGATATGAATTTGGTTGCTGGAGGTTCAATGAATGCAGGAGAAATGGCAGAGCTTTTGGGAATGAAAGGAATTTCAAATGATTCGGAAGCAGTTATAGTAGGCAGAGATATAATCCTTGCTAAAAGTACAGGTGTACATCTTCATTTATGTCATATGAGTACAAAAGAAAGTGTACAGCTTATAAGAGAAGCAAAAGCAAGAGGAGAAAAAGTAACTGCGGAAACAGCACCACATTATTTTACACTTACGGATAAAGCAGTTGAGGGGTATAATGCAAATACCAAAATGAATCCCCCTTTAAGAAGTGAAGAAGATAAGAAGGCTATAATAGAGGCACTTATGGATAATACAATAGAGGTAATTGCAACAGACCATGCACCTCATCATATTGATGATAAAAATTGTGAATATGACAAAGCAGCATTTGGAATAGTTGGACTTGAAACTTCAGTTGCACTTGGAATAACTAATTTGGTAAATAAAGGATATTTAACTCCTATGCAGCTTATTGAAAAAATGAGTACAAATCCTGCTAAGATATTAGGAATAGATAAAGGTACTTTACAAGAGGGCAAAATAGCAGATATAACGATTATTGACCCAGAGGCAGATTACAAAATAAATGCTTCAGAATTTGAATCAAAAGGAAGAAATACACCGTTTGATGGCTTTGAAGTAAGAGGAAAGGCATTATATACAATAGTTTCAGGAAAAATAATAATGGAAGATGGAGGTCTTATAGTATGATAATAGATAAATTAATAGAAAAAATACAGCAGACGAGTAATCCGACAGTGGTAGGATTAGACCCACGATTGGCATATGTTCCGGAATTTATAAAAAATGAGGCATATGAAAAATATGGAAAAACTCCTAAAGGAGCAGCAGAAGCTTTTTATATGTTTAATAAAGAAATAATAGATGCAGTATATGACCTTATACCAGCTGTAAAGCCACAGGTTGCTATGTATGAGCAGTTTGGAGCAGATGGAATTGAAAGTTATATAAATACTATAAAATATGCTAAAGAAAAAGGTCTGGTAATTATTGGAGATGTAAAAAGAAGTGATATAGCATCTACGGCAGAAGCATATTCTAATGGGCATATAGGACGTGTTGATGTAGAAGAAAATAAATTTGAAATTTATTATGAAGATTTTATTACACTTAATCCATATTTAGGATATGACTCAATAGAGCCTTATATAAATAATTGTAAAAATTATGAAAGAGGTATGTTTGTGCTTGTAAAGACTTCAAATCCTAACAGTGGACAATTTCAGGATTTGTCAGTAGATGGTAAAAAACTTTATGAAAAGGTAGGAGAACTTACAGCACAGTGGGGCGAAGAACTTATGGGAACAAAAGGTTATAGCTCAATAGGTGCAGTAGTAGGAGCAACACATCCGGAGCAAGCTGAAGCACTTAGAAAGATAATGCCAAAGACATTTTTCTTAGTTCCTGGTTATGGTGCACAGGGTGGTACAGCACAGGATTTGAAAGTATGTTTTAATAAAGATGGTTTAGGTGCTATTGTAAATTCTTCAAGAGGTATTATAGCAGCTCATCAAAATAAGAAATATAAAGATAAATTCGATGAAAAAGAGTTCGCACAGGCAGCAAGACAAGCAGTTCTTGATATGAAAGCTGACTTGCAAACTTGTTTTGAATAAAAAATAAATATAGAAAAGGAGATATTTAAAATGCCTAAGAATACAAATATTAAAAAAGTTATCGTAATAGGTTCAGGTCCAATTATAATAGGACAGGCAGCAGAATTTGATTATTCTGGAACACAGGCTTGTCAGGCAATCAGAGAAGAAGGAATAGAAGTAGTTCTTGTAAACAGTAATCCAGCTACGATTATGACAGATAGAGATATGGCTGATAAGATTTATATTGAACCTCTTACAGTAGAATTTTTGGAGAAAGTAATAGCAAAGGAAAGACCTGACAGTCTTATAGCAGGAATGGGTGGTCAGACTGGACTTAACCTTGCATGTGAACTTTATGATAAAGGAATACTTGAAAAATATAATGTACAGGTTATAGGCACAAGTATTGAATCTATCAAAGAAGGAGAAGATAGAGACCTTTTTAGAAAAATGATGGACAGAATTAAACAGCCTTCTATTGAAAGTGATATTGTAAATAATGTAAAAGATGGTATTGAGCTTGCTAAAAAGATTGGCTATCCTGTAATTGTAAGACCTGCATATACACTTGGTGGTACAGGTGGTGGTATTGCTGAAACTGAACATGAACTTAGAGAAATTTTAGCACAGGGATTACATTTAAGTCGTGTTGGACAGGCTCTTATTGAAAAAAGTGTAAAAGGTTGGAAAGAGATTGAATTTGAAGTTATCAGAGATGGAGCAGGAAACAGTATAGCAGTATGTAGTATGGAAAATGTTGACCCTGTTGGTGTTCATACGGGAGATCGTATAGTAGTTGCACCTGCACAGACATTATCTGATATAGAATATCAGATGCTTAGAACAGCAGCTTTAGATATAATTAATGCAATAGAAATCAAAGGCGGTTGTAATGTACAGTTTGCACTTAATCCTGATAGTTTTGAATATGCAGTTATAGAAATAAATCCTCGTGTTAGTCGTTCTTCAGCACTTGCATCTAAAGCAACAGGTTATCCAATAGCAAAAGTTGCAAGTAAAATAGCGTTAGGTTATAATCTCGATGAAATAAAAAATGCTGTAACGGGTAAAACATTTGCCTGCTCAGAGCCTACAATAGACTATGTTGTAACTAAAATACCAAAATGGCCTTTTGATAAATTCTACAATGCAAAACGTACTTTAGGTACAAAAATGATGGCAACATGGGAAGTAATGGCGATAGGAAATACATTTGAAACCTCTTTCTTAAAGGGTATTCGTTCTCTTGAAATCAGCCAGTATTCTCTTGAAAGAAAATCTTCTAAAAAATATACAACAGATGAATTGAAAACAAGAGTAAAAATGCCTGATGATGAACGTATATTTGATGTAGCAGAACTTTTAAGAAGAGGTATTGAAGTAGAAGAAATCTGTGAATTGACAGGTATGGATAGTTTCTTTATCTATAAAATTAAAGGTATAGTTGAAGATGAAGAAAACCTTAAAAATGTAAAAATTTCTACACTTACAGAAGAACAGCTCAGATATTATAAGAAGAGAGGTTTCTCTGATAAAGGTATGGCAGACTTTATAAAATGTAGTCCACAGCTTATTTACAAGAAAAGAAAAGAATGGAATGTAATGCCGGTTTATAAAATGGTTGACACTTGTGCAGGTGAATTTGATGCAGTTTCTCCTTATTACTATTCAACATATGATACAGCAGATGAAGTGGTTGTAAATGACAAGAAGAAAGTTATGGTAATAGGTTCAGGTCCTATCAGAATTGGACAGGGTATTGAGTTTGACTATTGTTCAGTTCATAGTGTTCTTGCACTTAAGAGAATGGGTATTGAAACTATTATAGTAAATAACAATCCTGAAACTGTAAGTACAGACTTTGACACTTCTGATAAGCTTTATTTTGAGCCTCTTACAGAAGAAGATGTACTTAATATAGTAGAAAAAGAAAAACCAAATGGAGTTATTTTGCAGTTTGGTGGACAGACAGCTATAAAATTAGCTAAATTCTTCAGAGAGATGAATATTCCTATCTATGGAACAAAACCAGAGCAGATAGATGCGGCTGAAGATAGAGAAAAATTTGATGAATTACTTGAGAAATTTAATATCAAACGTCCTAAGGGAAAAGGTGTATGGTCGCTTCAGGAAGGACTTGATGAGGCTAATGAGCTTGGATATCCTGTACTTGTAAGACCTTCATATGTACTTGGTGGTCAGGGTATGGAAATCACATACAATGAAGAAGAACTTACAAAATATCTTACAAATGCTTTTGATAAAGATAAGAAAAATCCAGTTCTTATTGACCGTTATTTGCTTGGACGTGAGATAGAAGTAGATGCAATATGTGATGGAGAAGATGTATTTATTCCTGGAATTATGGAACATTTGGAAAGGGCAGGTGTTCATTCAGGAGATAGTAT
>CAZQDT010000147.1:0-5933 GCA_964592005.1 uncultured Eubacteriales bacterium
TGGAAAAGGCTTGCCGATATATCATATCAAAAGTTTCATAGAAGAAACAAAAGAAATATTTGAAGATGAAAGGAACATAATCTATATAAATGCTTCTTACAAGGATACCAGCACAGAATTAGGGAAACTAATTCACGATATGAACTGCACGAAAGCGGGTGATATGTTAAATAACGTATTACAGGATAGAATGAAAGAGTTGAAAGAAAGCGAGGAAGAGGTGAGTAATATGTGTGCATTGATGGAAGAATTACAAGAAAAAAGTATGCAAAGAGGCAAACTTGAAGGAAGACTTGAGGGCATAATAAATTTAATATCTGCTTTTAAAGTATCAAATATGACTAAAGATAAAGTATTAGAAATGCTCATAAATTTATACTCCTTAACCCAAGAACAGGCAGAAGAATATATAGAAAAGTACTGGGAAGATTAAATTTAATATTAAACTAGAAAGGGGTGTGAAAATTTTTGAGTTTTTTCACACCCCCATTAAATGAGATGAAAAATTTGCTCAAACTGCAAATGTTTTCATATTTGAATTAAATTATATAAAATGATTTTATAAAGGATATGAGGGGGAGAAAAATTGAAGAAAAATTATTTTTTCAACTGTATGTTGAAATACAGCATTTATTTTATTTTGTCACTTGTACTGTCATACATACTTACAAAAATAATGGTGCGGGGAAATGAAATTATAGGTAATGCAGTAGATACAATGCTTTTGAGGGAAACTGTAAATTTTGAAGCGTTTATAATATTGTTTTTAATTTTAACATTTTTGGGTATAATTGCAAATTTTTTAAAAAGTTTTTTTGCTTTAAAATTCAGTATAAAAGTTCAGACAATGTATAAAAATTTAACTGCAAAAAAATTATATCATTTGAAATATAACTATTTTGATGATAACGGTTCGGCTTCTATAATCAATAAGATGAATAGTGATATAGCAGAAACGGATACGCTTTTAAATGAAACCCTTCCTGAGCTTGCAGGAAATTTTGTAAGTCTTGTAGTCTATTCAATATATGTTGGTAAACTAAATATTACATTACTTTTTTTAATTTTTTTATGTTATCCGATTATTATGTTTTTTACAAATAAGATGGCTAAAAAAATGATGGCATTGAAAAAAGTGTTTAGACAGAAATCAGATACTATTTTGGATATAATTCAGGATTGTGTAAGTGGAATTTTGGTGCTACGTAGTTTTGGAGCAGAGGAGTATTTTCAGAAAAAATTAGATTGTGCCGCGGAGGATTTAGTGGATAATGAAGCTAGAAGAACAAGGATTACAAATAATGCGATTATTATAAGGAAGATTTTACAATGGCTTCCAGATATTGTATGTGCTGTATATGCTTATACATTGGTACTTAAGGGAAATTTGAGCGTAGGAGAGCTTATGGCATTTATAATTATTTTGCAGAAATTTGTAATGTCTTTTATAGGTATTCCATTTGTAATGGTAGATTTTAAAGAAAAAATGGTATGTGTAAAGCGTATAGAAAATATTTTAAATGAAAATGACGAGCCAAGCGGAGTAGAAAAAACAGGTACAAACGAAAAAATAGCAGTTTCTTTTGAAAAAGTAGATTTTAGTTATATTGAAAATAAAAAAATATTGAATAATATTTCTTTTGATATTTATACAGGTACTAAAGTAGCGTTTGTGGGAGAGTCAGGTGGTGGTAAAAGCACTATTTTTCACATTTTATGTGGTTTTTATTTGATAAATTCAGGAAAGTACAGATTGTTTGGCAGAGATTATAAAGAGTGGGACATTGAAGGTGCTAGAGAAAATATGGCTCTTGTATCGCAAAATGTTTTCTTGTTTCCCGCAACAATCTATGAAAATGTAAAATATGGAAATTTAAGAGCGAGTAAAGATGAAATAATTGAAGCTTGTAAAAAAGCAGAAATACATAATTTTATTATGAGTCTACCTCAAGGGTATGAAACTATTGTAGGTGAAAGAGGAGTTTTATTGTCTGGTGGAGAAAGACAGCGAATTTCCATAGCAAGAGCATTTTTAAAAAATGCACCTATTTTACTTTTAGATGAACCTACTTCTGCAATAGATGTTGAAACAGAAAGACTGATACAACAGGCAATAGATAAGCTTTCAGAAAATAAAACCTGTATTATAATAGCACATCGCCTATCGACTATTAAAAATGTTGATGAGATTATGGTATTGAAAAATGGAGTTGTAGCAGAAAAGGGAACGCACGATGAATTGTTGAAAAAACAGGGTGTATATGCAGGAATGTATGGAAAGGAAACTGAATTGAAAAATGAAGATGAAGGGGGAGATGATAAATGAAACTTTGGAAATTGTTTTTAAGGACAATGAAAATTATGGGAAAACGTTGTATAATTTATTTTACAGCAATATTTCTTATGAGTACCACTTGGGCAATGTTTTCGGTTATGTCATCTCTTCTTGTAAAAAGTGTGATAGATGCAGCACAGACAGGAAATACAAGTCAAATGTTACAAATAATTGTTATAAATGTAATTGCAGGAATTATTTTGCTTATAGTATATAGAAATGCAACCATTACTTATAATGTAGAGGCAAAGCGTGCCTGTGGGAAGTTATATAGTTTACTTTTTCGTAATGCAGTACGTCTGCCATATTCTTACTATGAAACTCACCATAGTGGAGAAATTATGTCAAAAATTTCATATGATGTAGAAAAAATGGCTAGTATATATGGTTCACGTTTTAGAAGAATGGTAGCACCTCTGTTACAGGTAATAGTTTTTGTAATCCCTATGTTTATTTTAAGCTGGAAAATTACACTTTGTCTTATAGGAGTAAATTTGGTTATGCTTTTAATAAATACATTGTTGGTTGAGCCTATGGGCAAAGTTTCAAAAGAACTTTCATTTACTAATAAAACAATGACAGAAAAACTGTCAAATCTTTTGCAGGGTATGGAACAGGCAAGAATGTATTCTTCTGGCAAAAGTACGGTAGATGAATTTATAGAAGAAAATGAAAAATATGCAAAACAAAGTAATAAAAGGATTATGTATATAGGTTGTCTGGAAGGCTGTAATGGTGGTTTTGACCTTTTGTGTGCATTGACATTTCTTATACTTGGAGTTTATTTTGTACAGGAAGGGCATACCACATTAGGAGCGGTTACTGCAATTTATACTTTATATAATGGATTTTCATATCAGTTTTTACAGCTTGGAAGATATATACCAGAGTTTGTAGGTTGCCTTGTAAATGCAGAAAATATATTTAATTTTATAGATGAAGAAAAAGAACCGGATAGCTGGTATGTGACTGAAGAGAAAAATTCTTCTGAAAATTTTATGGATATTTCAAATATTGAATTTTATTATTCAGAAGATAAACTGCTTATAAAAGATTATTCATTGTATATAAATAAAGGAGAAAGTATTGCAGTGACCGGTCATTCCGGTTGTGGAAAAACTACGCTTTCAAAGCTTTTGTTGAGTTTATATCCTATTATAAATGGTGATATAAGTGTAGAGGGAAAATCTTACAAAAATATTTCAAATTCGGATATAAGAAAGTTGATAGCATATGTTCCTCAAGAACCATATTTGTTTAATGAGTCAATAAAAGAAAATATTCGTATTGGAAAGCTTGACGCAACAGATGAAGAAATAGTACAGGCGGCTAAACTTGCATATGCACATGATTTTATACAGGAATTGGAAAATGGATATGACACTTATGCGGGAGAGAGAGGAAATAAACTTTCGGGTGGTCAAAGACAGAGAATAGCTATTGCAAGAGCAATTTTAAAAGATGCACCGATTGTACTTTTAGATGAAGCAACTTCTGCACTAGACAATGAATCGGAACGTCTGGTAAATGAAGCTTTAAAATCTATTAAAAATAATAAAACAATAATAATGATTGCACATAGACCGTCTACTATTGCATTAGCAGACAGGGTTGAAAATTTTAAATAATAATTTAGGAGGGGAAATATGTATAATATTCCACAGGCAACAGGTTGTTCCATAAAAGTAAAAGATTTGCTTAAAGAAAATAAAAAATACAATATAATGGATTTTGGAGCAAAACCTAATGGAAATCCTGTTGATAATACAAATGCAATAAATAAAGCAATAGAAACAGCTGCTCAAAATGGCGGTACAGTAATATTTCCGGTAGGAGATTTTAAATGTTACACAATAAGACTTAAAAGTAATGTTAATTTATATTTAGAAAATGGAGCAGTAATTCATGCTGCAAGGACAGATATAAAAAAAGCCCGTGAAAAACAGATTGGTGAGGGTGGAAATTATGATGAACCTGAAATAAATTTATATGCAGGGCTTCAGGACCATGGACATACATATTTTAAAAATAGTCTTATATATGGTGCTGATATTGAAAATGTCATGATATATGGTGATGGACTTATTGATGGAAGTTATATAGATGAAGAAACAGGATATAGAAATTATGTACTTCAGGGTGGCGACCCTTTTGACAATACTATGAGAAATCAAAAAGGACATAATGGAGAATGGTTTGGTAATAAAGGAATTTCTCTTGTACGTTGTAAAAATGTTATACTTAAAGAGTTTGATATCCTTATAGGTGGACATTTTGCAATTATAACAGAAGGAGTAACAAATATGCTTGTAGAAGATATGATAGTTGATACTACAAGAGATGCTTTTGATATAGATTGCTGTGAAAATGTTACTGTAAGAAATTGTACATTTAATTCCCTTACAGATGATGCTTTGGTTATGAAATCATCTTATGGAGCAGGTATATTTATGCCTACAAAAAATGTACTTATAGAGGATTGTATAGTAAGTGGCTATGATGCCGGTTCTGTGCTTGCTAAGACATATACAAGGGATAAACTTATAGCGACTGATAGATGCGGACCTACTGCAAGAGTAAAATTTGGTACAGAGTCAACTTGTGGTTATGAATTGGTTACGATTAGACGAGTAAAATTTGACCGTTCTAGAGGTTTTGCCATGGAAGCAGTAGATGGCTCTGATTTGAACGATATTATATTTACTGACTGTGTTATGGACAATGTAAGCAGTTCACCTATATTTATAAAAATAGGGGAGAGAGCAAGATTTCCAGTAACAGGAAATTCATTAAAAGAATTAGTGACAGCGGAAGAAACAAATGTGAGATTGGATAATAGAAATTGGATACTTCCAAATACACAAGGTTACCAAAAATATCCTATCAAACGTTATACTCCATCATACAACAAAACAAAAGAAGTGACAGTAGATGGACACTCAAGCTTTAAAATAGTTGATGCAAAAGAACCTGCCAAGATTAATACTGCAAATTTCATATTTGAGAGTGGAAAATATTATTTGAAAAAATATGATGAAAAAACAAAACAGTATGTAACAGATTATTCTAAAGAAATAGCTGAAAAAGATTTATTTTTATATGCAAATGGTTCGGGTTCAGACCATATAGCTAAAATTTATAATATTGAAATTAGCAATGTAAAAATAACAAATGCAGACCCTCGCTATCCGATTATTTTTATGGGGCTTGTAGATAGTCCGATAAAAAATGTATATTTGAAAAATATAGAAGTTGAATACAGGGGCGGTTTAAAAATGGAACATGCTGTAGAACAACGTCAGCTTAATACAAATTGGGAATATTCCCAGTATGAAACCAAAAGCTTTGTACAGACTTTACCTTGGCTTGTAAATACATTTTTCTTAAAAGATGAGGGATTACTTCCAAGAGTGGATTGGGATAGCCAGAATAACTGTTGGACAGATGACCCTTACAATGTGCCTGAATTGCCTAATGTATATCCTGAACCAAGCAATTGGGGGATTTTGCCGGCATATGGAATGTATGCAAGACATATAGATGGACTGACTATGGAGAATATAAAATTTAGTTTTAAAGTAGAAGATGAAAGGCATTC
>CAZQDT010000148.1:0-5924 GCA_964592005.1 uncultured Eubacteriales bacterium
TATTTTAATCATTAATGACTATATATTAAATTTATATAAAACCTGCCTTTCTAGTAGCGTTCGCAATTATGTTATAAGATTAAAAGTTTTTTTAAAATTTTTATATATCAATGGCTATATCTCTATTGATTTATGTTCTTCTATTAGTTCTGTTAAGGTTCAGAAGAAGAATATAGAAATTTTGAATAAAGATGAAATTTTGAACTTAATGAGTAATTTTAATTTAGATAATTTTAATGAATACAGTTGTTACATATGTTTTTGTTTGATGTTGGATAATGGATTAAGAATAAAAGAAGTAGTAAACATACAACTAAATGATATCAATTTTAACAATAACTACTTAATAATAAAAAATGGCAAGGGTGGCAAACAACGAGTTTTGCCCCTTTCTAATTTTTGTTGTCAAAGTATAGAAAATTATATAAAATTACGTCAAGCCAATAATATTGATAATGAATTTTTATTTTGCAGTAAAAAAGGTATAAAAATAAGTATTAGTCGTTTAAGTTTTGTTTTAAAAAACGTTGGAAAACGTGCAGGAGTAGAACGACTTCACCCGCATTTACTTAGACATACTTTTGCAACAAATTTTTTAATAAATGAATATGGTGACATATATCGTCTTAAACTTTTAATGGGTCATAGTGATATTAAAACAACTGAAATTTATTTAGATTTAAGTAAACAATATGAGTTTTTGAATGATAAGAAGTTGAAAAGTTTTCTTGATGATGGGTTAAAAATGTAAAAGTTATATAATATAATTTAATTTATTTTAAATATGAAAACATTTGCGATTTGAGCAAATTTTTCATTTCCTTTAGTATTAAATTATATAATACAATGTGGTTTATTTCAAATACAAAATTTTTTACGACTTGGATAAAACTTTCACTATATTTTCCCATCTGCCTTGTGAGATGTTTTTTCAAAAATTTATCAATTTAATAAAATTTTTGTCTAATTTCGTTTTATGAGTAGCAAAATAATTTTTATCTCAAAATAATAATTTATAAAAATATAAAATTTATCTTGACACAAAACATTTGTTTGTTGTAAACTTATTGCATATTGTTTTGTCTTATATTTTATTTAAAGTAATTAAATTTTTACTATTATAAAACTTGTTAAAAATATTTTGACTGAAACATAAAATATTAACAAAGTAGGTGTTTTTGTGAAAGATAAAAATACTCCTTCATATAACAATGAAAGTATTACTTCCTTAAAAGGAGCTGACAGAGTAAGATTACGTCCAAGTGTAATTTTTGGCTCAGATGGTATTGAAGGTTGTCAACATTCTGTATTTGAAATAATTTCAAATGCAATAGATGAAGCCAAAGAAGGCTTTGGCGACATTATAGAAGTTACACGATTTTCTGACCACTCAATAATGGTCAAAGACTACGGACGAGGCTGTCCAGTTGATTATAATACAAAAGAAGAAAAATACAACTGGGAACTTGTGTTTTGTGAACTTTATGCAGGTGGAAAATATCAAAATAATTCCAGCGAAAATTATGAATATAGCTTAGGTTTAAATGGACTAGGGTTATGTGCTACACAATACAGTTCTGAATATATGGATGTAGAAGTGCATCGTGATGGTTTTAAATATACTCTTCATTTTGAAAAAGGTGAAAATATCGGCGGACTTAAAAAGGAGAAAGTTCCCAATCTCCCGACAGGTTCTACTTTTATATGGAAACCTGATTTAGATGTATTTACTGATATAAAAATTCCATTGGAATATTTTCAAGAAATTTTAAAAAAACAGGCAGTTGTTAATTCGGGTATAACATTTAAATTATACGATGAAGAAAGTGATGAAACTTTTACTTATCTTTATGAAAATGGTATTAAAGATTACATAAAAGAAATAAATCAAGACAAAGGTTTTACAGATATCTGTTATTTTGCTGATGAAACAAAAGGACGTGACAGAGCAGACAAACCTGAATATAAACTTAAATTTCAGATAAGCTTTTGTTTCAACAATGAAATAAATCTTATAGAATATTACCATAATTCTAGTTTCCTTGAATACGGAGGTTCCCCTGACAAAGCTGTAAAATCTGCCTTTGTATATGCAGTAGACCAATACATAAAAAATAATTCTCTTTATAAAAAAGATGATAAAAAAATAACTTTTACAGATATAGAAGATAGTCTTATACTTGTTATTAATTCTTTTTCAACAATAACAAGTTACGAAAATCAGACCAAAAAGTCAATAACTAATAAATTTATACAGGACGCACTTACTGACTATTTGAAAAAGCAACTTGAAATCTATTTCATAGAAAATAAGTCAGAAGCTGACAAAATAGCCAATCAAGTGCTTATAAACAAACGTAGTCGTGAAAGTGCAGAAAAAACACGAATAAATATAAAGAAAAAACTTACTGGCACAATAGATTTAAACAATCGTGTGGAAAAATTCGTCAACTGTCGTACAAAAGATATTTCAAAACGTGAAATATATATTGTAGAAGGTGACTCTGCTCTCGGTTCATGTAAAATGGGACGTGATGCAGAATTTCAAGCTATTATGCCTATAAGAGGTAAGATTTTAAACTGTCTTAAAGCAGACTATGAAAAAATTTTTAATAGTGAAATAATTACAGATTTACTTAGAGTTTTAGGTTGTGGTGTAGAAATAAAATCCAAACACAATAAAGATTTAAATTCGTTTGATTTAGAACAACTCAGATGGAGTAAAATTATTATATGTACCGATGCAGATGTGGATGGTTTTCAGATACGTACATTACTGCTTACAATGCTTTATCGCCTCACTCCAACACTTATAGATATGCACAAAGTTTTTATTGCTGAATCTCCTTTATACGAAATTACTTCTGCTAAAAAAACATACTTTGCATACAGTGAATCTGAAAAAAATAAAATATTATCTAAATTAAATGGCAAATATAAAATTCAACGTTCAAAAGGTCTTGGAGAGAATGAACCTGAAATGATGTGGCAGACTACTATGAATCCTGCTACACGTCGTCTTATCGAGGTTGTTCCGGAAGATGCTGAAAAGACACAACTAGTATTTGATTTACTTGAGGGAAATAATCTTGAAGGAAGAAAAAAACATATAGAAGAAGTCGGATACAAATATTTAGATTTATCCGATATAAGCTAGGAGATGGATTTAGTGGTTTCAAATGAAAATATAAATAAACAAAATATAACTGATATAATGGAACTTAATTTTATGCCTTACGCAATGAGTGTTATAGTTTCAAGAGCAATTCCTGAAATAGATGGATTTAAACCATCTCATCGTAAATTGTTATACACAATGTATAAAATGGGGCTGCTTACAGGGGCAAGGACAAAATCTTCAAATGTTGTAGGTCAGACTATGAAACTTAATCCACATGGTGATGGTGCAATTTATGAAACATTGGTAAGACTTACAAGGGGAAATGAAGCACTACTTCATCCTTTTGTAGACTCAAAAGGTAACTTCGGCAAACAATATTCAAGGGATATGGCATATGCAGCTCCACGTTATACCGAAGTCAAGCTCGACCCTATATGCAACGAAATATTTAGAGATATAGATAAAAATACTGTTGAATTTGTAGATAATTATGATGGTGAAATGAAAGAACCATTGTTTTTACCTACAAGTTTTCCTAATATTTTAGCAAATCCCAATCAGGGTATCGCAGTAGGTATGGCAAGTTCAATATGCAGTTTTAATTTAAAAGAACTTTGTGATACTACTATTGCTTATATCAAAAATCCTGATATTTCATTAAAAAAATATCTTCCCGCTCCTGATTTTTCTACTGGTGGCGAACTTCTTTATAACGAAAAAGAAATTGAACAGATATACAATACAGGACGAGGAAGCTTTAAAATACGTTCTAAATATAACTATGATAAAAAAAATAATTGTATAGAAATTACCGAAATTCCATATAGTACCACCACCGAAATAATTATTGACAAAATAATATCTCTTATAAAATCAAATAAAATACGTGAAATCAACGATGTAAGAGATGAAACTGACATAAACGGACTTCGTATTACTCTTGATATTAAACGAAACACAAATGTCGAACTTCTTATGCACAAGCTTTTTACAATGACTTCTTTACAAGATAGCTTTAGTTGTAATTTCAACATTCTTATAAATGGAAGTCCAAGAGTAATGGGTATAAAAGAAATTATTAAAGAATGGATTTATTTCAGAACAGGCTGTATTAAACGCCAACTCGAATATGATATAACTAAAAAATCTGATAAACTTCATTTATTAGAAGGTCTTTCAAAAATTCTTCTTGATATCGACAAGGCAATAAAAATCATCAGGGATACTGAAGAAGATAAAAACGTTATTCCAAATCTTATGAAAGGATTTGACATAGATGAAGTTCAAGCTGAATATATTGCAGAAATTAAACTTAGAAGTCTTAATAAAGAATATATTTTAAAGCGTATTTCCGAACTGGATTCTTTAAAAAAGGAGATAGAAGAGTTAAAAGAAATTCTTGAAAGTGAAAATAAAATAAATCAATTAATATGTAAACAACTCAAAGAAATTTCTAAAACTTATGGAAAACCGAGAAAAACAACTATTATATCTTCAGAAGAAATACCCGAAATATCAACAGAAACTTTAATAGAAGATTATCCTGTTAAACTTTTTCTTACAAAACACAGTTATTTCAAGAAAATTACACTTGTTTCACTCCGTTCTGCCTCTGAGCAAAAGCTCAAAGAAGACGATGAAATGTTACAAGAACTAGAGGCAACAAATAAATCTGAAATTATTTTCTTTTCAGATAAATGCAATGTATATAAAACAAAACTTTATGATATAAATGACTGTAAAGCAAGCAGTTTAGGAGAATATCTTCCTAATGTCCTTGGAATGGATAATGACGAAAATATTATATATGCACTTATTGCAAATGATTATAGTGGATATATGCTTTTTGGCTTTGAAAATGGTAAAGCAGCTAAAATACCTATTGAAACCTACTCTACTAAAATGAATCGTAAAAAGCTTATAAACGCTTATTCTGACAAGAGTAAGCTTGTATTTATCAAAGCTATTTATGAAGATGAAGATTTACTGTTTGTAAGAAATTTAGATAAGGCTACATTATTTAATACTTCATTATTAGAAACAAAAACTTCCAAAACTTCCACTGGTATACAGGTAATGACTTTAAAGAAAAATAGTATTATATCTAAAGTTTTAACAAAAGAAAACATAAATAATATAGAAGATATTGAATATTATCGAACAGAAAAACTTCCTAGCACCGGACATTTTATAAGAGAAAAAGAAAAAAAGAATTTTTAATCTACTATGGAGTTACTGCTTTTTGTGGCAGCAACTCCTTTTTTTATTTTGTTAACACTGGCTGTATTTGGTTTCCTTCTAAAGCACTTAATATTGTAGGAATTACTAATTCCATCTTTGCAACCAAAGAATTGGGTTTAGCAATACAATTGTCCTGCTCAAAAGGTATAAAATAAATATTTTTTGTGTTCATAAGCAAACCTATATTTTTTAAACTCATACTAAGACCATCATTTGTAGAAACAGCCAAAACTAATGGTGCCTGATTTCTAAGATGGGATTTACATGCCATAATTACAGGTGTATCCACTATGGCATTTGCAAGTTTTCCAAGAGAATTACCAGTTGCAAGCATTCTGAAATGTCAACAAACCTATCTACATCTTTTGACACCCTCTCAAATATAACTCCCGGAAGTATCGGTTATATAATAAGAAGCGAAAGATTAAAACAAAGGCTTACTCTTTCTGATGTTGCTGCCAAAACAGGTCTTTCCCTCCAAACCTTAAACACTTTGGAATTTAACAGGAATTATATAAGTAAAGATAGTAAATATTATTTATATTGTACATATGGATATAAT
>CAZQDT010000149.1:0-5892 GCA_964592005.1 uncultured Eubacteriales bacterium
ATATATGACTAAATTTTAACAGAATTTATTAATTTAATTCATGCGTTTTTCCTGTCATTTATATTTACTTAATTTTAACTTTTATAGGTGTAATACTAATAAAAAAACCTACTTTTTCTGTAATTATACAAATGTTTGTTACATCACTTTCAGTTATAGCTTGTATTCCTGCATTTATTACTAAACGGGATAAAAAATTCTGTTCCATAGTCTTAATGATAAGCTGTTCTATTACATATTTTATAATTGCTATTTTTAACAAAAACAGTGTTTCATTTATTTATGGTTTTTTATTTCTGTTCATGTCTATGATTTTTATGAATGTAAGAATCACTATTTATGGAAATATTGTAGTTATTATTTCAAATATTTTAAGGTTAATTATACAATATAATAATTCTGATAGTTTATACAGTGATGAAGCTTTTGTTATTATGTTTACATTGATTTTATCTGCTATATCTTCTGTTTCTGTAACAAAAATTTTAAATGAATTTAATGAACAAAATATAGCCTCTATTACAGAAGCAGCTCAGAAACAAAATGAAGTCAGCCAAAAAATTGTCAATACTGCAAATGAAATTGGTTTACGTTTTGATGAAGCTATTAAAAAGATTGACAATTTAAAAACTTGTATTGATACAAATAACTTTGCAATGAAAAACATAGCTGATAGCACTACAAATACTGCTGAATCCATTCAAAAACAAGCTGAAATGTGTGTTGACATTCAAAAAATTTCAGACTCTGCTGAAAAAGAAATTCAAAAAATGACAACAGCTTCAAATAAGACAAGTCAGACAATTCATGAAGGTTATGCTGAAATAATTGAGCTCAAAAAACAATCTGAAAATGTTGAACAAACAAGTAATACCACTGTTAAAGTTATTGAAAATTTGACTATAAAAGTAAATGAAGTACAGAATATTGTAAGCTCTATTATGGAAATCGCAAGCCAAACTAATTTGCTTGCTTTAAATGCTTCTATTGAGGCCGCAAGAGCTGGTGATGCAGGAAAAGGATTTGCTGTTGTTGCAGAAGAAATTCGTAAATTATCAGAACAAACTCAAGAAGCATCTAACAATATTACCCAAATTATTTTTAAACTCAATCAAGATACACAACTTGCCAATACAAGCATTGAAAATTCAGTTTCTTCCGTTATGAAACAAAATGAAATGATTGAACATACTGGAAAACGTTTCATTGAAATCAACCAAGAAATGGAAATTTTATCTTCTAATATTACTAGTACTGAAAAAAGCATGCAATCCATTTTACAGTCTACTGATACAATTTCAGATAATATTTCACAACTTTCTGCCGCAAGTCAAGAAGTTGCTGCCTGCTCTTCAGAAGGGGTAAAAACTTCTGTTTCAGCTGTTGAACACATGGATGAATGTAATACTATTTTAAATAATATTTACAAGCTTGCTGAAGATTTAAAAAAATATGCTGAAAAATAAATAAAAAGAAGTAGTGGTTGCACTAAAATACAACTGCTACTTCTTATTTTTTTCTTCAAGAATTAAGTATCAAACACAAAACATTTAATTTTATAGTAACTTTTAGCTTTTATACTACAATCTTATAAGTTCTGTAATACTCACTGCAATATTGTCAAGTATATCATAGAATTTATCTTTTAAATCATAATACTTTCCATTAGGTCTTGTTAAACTGTCATAAGCATCTATACTAGCTTTATCTCTTCTTGCAACTACATAAGTAGTTATATTATTTGCTTGAAGTAAATTAGCCATATCTTCTATACCCTTTCCGCTCACTGTTGGAACATGAGGAGGAGCATCCGTTATAAGTATAAATATATTTTTAGCTGTTGGGTCTAATTTACTTCCCCTTATAAGTTCTACTCCTGTTTCAATAGCATCTAATGCTGACTCAGGTATATCACCACCATAAGTTCTCGGAATATTTTTAACCTGTCTTTGGAATTTTTCAACATCATCAGTAAAATTATAAATACTTGGTTTTTCGTTTTCCCCTAAATCACCAAATCCAATAAGTCCGAGTTGAAAACCTGCTCCCTTACTTTTCAAAATTTCAGAAAACTCTATTGCCCTATCTTTTACACCATTTATATAAGTATCCATACTTCCCGTTGTATCTATAATAAATGTAACATTTGTATTTGCTGAAACAGCTTTTGGTTTTACAGGTAATGGTATTTCCTTAGTTCTGTCAAATTCTGCCTTTTCAACCTTCCCCGTAGACATATCTTTCACAAGTACCTCAAAAAGGTTATTTTCATCTATTGCATAAGTAATTTCAAGCTGTGTAACTCCTGACAATCCATCCATTATTACACTACCAGCATATTTTTTGGTTTCTTCATTTCCTTGTTCCCATTGATAAACATCTACCTGTACATTGGTTGCTCCTGACATTGTAGCAAAATTATTATCTACTATTTTACAAGGTATCGGACTTCCCATAGGAACTATTGGTATCAATCTCTTTTCCATAGTTGAAACATTTACCACAGCTTCAGTACCGAATATTTGTCTTGTAATCTGTCCTACCTTAACACCACTATTAGGAAGATGTATAAGATAATTATAAATAGCGGCTCCCATAGCTACACTCTTAGCTGGGTCAGTAGCTCTGTAAGGCTCTTTTATAAAACCACTTACCATTCTTTTTACCATAGGGATAAGAGTTGAACCACCTACCAAAATAACTTTAGATATATCATCTACCTCTTTTCCTGCACGTTTCAAAGCCTCTGCAATAATATCCCTGCTTCTATCCACATATTTCCTTATCATTGCCTCAAACTCTTCACGTGTAAGTTCCAGAGAAAGATTTTTGGGTACTCCTTCTTTTATCAAAAGCGGATTTATACGTATAAGTGCTTTATTTGTACCTGAGAGCTGTTTTTTTGTCTTTTCAGCTTCCTGTTTAAGTTTCTGCATTACTCTCTTTCTTTCGCTTTCTTCAAGTTCGTCTATATCCAATGAAGATTGTTCTTTAAATTTTTCTTTTAAAAATGCAATAAGTTCATTATCGAAATCATCTCCACCTAAATTCATATCTCCGACATCTGAAAGTTCCTGAAATATCTCTTGGTTATTTTCATCTTTAGAAACTTTAAGTACACAGGCATCAAATGTACCGCCACCCATATCGTATACTAATAATGTTTGAGCATAACCCTGTCTGTAACCATATTCAATAGCTGCCGATAAAGGCTCAGAGAGAAGATATACATTGCTAAAACCTGCTAATTCTCCAGCTTTTTTAGTAGCAAATATTTGACGGTCATTAAAATATGCTGGATGAGTTATAACTACTTCCGAAAAAATTTCACCCGTTTGCTCCTCTGCTGCATTTTTAAGCTTTTTAAGAATTTCAGCACTAATTTCTTCAGGAAGTTTTTGGTCTTCTCCTACATCTATTTTCTCACTGCTTCCCATCATTCTTTTTACCGATATAATTGTACTTTCAGGATATATAATTGCTCCTTGTTTCGCTTCGCTTCCAACAATTACTTCTCCATCATTATAACTTACAACTGATGGCAGTATTTCATCTACTCCATCTATTCTTACTACTTCTGTGGCATCTGTTTTATCATTATAAATAATTGCCACCGAATTTGTTGTTCCTAAGTCTATACCTAAATATGCCATATTATCACCCTTTCTTTTTATCCTTCAACTAATACTTTTTTATATCTTGATGGTTCAAAATCAAATTTATATCCACTTGGAGCATACATTTCTCCAAATCCTAAATCTTCTACCGAACCTTTAACCATTCCGCCTTCTTCCTCAACTGAAAGCTCTACTTTCAATTTAGTCTTTCCTGATGGCCTTTCCGGCAATCCTGTAATTGTCACTTCTCCTATAAGTTTACATTCATCTATTGTATCCTCTTTGTCAATTCTTTCGACAATTCGTAAATCTAAAGAAGTCATATCTTCAGGTGTGTTCCCTGACAAAGTAAATATATGACTTTTCTTAGCAAGTGCATAAGATGTACCTCTCTTTATCATTGCAAAAAAAGATTTTTTAGTACCATTGCTTACCTCCAGTCCAATATCATGCGGAACAGTAACTTCAAACTCAACATTAATCTTTTCTCCTACTCGACCTTCATCTTCAACATCTTGTGCTTCCATAAGTCCCATTTTCATAGCTGCATAATAAGTTGCACCTATTGATATATCAAGTGCTGGTCTTTCTGAAGAATATATTTTATTTTCATCATTAAATATACCTATAAGCATATCTTTAACCCAAGGCATTTGAGAAGAACCACCCTCTAAAAGAACTCTATCTATATCATCTGCTGTCAACGCTCCTGTATAAGCTTCTCTTAATGCTTTTATTACAAGTTTTCTTGTATTATCCGCAAATTCAGATATCATTTCTTCTAATTTATCTCTTGTTATCTGCTCTACAAAAGGAGGAACACAGAACGTAAATGGTATCCTAAAGCTTTTCACCCCTGAAAGTCTTTCTTTAGTTTCCCTTGCTCTCATTGCGAGCTCTGCCTGATTTTCAATAGGCATATTTTTTGATGTCTGTCCTGTTTTGTTCTCTACAAGTCCCATACAGTAATTATATATGATTTCATCTACATTGTCACCGCCATGGTAAGCTTTTCCAACCTCACTTATTACTTGCAATTTTATACGTGTTTCATCTTTTTCCAGTACATGAAAAAGTGTTATATCTAATGTACCTCCACCAAAATCAAATACCATAATTTTTTCATCTTTATCTAAAGAATGACGGAAATTATAAGCAAGTGCAGCAGCTTTAGGTTCTTCTATCAAGCATATAAGCTTATCTTCAAGTCCTGCCAAATAACAAGCTTTCATTGTAGCTTTTTTAGCTGCATCATCAAAATCGTATGGCACTGAAACTACACAGCCTGCTATTTCTGCCTTAGGATTCATACTCTGACAATGTTCTATAAGTTCTTTAAGTATTTTGGCTGATATTTCTTCTGGAAGATATTCTTTTCCGTCAATTATAATTTTTTCAGAAGTTCCCATTTTTCGTTTAATTGAACGTATTGTGGTTTCTGGATACATTTTCATTGAACGGTAAGCTTCTTCTCCTATTACCCATTCTCCCTCTCCACCATCTTCATTTTCTCTATATTGAACTACTGATGGTAACGGAATTTTTCCAAATCCATTACTTATATCTATTGGTTCAGGTTTTTTATTTATATTGTCCCAATAACTTATTATAGAATTAGTAGTACCTAAATCTATTCCAAGTATGTACCACTCTTCCGGCAAATCTTCTTTTTCTTCTATCTGCTTTTTGTACTCCTCCCAATTCATTTTCTACTCCTCCTATAATTTTATTTCTATATTTTTTTCAAAATCTGAAGCTTCAAAAAATTCTCCAAAACCATAGTCTTTTATATTCACGCTTATTAAATTATATTTTTCAAAATTTAACTTTATCTTCAATCTTGTAGTTTTTGAAGGTCTTTCAGGTAATTCTTTCAAATCTATAACAGCTCTTTTTATTTCCTGTCCAAGACTATCTTTTGTATAAATGGTTATATCTTTTTCTTCATCAACTATAAATACCTTTTCTCCTCCCGATTCCCACCAAAAATCACCTTTATGGATAAATGGTATAAATTGCTGCTGGGTATTCCATAATGCTTTTAGACCTATATCTTGTTCAACTACATTATAATCTTTAAAATTATATTCCATATCCCCCAATAAACCCAGTTCTGCTGCTGCACTTATACAAGCTCCTTGTGAAATAATCCCTTTTGAATTTTTCATAGTTTCAATTTCTGCCTCTGAAAATACCTCTTCTATAACATTTCTAGTCCATTTCATTTCAAAGCCACCGCCAATACATATAACCTTTTTAATATCCATATTTTTCA
>CAZQDT010000150.1:0-5867 GCA_964592005.1 uncultured Eubacteriales bacterium
AAATAATTCTTTAGCACGTTCTATTGCAAGATTTTCTGCTATATCTACATATTCACAACCGCCATAATAACGTTTTCCAGGATATCCCTCTGCATATTTATTAGTAAGAGGTGACCCCATTGCAGCCATAACAGCTTTTGAAACTATATTTTCAGAAGCTATAAGCTCAATATTATTTCTTTGTCTTTTTAATTCCAACTGTATTGACTCAGCTAATTCTGGGTCAACTTTTTTAATTTCTTCAAAATCGTACATTTTGTTCCCCTCCTAATTATTTTTCGATACTTCAACTGATATGTAAAAATTTTTAATTGTCAAAAAGTGTATCGAACCTCATTTATTATTGTATAATAAATTCAATATTAAATCAATACAAAAATTTTTTACATTATTCTGATTATATCAAAAATAGAGGTCGTTGCACCTTATCAATGCAACGACCTACATTTTATTCACCGCAACCACAATTTTTCTTTCTTGAACCATTTCTATTACAATTTGAATTATCTTTCTTCTTTGGTGGTGAAAATACATCAAATGGGAAACTTAAAGTATTAAAAAATTCACATGGAGTAAGTTCTTCTTGATCTTCTATTTCATCTGCTACACAGAATCCTCTTGTTTCAACACTTAAATCTACAAGTCTGCAAAGCTTAACTATTGTAAATAAACCTATTGTTACAAATGCTTCTCTTCTACTCATTACTTCATCTAGTGACGCCCCACATATTCTTGCACAAGCTATTTCTGCTGAAAGTCCTATTGCTTTTGCTGAAACTACTACAATAGGATCTGCATCTAATGTTGCTGATAAGTCATTAAATAAATCAGTTGCTACTACCACATCTGAACCTACTGAGCCAAATAAAGTTACTTTTTTATTATAAAGACTAGTTGCATTTACATAACATTTTTCTTCTCCATTAGATTTATTAAATACTAAAGTATATTCAAATACATATTGTAATTCTATATCCCAATATCCTGTTCTAAAATCATTTGGCTCTTTATCAACTACTGTAATCTTTTTAATTTTTACATTTTCTACACTCACACTTATTGCATCTGCTGGTACTGTTACTATTTCCCCCTCACAAGGCGAACAAGTTCCATATGCTACCCTTGCTGCACCAAGTATTTCTCTGTTTAAACAAGTTTGCGACCTTGCTTGGTCATAAACTTTAAGAGTTGTTATACAATCTGTTCCCTCATTTCCGTTACAGCAGCCCTGATTTAATGTTGAAACATCATTTTCTAACAAATTCATTTCAAATGCTCCCATATTATTTCCCCCTTCTTTTTATTATTAACTAACACAATATTAAATATTGTTAGTTATACTATATTTTATGTATAAACTTAATTTTGGTTACAAGCATTTAAAATAAAAAAAAAGAGGAACTATATTTTGCAAATTTCTTTCAAAAGGTTCCTCTTAAAATTATTTTTCTATTTTCCCCAGTATTCTTCTATACATTTTTTAGCTTCTTGCTCTGACAATGAACACTTTTCTATTAACTTTAAAATTGCATCATTTACACTAGCTCCCAAATCTTCACATACAGATATTAAATCTTGTATTCCCTTTTTCTTTATCTGTTCTTTCTGTTTTTCTATTTCTTCGTTTTGCTTTAATATTTCTTCACTTTTCTTTGCTATCTCTTCATTTCGTTTTATTAATTTTTCTTTATCTTTCATCACTTTTTTCATTTCTTCTTTCATCGCCTCTTTTTCTTCTTTCATCGCCTCTTTTTCTTCTTTCATCGCCTCTTTTTCTTCTTTCAGTACCTCTTTTTCTTCTTTCAGTACCTCTTTTTCTTCTTTCAGTACCTCTTCCTCTTCCTTCATTATTTTTATTTTTTCGTTCATTACCTTAATTTTTTCTTCCATCTCTTTTTTCTTCAATTCCAATAATTCTTTTTCTCTCTCATGTGAAATTATATCCAACATTGCTTTTTCTCGCACTCGCATTTCTTCTTTTAATCTTTCATCTGCACTCATTTCCATTATCACCGTCACCGCCTTTTTTATCATCGGAAAATCTGATTTACCTGCCATCTCCAGTTCATTTTCTGTCTTGGCGTTTATAAGCTGAAGCCAACTTTCTAAATGACTACTTGGATACTGTTTTTTATATTTCTTAAGTTCTAAAAAATGTATCTGACATTTATCCGTAAGTAAATCATTATTTTTTCGTTCTTTTAATTCATATATCGAATGATATTTCTCACATTCAAACATATTAAAATCTAAAAAATTTATACATATTGCTTGCTGAAGCTTATCATAACCATCACCACTCTTTAATTCTGAAGTATATAGTCTTGCCCAATAATAAAGTGTCCTGTCTGCAAAAAAACTTTCCTGTGCAACCTGCATTTCTATATTTATCAGTTTATCATCTGCCATTAAATTTATGTCTAAAATACTATACTTTTCGTTTTTTCTTTCTGGTAATAATTCATTATTTCTAATATTAATATCTTTAATGCTTTCAAAAGGTATATCTAATATGCTGGATAATAAATCCTGAAGCATATCTATATTATTTTTATTTGAAAATGCTCTTTTAAAAGCCAAATCATTCTTTAAACTTATAATTTCACTATCTTTCATAGACTTCTCTCCTTTTATTTTATCAAATTTATTTTACTTCTACAACTATTTGCTGGGATTTTTAAACGATAAATTTTAAATATGTAAATTTCATAAAACTTAGCTAATTATAACATAGATAAATTAATTTTACAAGTA
The DNA here is from genome assembly GCA_964592005.1 of uncultured Eubacteriales bacterium. Taxonomy (GTDB): domain Bacteria; phylum Bacillota; class Clostridia; order Lachnospirales; family CAZQDT01; genus CAZQDT01. Next base: position 2,755 of record CAZQDT010000150.1, read on the forward strand.
GTAAAATTAAAAAATTTAGCAACAACTTTGAATGAACAAAAGATATTGGGACATTCTAATGTAAATATAACACTCTCGACTTATGTACATTCTTCATTTAAAATTAATTAAAAGAAAATATTATATATCAAATTATTTTACAAAAAAGCGATAATTAATTTAAACTAATTATCGCTTTAATAATCTCTACTTTATCATCTTTTTTAACATTTCCATAAACTCTACAACTGCTTCTTCATCATCTTCTTTTATTCTTGGAACTATACAAGTTTGCAAATGATTTTCAAGAAGACATCTTCTTGCTGAAGTCATTGCAGACTGTACAGCACTCATCTGTATAAGGACATCTTCACAATACATATCTTTTTCAAGCATTGTCTTTATTCCTCTTATCTGTCCCTCAATCTTATTAAGTCTTACTATAATAGCCCTTGTAACTTCAGGTGGGCGGTTTCCTTTTCCCTCATTACAACATTCTTTTTCATTTTCCATATTTTCTGTATTTTCCATATTATTCTATCCCCTTTACATCAAACCCTAAATCTTCAATGGTTTCTTTCAAAATTTCATCTGTTACATTCTCGGCTTCTATTTCTGCTGTTTTATTTTCAAGATTTACTTTTACCTCTGTTACTCCTGATAATCCACTAAGAGCTTTTTCTACTCTTGCCACACATTTCATACAAGCCATACCTTCAATATTAATTGTCTTTTTCACTATTTCACCCCTAACTTTATATTTCTTAATCTTAAAGCATTTGTTACTACACTAAAAGAACTAAATGCCATAGCTGCTGCTCCTATCATAGGATTTAATAATGGACCACCAAATATATACAAAACTCCTGCTGCTACTGGAATACCCAAAGTGTTATATCCAAATGCCCAAAACAGATTTTGTTTTATATTCCTTATTGTCTTCTTACTTAATTCTATGCTATTTGCAACATCTACAAGATTATTTTTCATAAGCACTATATCTGCTGACTCTATTGCAACATCAGTGCCTGAACCTACTGAAATTCCAACATCCGCCTGTGCTAAAGCCGGTGCATCATTAATACCATCTCCAGCCATTGCAACTATTTTATTTTCCTGCTGAAGTCTTTTTATTTCATTAGCCTTGTCTTCTGGAAGTACATTCGAAAGTATTCTATCTATACCTACCTGTTTAGCAATAGCTTTAGCAGTAGTTTCATTATCACCTGTAAGCATTATGGTTTCTATTCCCATCTTATGAAGTCTTTCAATTGCCAGAACGCTAGTTTGTTTAATTATATCCGCTACTGCAATTATTCCCTCAAGTTTTCCATCTATTGCTATATAAATAGGAGTTTTTCCCTCTGAAGAAAATTTTTCAAATTCCGGTTTCAATGTTATTTCTATATTATTCGCTATCATAAGCTTCTCATTGCCTACAAATATTTTCTGACCATTCAAATATGCAACAATTCCTTTTCCAAGCACTGCTTCAAATTTATCAGGTTTTTCTAAAATTAAAGCTCTGTTTTCTGCTTCTTTTACTATCGCTTCTCCTAAAATATGTTCAGATGCTTTTTCTATGGAGGCAGTCAATGTCAAAAGTTTATTTTCTCCAATATTAGAAATTATATCCGTCACTTTTGGTTTCCCCTCTGTTATAGTACCTGTTTTATCAAATACAACTACCTGTACTTTATGTGCCATTTCTAATGCTGTACCACTTTTTATAAGTATTCCATTTTCGGCTCCTTTTCCTGTTCCTACCATAATTGCAGTAGGTGTTGCCAAACCTAAGGCACATGGACAAGCTATAACCATTACAGAAATAAAAACTTTAAGACAAAAACTTATCTCTTGTCCTGATAAAAACCATAAAATTGCTGATATCAACGCTATCAAAAATACAGTCGGTACAAAATAACCTGCAACCTTATCAGCCAAATTTGCTATCGGAGCTTTAGAACCCTGTGCTTCCTCTACAAGCTTTATTATATTTGCAAGTGCTGTGTCATTTCCAACTTTTTCTGCCTTAAATTTAAAAAATCCATTTTTATTTATACTTCCTCCGGATACTTTACTTCCGACTGTTTTCTCTACTGGTATACTTTCACCTGTTAGCATTGATTCATCTACTGAACTATAACCCTCTGTAACAATTCCATCTACTGCTATTGAATTTCCCGGTTTAACTATTACTATATCACCGACTTTTAAATTTGGGGCAGGTATTTCCATTTCTTTTCCATTTATTTCTATAATGGCAGTCTTAGGCGATAAATCCATAAGCTTTTTTATAGCCTCTGAAGTTTTTCCCTTACTTCTTGATTCCAACGATTTCCCAAGCAAAATCAATGTTATAATAATTCCTGATGACTCAAAATAAAGCTGATGCACATAATGTGTATTTCCATTAATTATCATAATCAAACCATACATACTATATATAAATGCTGCACCTGTACCCAATGTAACCAAAGAATCCATATTAGGATTTCCTCTTAAAATACTTTTTGTACCTACTACATAAAATTTATAACCAGTAATCATTATAGGAATTGCAAGGCACATTTGAATTAAAGCAAAATTAATAGGATTTATATCTGGATTAATAAAATCAAATATAGGCAGCCCTAACATACTTCCCATAGAAATATAAAACAAAGGAATTGCAAATATGGCTGATATTTTAAAACGTTTTATATAATTTTCCGTTTCTTTTTTACGTCTTTGCTGTAAAATTTCAAAATCGCTGATTTTTTCCGTATCAACAGCCATTCTTTCTTCTATACTCATCTCAGGTATAATTTGCTTACTATCATCTTCTCTTTCCTTTGCATCAAAACCCGCCTTCTGTACTGCCTCTATTATCTTTTCAGAAGTAATTTTACTTTCGTCAAATGTAACTTCCATTGTTTCAGATGCAAGATTTACTATTGCTTTCTCTACACCATTTTTTTTATTTAAAACCCTTTCTATTCCACTTGAACAAGCTGCACAGCTCATTCCATAGACATTATACTTTAATGTTTTAAATTTTTCTTTTTCACTTTCCTTTTGTTTTGCATCAAAACCAGCTTTCTGTACTGCCTCTATTATCTTTTCAGAAGTAATTTTACTTTCGTCAAATGTAA
>CAZQDT010000151.1:0-5775 GCA_964592005.1 uncultured Eubacteriales bacterium
AACACGGTGTCAGAGGGGATAAAATGAGATTCTATTTAGGAATTTTTGTAAAAACTTGTACAAATGGTTCATCAGAACTTATGTCAAATATTTCATCTTCTCTAGTTGGGATACTATACAATTTCCAACTTATGAAGATTGCAGGAGAAAATGGAATAGCAGCATATGGTGTTATTATGTATGTAAACTTTATTTTTGTAGCAATATTTATTGGATATTCCATAGGTACAGCACCTATTGTAGGTTATAACTATGGTGCGGCTAATTATTCAGAACTTCAAAATATATTTAAGAAAAGTTTAAAATTGTTAGCAATATCAGGAGTAGTACTTACAATATCGGGAATATTATTGTCAGAAGTTTTAGCTGGAATATTTGTAGGGTATGATGCAGAACTTATGGAAATGACAAAAAGAGGATTTATAATATATTCTATGTCATTTATATTGACAGGATTTAATATATTTGGTTCGGCATTTTTTACAGCACTTAATAATGGATTGATTTCGGCACTTATTTCCTTTTTAAGAACATTGGTATTTCAACTTTTGGCTATATTGATTTTACCTGTTTTCTTTGATTTAGATGGAGTTTGGTTTGCAATAGTTGTAGCTGAATTTGCAGCATTTATTATAACAGTGATATGTTGGGTGGCAAAGAAAAATGAATATAAGTATATATAAAATGCTTAATGTAATAAAAAATTTACTCGAACTTTAAAAGTTTTTGTGTTACTTAATTTTTGATATTAACAGCGAGTACGTGTAAAAAAATAGTTATTATGAATTAAAAAAATATTTCTTAGCAATGAAGATGTTACGAAAGTTTAAGAAGATTGAAGTGAAAGTGTTTTTTTAAAGAATGTCAAAAATTGGTTTTGAAAACAACGTTCATGAGTTTTTCCTTAGAGAATAATCAAAAACTGTTGTATTTTTTCCTTTATTATGTTACAATTTATCTTATGTATGAAAAAAAGGAGAGAAGAATTATGAAAAAATTATTAGTATTAATGTTAGCTGTTTTAATGAGCTTTAGCTTAGCAGCGTGTGGAAACGAAGGAGAAAAGAAAGGAGAAAAACATTTTGCTATTGCAACAGATAAAGGTTTTAGTCCATTTGAATTTCAAGACGCACAGGGAAATATAGTTGGTATTGATATGGATATTTTGAAAGCAATCAGTGAGGACCAAGGATTTACATATGATATTCAGTATGTGGGTTGGGATGCTGCCATAGCAGCTTGTCAGTCAGGTCAAGCAGATGGTATGATTGCAGGTGCATCTATTACAGATGAAAGAAAAGCATCAGGTTGGATTTTCTCCGATGGTTATTATGGTGCAACTCAAGGTATGGCAGTTGCTTCTGATTCAACCGTTAAAGGATTTGAAGATTTAAAAGGTAAGAAAGTTGCAGTTAAAAATGGAACGATGAGTAACAATTATGCTGAAAGTATTAAAGACAAATATGGTTTTGAAGTTGTTACATTTTCAACATCACCAGATATGTATCAGGCAGTTTTAGGTGGTCAGGTTGCTGGCTGTATAGATGATACACCAATTTTAAAATATAATATTAAAATTGGAGAATTGGCAATGAAATTTGTTGATGGAACAGAAAATGAACCTGCACAGTATGGTTTGGCTATCTTTGATACACAAAGTCAAGAGCTTATAGATCTTTTTAACACAGGTTTAAAAAATATTAAAGAAAATGGTAAATATGATGAAATTATTGTTAAATATTTAGGAGAGTAATTTGAATTTTTAAAATAATAAAATTGTAAGGGCATGGTGGCTTTCTCTATGCCCTTATAGAATGTATAGGAGGCTTTGTGGGCTATGAGCCAGATTATAAGTACTTACGGTCCATTATTGATGGCAGCTATGGGACAAACATTGCTTTTGGCAATGTTGGGATTATTTTTCGGATGTTTACTTGGTATAGTTTTTGGTTTATCAAGTGTTGTTGAAAATAAAGTTTGTAATATTATTTCGGCAATTTATGTTAATTTAATACGAGGTGTACCAATGATAGTTTTGGCGTTCTTTGTATTTTACGGTGTTCCATACGGGATTAAAGAAATATTTGGAGCGAAAATTACCTTTACAGCATTACAAGCTGGTACAATTTGTCTTGCACTTAATTGTGGTGCGTATATGTCAGAAATTATTCGTGCAGGTATTCAGTCTATTAATCCGGGGCAGATGGAAGCGGCAAGAAGTTTGGGACTTGGTTATTGGAAATCAATGTTTCGTGTAGTTTTGCCACAAGCAATTAAAAATATGATTCCAAGTATTGTTAATCAATTTATTATAACTTTAAAGGATACTTCGATTTTATCAGTTATTGGTTTTCCAGAACTTGTAAATAAAGCACAAAATGTTATTGCAATAACTTTTAAATCATTCCAAACATGGAGTATTGTTGCAGTGATGTATTTGGTGGTTATTTTAGCACTTCAACAAGTTGCAAATGCGTTAGAAAGGAAATTGAGATATGACAGTAAAAGAAAATAAAAATATAAAAATTCATGTGTCTAATCTTGTAAAAAACTTTGGTTCTCTTAAAGTGTTACAATCAATTTCAACAGATATTTATGAAGGAGAAGTTGTTTGTATTATTGGACCGTCTGGTTCGGGTAAATCTACCTTTTTAAGATGTCTTAACAGGCTTGAAACTATTACAAGCGGAGAAATTATTGTAGATGGTTTTCATATTGATGATAAGAAAATTAATATAGACAAGGTTAGAGAGGATATTGGAATGGTATTTCAACACTTTAACCTTTTTGAAAATATGAATGTTATAGATAATATTATGTTAGCTCCTATTGAAGTCAAGAAAATGCCTAAAGAAGAGGCAGAGAAAATTGCTATGGAATTGTTGGGCAAGGTTGGTTTAAAAGAAAAAGCAAAAAATTATCCAAGTGAACTTTCAGGAGGGCAAAAGCAGAGAGTAGCAATTGCAAGAGCACTTGCAATGAATCCGGGGGTTATGCTCTTTGATGAACCTACATCAGCTCTTGACCCTGAAATGGTTGGAGAAGTTTTACAGGTTATGAAAGAACTTGCAAAACAAGGTATGACGATGGTATGTGTTACACATGAAATGGGATTTGCAAGAGAGGTAGCAGACAAAGTTATTTTTATTGCAGATGGAGCTATCCTAGAAGAAGGAACACCAGAAGAAATTTTTGGTAATCCTAAAAATCCGAGAACAATTGACTTTTTAAATAAAGTGTTATAAAAATTTAGGCAATATAAAAGGCTGTTAAGTTTAAGTAACAGCCTTTTTGATATGTAATTAAAATATGATTAATCCAATTATAGTTAATAAAATAGAAAGTAAATTCAGATAAATTTCACTGAAAACAATTTTTAAAAAATCCTTAAAATCACAGTCCATACAATGACGATTTAAAAATTTCTTTTTCTTATCTTTACCATGTTTTCCAAAAGACATCAAATCCCAAAATATCTGCCACACTACCCAAATTGTCATAAGTATTAAAAATATAGTTAATATTTTGTTACCAGCTTTAGCAAAATCATACTGTAAAAGTTTCATAGCGGTAGCAATTGCTATAAATACCCAGTATGCGATTTGAAAAGAACTTATTAAAAATGGCATTGGAATGACGTTATTTTGGTCGATATATTTTTTTGCTGCGTCATAGCTTGGAAAAGTTTCAGAAGCTTCAACTCTTAATTTACTTGCAATAATATCATCATAATATTCAGATAAAACATAACCTTTATAATACATTTTTTAATCCTCCTAGTTAATAAGTATATTTAATTTAATATAAATTAATACACATTAAAATTAATGCAATTATAGCACCAATAAATTCAATAGACACCTCATTAAAAAGAATAAGTGGAAACTCTTTAATTTCACATTCTTTATAATGGTAATTTTTACATTTGCCTTTAAAAGATAAAAAACCAGTAATAGCATTTATAATAATTACTGCCATTAGTAATCCAAAAATTATTGAAAGCAAAGTGTTGCCTGTTTGATTAGAGGTGAAATCTTTTATAAAAAATTTTAAGAATAGAGAAATAGCAATAGCAGCAATATATGCAATTTTTGCAGCATTTTCAACAATACTGAAAGGTGCTTTTATTGCAATAACACCATGTTGGTCAAGATAAGCCTGAGCCTCTTTGTAATTTTTAAACCTTTCTTCTGCTTCATTTCTGTGTTTACTTATTACAACACCGTTGCCATCAGATGACAAAACATAACCTTTATAGTACAAAAAAATACCCCCTTATATAAAATATTTGAAATAGTGCTATTCACTATTATTATAATTTTTTATAATGAGGGGGTCAAGAGGAGAATTAATTATTTTTCAATTTCAGCTTTAAGTTCTCCATCTTTTACATCTATAATTATTGTGGCATCACTTTCTAAAGCATCACCTATTATAAGTCTTGCAACCATAATTTCTACGGTTTTTTGAACGTAACGTTTTAAAGGTCTTGCACCATAAGCAGGCTCGTAGCTTTTATCAATGATATAATTTTTAGCATTGTCTGTAAGTTGAACTTTAATTTGTCTGTCAGAAAGACGTTTGTTGAGGTCGTTTATTATAAGGTCAATAATACCAGTAATGTTAGCTTTTGTAAGAGGTTTAAACATTATTATTTCATCAAGTCTGTTGATAAATTCTGGGCGGAAATTCATTTTTAACTCATTCATTACTTCATTTTGAGCTTCTTGACTGATTTCACCATAAGAATTTATACCATCAAGTAAATAACTTGAACCTAAATTTGAAGTCATTATCAATATTGTATTTTTAAAATCAACAGTTCTTCCTTGTGAATCGGTAACACGTCCATCATCTAATATCTGAAGTAGGATATTGAATACGTCAGGGTGAGCTTTTTCTATTTCATCAAAAAGTATTACAGAATATGGTTTACGTCTTACAGCTTCTGTAAGCTGTCCGCCCTCATCATATCCAACATATCCCGGAGGTGCTCCAATAAGTCTGGAAACACTAAATTTTTCCATATATTCACTCATATCTATACGAATTAAATTTTGTTCATTGTCAAAAAGACTTTCGGCAAGTGCTTTGGCAAGTTCTGTTTTACCTACACCAGTAGGACCTAAGAATATGAAAGAGCCGATAGGACGTCTTGGGTCGTTTATTCCTGCTTTTGAACGTATTATTGCTTCAGTAACTTTTTGAACACCTTCATTTTGTCCAATAACACGTCTGTGAAGTACATCATCTAAGTGAAGAATTTTACTTCGTTCGCTTTCTACAAGTTTTGTTACAGGAATACCTGTCCAACGTGAAATTATACGTGCAATTTCTTCATCAGTAACACTTTCATGTAAAAGAGTGTTTCCAGTCTGTTTAAGTTTAATTTCATTTTCTTCAATTTCTTTTTCTAAAGCAGGAAGTTTACCATATTTTAATTCTGCTGCTTTATTTAAGTCATAATTTCTTTCCGCAAGTTCAATTTCGCTTTGCAAAGCATCTTTTTGTTCACGAAGTTTCTGTACTTTTAAAATGGCAGATTTTTCATTATCTAATTGTGCTTTTTGTACTTTAAAGTCTTCTTTCATATCAGCAAGTTCTTTTTGAAGATTTACAAGGCGTTCTTGACTAAGTTTATCGTCTTCTTTTTTAAGAGCAGCAGCTTCTATTTCGAGCTGCATTATTTTCCTTGAAATTTCATCAAGTTCAGCAGGCATTGAATCTATTTCAGTTCTGATTAAAGCACAGGCTTCATCTACTAGATCAATGGCT
>CAZQDT010000152.1:0-5745 GCA_964592005.1 uncultured Eubacteriales bacterium
ATATCACTTTTAAATATATTTATCTATACTTTCAATAACTTAAGCGTTCTCCTTTCTTATGTATAAATTAAGGACAGCCTCAATGACTATCCTTAATTTGACTATATAATTAAAAATTTGCTCAAATCGCAGAAACTTTTACATTTTTAAGTGTTACTCATATTTTTGTTAAATTATGTATTTTTTATACAAAAATATGAGTATAGGGCATTCGCCATATAAATTAAAATTTTACACAATGCCTTTATGAAAGCAAGCTTTCAACAGTCATTATATAAAATTTCAATTTACACTTCTAATTGCTCAAATTAAATTATACTATAATTCAATATTTAAGGAAATGAAAAATTTGCTCAAATCGCAAATATTTTCATATTTGAATTAAATTGAATTATATTATATAATTTAATAATTGATGTAGTAAAAGTTTTGCTCAACTCGCAAAAGCTTTTACATTGAAATAAATTAAATTATACTATTGTTTCAAATCCATCAGTAGATATATTTTTTCCTACTACATGTTTAATTTGCTGAGGCATTATTTGTGACTGTATTGGATTTTTCCTTTCTTCTTCTCCATAATTAAGTTTTCCTACCATATATCCAAGCTGTTCTATTGTAGTTTGAAGTTGTTGTTTATGCGCCTGTAAATATTTGGTAGCTTCTGGCTTATCAGTATTTATTTGAAAACTTAAATTTTTATCAGACATTTTCATATAAACCTGCACATTTCCTAAAGTTTCTGTTTCCATAGAAATAAATATACTCATATTTTTTTCATCAATTCTTCCATTTCCTTCTTTGTCATTCATTACATAAAGATTCATATTAGTAAGTCCATTGTGAAGTTCCATTGGAATTTGATATACCATTTCATCTTTTTGAACAGCTTTTTGAAGTTCAAGTGTTTTTTCAATATTTGACGATTGTTTCCATAAATTCTGTCTTTGATATTCTGGAAGTGATACCGCCTCTTTCTTTATCCTTGAAACTTCATATTCTATATCATCTAAAATTTTGGATACCGAAACACCTTTTTTCAGTTTTTCAAATCCTTTTTTCTCTGTTGCTTTTTCTATTCCTTTACCCTTTCCTAAATTCTTTTCTGCCTGCTGTGAAAATTCCTTAAGCTGATTACCAAAATAAAATGGCTCTTCAAGTAAATTTTTCATAATCTCAACATTTTTTACTGTTAAAGGAATATCATTGTTTTTAAGCCATAACAATGTTTGCGGTTCTGCTTTTGAAATACCTTCAAGTTGTTTTAAAAATTCTTCGGTTTTTTCTTTAACTTTTTCATCAGTCTTATTTTGGTTTTCTAAAGAACTTTCTTTAATATTCAAATCATTCTGAACAGTTTCCATAACCTTAACCAATGTTTCAATGGGCATATTTTCTATATCAGGATAATTTTTAATAATTTCTGCCATAACTTGAGGTTCAGAACTTTCAACAAATTTTTCAAACACAGTCTGTTCATATTCATATGGTGTATTTTCAAAATAAAGGTCTGATATTTCATTTTGACTTTCAACATCTTTCTCTGTACTGCTCTTTTTAACAGAATTAACCTTATTTTCAAAATCTATCCTATGGTTTTTTAAAGAATTTAAACCAAAATCTTTTATAACATTTAGTTCATCTAATTCTTCAGTAAAACTTTCTGTTGTCTTTATAAATTCAGCTACCGTCAAATCTAAAGTATCTTTATCAAAAATAAAATTTTCTATTTTTTGTAAAGAACTTTGTTTTATATTCTCAAATATTTGATTTAATTCATTTGATTTATTAATATTTTCAATCTGTATAGGCTTTATATTATTTCTTATATTGCCAAAAAATCTTGGAATATTTAATTTTACAGGTTCATCAACTGCTGTTTTTTCAAAATCCTGTACAAATTGTTTCATTGTAAGCTTTTCAAAATTAGGCTGTCTTTGGACTATTTTTTCAACAACTTTAGGTTCAGCCTTAATTATAAACTTAAATAATTCACTTGAGGTTTCAGCATTTTCTTCAGGCTGTTTAACCGCAGTATAAACATCTATAATTTTATCTTTCTGCTCCTGTGTCAAATCAAAAGATTTCTCAAGAATATCTGAAAATTCTTTTATATTCATATCTGTAATAGCTTTTTCTAAGTCAGCATTTTCTGAAACTTCAATAGAATTAAACGTTTTTTTTGAAAGTTGTATATCTTCAGTCTTAACTGAATTTTCAATTTTTAAGTTTTCAACTTGAGTATAAATATCCTGCAAGGAAAGTTTTTCTATATTTTCAACTTTTTTCACAATCTCTTTAACTGTATTAAAATCAATTTCTTTAAGCATTGCTTTTACATCGGACTTTTCTTCTAAATTTAATTGTAAAAGTTCCGAATTTTCCTTTACAGTCTGTTCATATCTTAATTTTGTTTCACTTGATTGTTCAGTATTATGATTTTCATTTATTTCTACTCTTTCTCTTGGCTGCTCTTTTTCAACCTTTTCGATTTCTCTTGGTTGTTCAACACTTTGATTTTCTTTTCTTTCTACTGCTTCTCTTGGCTGCTCTCTTTCAACTCTTTCTGTTTCTCTTGGCTGCTCTCTTTCAACTCTTTCTGTTTCTCTTGGTTGTTCAACACTTTGATTTTCTTTTCTTTCTACTACTTCTCTTGGCTGCTCTTTTTCAACCTTTTCAATTTCTCTTGGTTGTTCAGCATTCTGGCTTTCTTTTCTTTCTACTCTTTCTCTTGGCTGCTCTTTTTCAACCTTTTCAGTTTCTCTTGGTTGTTCAGCATTTTGATTTTCTTTTCTCTCTACTTTTTCTGTATCTATTATAACCTTTTCAATCTCAATTTCCGAATAGTTATTTTTTACTATATTCTCAATTTCTGGTTTTATTGATTGTTCAACTTGTGGTTCTACAATCTTTTCAGAAATCTTAACTTCTGGCTCTATTGTTTGACTTTCTCGTGCTGTTGAAATTTCCGTCCTTTCTCTTAAAATCTGTTCTGACTGTTCATATGCTCTATTAAGCTGTGAACGTATACTATTAGAATCCACTACAAGCTTTTCAAGTTCACCAAAATTATCATCTATTCTTACATCTATATCCGAATATTTTGCACTTGTTCTATCATAGTATTGTGACGCTTCCATAAGGTTTTTAAGTGTAAGCTCCTGCTCATTCTTAACTACAAACCCAGTTGCTCTTCCGTTAGTCTTCTCTATACTATAAAGCATACGATATATACCTATCATAGTATCTCTCTGATTTTGTGTAAGCTCTTTAGCCTCGTCCATTTCATAAATATATGATGCTATTTTGTCAGTCAAATCTTCTCCTAAAAGTTCTTTAAACTTATTCATATATGTAATTACTTCATCTACTTTCATATCCGCTGGCTTTAAACCATCTTTAATCATATTAGCTGCTATAATAGGATGAAGTTCTCTTGTTACCTTAGTTACCTTGCTGTCTACAATTTTAATATCCTGTATGTTTTCTTCATTAACTTCCATTTTATTTTTTACAAGAATTTTGGCAGCTCTTACATTTTCAGGTGTAGCCTCTACTTCTATTCCATCTAATAAATGCTCTATCTGTGATGCAACTTTTGCAAAACTGTCACCAAATTTTGCATTTGGCTGTGTTTGAGAATTTTCATAACTTTGAGCCGCCTGCTGTTGTCTTTTCAGCAATTCCTGTTCTAAAAGATTTTCAAGTCTGTTCTGCTTTTCACTTTCTGACATTGCGTTTATTGTGAATGGAATTTCTTTGTGTATCACTTCTTTATAAGTTGCAAAACTTAAATCTTTTATATTTGCAAGATTGTCATAAAGCTCCCTCATTTGCTCTACATTTTCAGCAGTAGGTTTTGCTCCTGCCTGACTAAGTTTTGATTTATAAAGCTCATCTTCTACGTTTTTAAGCTCTTTTACAAGTTCTTTTAAAGGTACTGTATCTACATCTATTCCTTTTTTAGCAAGCATTGCACTTACTTCAGAAGTCATACGAAGCTGAATTTCAGCCAACTGACGCTTTGCAGTAACTACTTTCAGCTGTTTTTCTATTTCTTTTGTAGAAAGTCTTTCAATTTCTTCTGTTGTAATCTCTATTTCCTCTGAAATTTTTACATCTTCATTTTTTGTATTTATCTGATTACCATTTATCTGCTCAAAAGCAACCTGCAAATCTTTTATTGTAAGCTCTCCATCTGTATTTTCCAAAGCTTTTTTAATAGTTTCTTCATCATATTTTTGTATACTTTTTGAAACTTTTATATTTTTTTCCTTTATTTTCTGAACTTCAACTTCCGATATTCTCAAACTTTCTTTATTTTCTACTTTTCTATTTTCAACAGTTTGTTCTTCTTTATCTTCAGAAACTTCTTTTTTATTATCAGATATTTCTCTTTGAACAAATTTTATTTCATTTTCATTATCCAAAATTTTATTTTGTTCTTTTTTATCTTGTTCAGAAACTTTCTTTGTTTTATTTTCAGTTTCATTGTTCTTTACAGATATTTTTTCTTCTTTTACAGTTTCTTTATCATTTTTTTGATTTATCTGTTTTGTTTCAGTATCTCTTTCAACTTTCCTATCTATATTTTTGTCCGTAATTTCAATATCGGAAATCTTTACTGTTTCTCTTTCTAACAGTTTGGAAATTTCTATATCAGCTACTGGCTTGTCTTTTTTTATATTGCTTACAGCTTCCTGTACAATTTTTTCTTTATCAATATTTTCTATTTCAAAGCCTTTTATATCCACTATTTTTTCTATATTTTCAACAGTAACAGGTAAATCATTTTCAATTAAAAGTCTGGCTGCTTTTATCGCTTCTTCTTTATCTTCTAAATCAGTCTTTTCCACTATTTTTTCTATATGCGGTAAAAGTTCTTTCCAATCTTTTTCGCTTATCTGTTTTTTAGCATTATTAGATTTTTTATCATATGAATGCTGTGCTAAATAAATATTTTCAACAGTAGCTTCTTTTCCTTTCTGAATAAGACTTACTGCCATTTTTTCATCAGTAATTTCTATTCCCTCTGCTTTTTGAATAGCTGACAATACCGCCTTAACATTTTTCTCTGTAACAGGTAATTCCTGTATCATTAACTCTTCAACACATTTACTTATAAGTTCATACTGTTCAGGTGTAATTTCCTGTTCTGACATATTTTCTTCTACAAATTTATCCACTTTAGATTTTACTTCTTCTTTAACCACTTCTTTTTTAACCGTTTCATTCTTATCAAGGGAATTATTTGTATCTCTTACAATATTTTCTATCACATTCAAAGTAATCTTTTCTAAATCCATACCATTTTCAAGTGCCGTCTGTACAGATTTTTCAGATATATGATTTATCACATATTCTACTTGTTTTTTCACTTCTTTAAGTGCCTCTACATTTTCTTTCTGTACTTCCATTCCACTTTTTACAATTACTTCTGCAAGCTTTATATTATCCTCTGTAACAGGAATTTTAGCATTTGCCAAAGCCGCCTTTAATTCATCATAATGTACCACCTGAGCTTTTTCATTCTGTATTTCTGCCTGAACAGCTTCACCATCCTGAACTGTTTCCTGTACTTCTATATTTTCGGCATCAGCCGCTGCTTCTTTTACATATCTTGATATATCTGCCTGTGTTACAGATGATGTTATACGAATGTCCATAAAAATCCCCCTAAACAAGTTCTTAGTGACATCCTCTCCCACCTGAAGAGGTGGGAGCTTCCTCTTGCAAAAGCAAGCA
>CAZQDT010000153.1:0-3863 GCA_964592005.1 uncultured Eubacteriales bacterium
CAACCAAAGGCTTATCAGAAGCAAAGGCTAAAGCCTTCGCTTCTGCCACACCTACAAGCAATGCACCTACAAGTCCCGGACCATAAGTAACTGCTATTGCCGTTATGTCCTCTAATTTCATCTTAGCTTCTTCAAGAGCTTCATCTATTACATAATCAATAGCTTCCATATGTTTCCTTGAGGCTATTTCAGGGACTACTCCGCCATACCTTTTATGTATATCTATCTGCGAAGAGATTATATTCGACAACACTTCTCTTCCATTTTTAACAACTGCCGCTGCTGTTTCATCACACGAAGACTCTATTGCAAGTATATATACATCTTTATTCTGCTCCATTTTTACACCTACTTTGTATCTTTCCAATTAAATATTTTCCATTTTCCGTCACTATCTTTAACCAATGTATAATCTCTTGTTATTTTACCATTTTTAGTAAAATAAATAGTTTGCCTTACTGTACACATTGAAGTATTATTGTCATCATATAAAGGAACTTCTGAATTTATTTTTATAATTTCAAGTTCTTCTGATTTATTGCTTTTTATCTCCTGTTTTACTCCCTCTATCTGCATAACTTCATCATTTGCTTCCAATAATTCTTTTCCAAAAAGTTTCCTCTGAAGGTGTATTATTGATGCTACTTCTTCATCTTTAATATCAAGACTATAAAGATAAGAAACTATCTCATCATTTTTAACAATCAACTGATTAGGAGAAGCAGGATAATCTGTATCAAAATCATTCTGCATTATTTTTTCATATTCAGTAACTGAAGCAGGTGTATTTTTAACCGTACTACTTGTATAAACAATAGCTGCTGTTATTACTAATACTACTATCATTACCACCAAAGTATAATTTTTTTTCATAAAAATCCCCCTTTAAATATCTTTTGTAATAATATTTCTTATTGTTTCTCTGTCATATTTTTTTTCGTCAAAACTACTTTTTAAAGGAATACTATAATAAACTCCCATAAGTTTATTAACTCTGCCTACCAAAAATATTCCAACAGATATTGCAGGAAATATAAACAAAATAAATATTTTTCCTATATAAGGAATTAATCCTACTGCTTCTAATATAACACCTCCTACAATATAGTCTATATATATATGCCATTGCTGATTTAAAGATTTTTCTATTATATACCCAATAAAAACCACTAACGAAACTTTCCCTATACACACAATTATATACATCAAAAACACTATAATAATACTTATCGGTATTCCAACAAAAGAAGTAAGAAAAATTATTGCAAGCATTATAGCTATTATATAAAAAATAAGTCCATATAAAATCATTTTTTTGATATCATAATAAACTACTGCTACTCCTTGTACAGCAAAATTTTTCCCAGCGGATATTATTACTATTCCAAAAATAAATTCTATAAATACTCTTACTATATTAAATAACTCTTCTGAAAAACTTCCATTTAAAAAACTAAATTGTTCTATCAAATCACGCAAATAAGGTAGTTTCTGTAACACATCAACTACCTCTGAAGAATTTGTAGCAGCATATGCAGTTGTAGTAAATAATGTTACAGTAATTGCAACCACTATAAACTTCTTCAAAAATTTAAACATTAACCCTCAACCTTACTCCTGTTCGCTTTAAATTGAACAAAACAAGTTAAAATAATTAAAACAGCTCCCATAACTTTAGCATACCATAAAACACCATTCATATCAACCATTAATTTTTCTATAAAATTAAACATTCCCATAACGTACTGATTTATAACCGCTTCCACAGGTAAAAGCATAGAATAAAAATTTAATAATTGTTCATTCATAGAAATATATTCCATAAGTGGTTCTCTATATATATTAAGTGCTAAAGCTATCCCAAGAAGTACTGCAAAGCTTCCCCAAATAATGCAGTGTATTTCCTCTAAACTTATTTTTTTGTGTGCAAGATATGCTGGTGTTATATTCTGTATTTTTACCATAAGTTTTTCTTCAAAATCATCTGGTGCTTTTACTATAAATTTCGTAGTTTCAAAGTCATTTGTTATCATTTCGTACATTTCAAATGCTTCCCTGCATTCTTTACATTCTCTTAAATGTTCATTAAGTTTAAGTGCATCTGCCTCTGAAAGTGTATTATCCATGTAACGCATTATCAAATCTTCTGCATTTTTACAATTCATAAAGCATGACCTTCTTTCATCTCCATCAAATTTTCCTTCAACATCTTTCTTCCTCTAAAAATACGATTTTTAACCTTTGATAAAGGTTCTCCAATAATATCACCTATTTCTTGATAAGAAAGCCCCTGATGATGATAAAGTATTATTGGTATTCTATACATATCAGGTAAAGCATTAACAGCCATATTTACCAAACTATTTTGCTCCTTTTCCAAATATGAACCCTCCGGTGTATCATAAGATGCTGGTTCCGTTTCTATGTCATCTATCGACACTGTTTCCTGCTTCTTTTTTCTTCTATAATCTATAACAAGATTTGTAGTAATTCTCATAATCCATGTAGAGAATTTATATTCAGGACTATATCTATCAAGATATTTATAAACTTTAATAAATACTTCTTGTGCTAAATCATTGGCTTCTTCACTGTCATTAACCATACGAAGTATTACAGAATAAACCAGATTTTTATACCTTCCAACAAGTTCTGTAAAGGCTTCCTGACTTCCCTCTAAACAGAGCTTTATCACCTCATAATCTTCTTTTGTTTTCATACGCAAGACTCCTAGTCTTAATAATCTTTAATCTTATAATTATATACGCATAGTTTTTACTATTGTCTGAAATATAAAATAAATTTATTAAAAATCAATCTTCAAAAGTCAAAGTTTTATTCATTCTATCAAAACCTATATAAGTATTTTCAAATATATTTTTAGCATTGTCCAAAAATTCTTCCGGTCTTATTAATGAAGGGCTAAAATGGGTAAGCCAAAGCTCTTTTGAATTAGAATTTTTAGCAAGTTTTGCCGCCTCCGAAAAAAGCATATGTTTATTTTCAATAGCTTTATCTATTTTTTCATTTTCTCCGTACATTCCTTCACATATAAACAAATCTGATTTATAAGCTAATTTTTCTATAAGCTCTGTAGGACGTGTATCTGTACAATAAGTTACTCTAAGACCTTTTCTATTTTCTCCCATAACCATATCAGGTGTATAGTTTTTTCCATTATAATCTATGTTTTGATTATTTTGCAGTATTTTCCAATATTCTTTTGGCAAATTAAGTGCTTTAGCCCTCTCTACATCAAACTTTCCTTTCCTTAGAACATCTATTCTGTATGACAAACATGGAACCATATGCTCTGCCACTTCAGCTGTTACAACATAACCATTCATATCATATACAAGACCTTTATTAAATGGAAGTTCTATATATTCCAACTCAAATGTAAGCTCAGGAGATATTACAGTAAGTCCCTCTACCACCCGTCTTAAACCAACAGGTCCTATAAGCTTTAATGGATCTGTACGTCCTGAATTACTTATTGCCAAAAGTAAACCCGGAAGCCCAGAAATATGGTCTGCATGATAATGTGTAAAACATATAAGTTCTATTGCCTTAAATCCCCAGCCTTGAAGTTTCAATGTAATCTGTGTACCTTCTCCACAATCTATAAGCATCATTCTACCATTGTAACGTAATGCTAAAGAAGTAAGCCATCTATTTGGCAATGGCATCATCCCACTTGTCCCCAATAGAGATATATCCAACATAAAAAATCCCCTTTTCCTATAACTGTTTTCCATTATAATTTAAAAGAATTATAACCCAAAGATTTTTTTTTGTCTATTTAATTAAAATAAATAAATTTAATTCTATAGCAAAAACTTTTTACAACGGTTCTAGGTAAA
>CAZQDT010000153.1:3963-5716 GCA_964592005.1 uncultured Eubacteriales bacterium
AAATAAATAAATTTAATTCTATAGCAAAAACTTTTTACAACGGTTCTAGGTAAAAGTTTTGCTACCTTAGTTATTTATTCAAAAATTATTTTTTATTTTCTTACATTCATTTTACATTTTTCAATTATTTCCTTATAGCATTTTTCACATAAATCTATGCTATGGCTTTCCCCATCCATTTCTGACCCATATCCCCACGTTTTTTCAATATGAAGAAAATCTTTTTTCCTTCCATTTGATATTTCTTCTATTTCATCTCCACACATATTGCAAAAAACTTTGTCAATCTTTTTTTCTTCAATTAAAATAGTTTTATAAACCTGCATATCTAAACCCCCAAAAACATTAACATTAATTTTGCTGAAACTTCTCCTCCATTTCAGCATTTATATGCAAAATTATATCTTATCTCAAGCAAATTGTATACTAGGAATATGTGGATAAAATTTTTAATATACTGGGAACTTTTATATACTAAATCCGTAAAATATATATAAAACATTTTCATAGTTTATTATACTCAAAACTTTATAAAAATTTAATTAATTCTTAAACTATTTTTAATGACTTCTAAATATATATATGATAAATTAAAATCATCTTAAAATTGGTTTATCTATATTAATTAAATAAATTTTTAAAACATTAAAATCTCTATTTTTTAGTATTAAAAGTAATAAAAATTTTTTATATTTAATTAAATATAAATAGCCTAAAAGGAGGTGGATATTTTGGAAAATAATAACATAATTGAATTACGTAATGTACGAAAAGTCTATCGTATGGGAGATGAAAAAATTGTTGCTTTAAATGATATAAGCCTTGATATAAAAAAAGGAGAAATCTGTTGTCTGCTTGGAACTTCCGGTTCAGGAAAATCTACTTTACTTAATATGATTGCCGGACTTGAGAAACCCACTAAAGGCACTATTATTTTTAAAGATAAACATATTGAAAAAATGAACGAAAAACAACTTGCTAAATTTAGACAATTAAACGTTGGATTTGTATTTCAGTCTTATAATCTTCTTTCTACTCTGACTGCTTTAGAAAATGTCACTTTGCCCTTGATTTTCAATCGTGTAAAACGTTCCGTAAGAAATAAAAGAGCTATAGAAATGCTTAAAGCCGTAGGATTGGAAAAACGACTAAAACATAAACCCTCTCAAATGAGTGGTGGTCAGCAACAACGTGTTAGTATTGCAAGAGCATTCGTAAATAATCCACAGGTTATTTTTGCAGATGAACCGACAGGTAACCTTGATACTCATACTACATATGAAATGATGGATTTAATTACTGGCATAGTTAGAAAAAATAAACAAACTCTTATAATTGTAACACACGATTTAGAAATATCTCAGTATGCTGACCGTATAGTTCATTTAAGAGATGGAAACATTGAAAAAATAGAAATTAATGGAAATAAAATAGAAAGCGGATTAGAGCTTTTTGAAGGAGGACAATTATGAAAAAATCAATCTGTGCAATTTTAACTGCTTTTATATTATTATTTACCAATACTACTGCTTTTGCTTTAGAAGTTAGTCCTGAATATGTGAATAGTCTTTTAACTAAAATTGAAGAATATGAAAACAATAGTATTGTTCCTAATTTAAAGATTATTTCTACCCAAAATTTTACAGTAGATGCAGGAAATGTATCCACTATTAGTTTTACCATAAAAAATACAAGTGCTTTTAATGCAAAAGACATTTCTATAAAAGCAAGCTTAGTTTCAAATACTACAATT
>CAZQDT010000154.1:0-5681 GCA_964592005.1 uncultured Eubacteriales bacterium
ACGATAAAATTCATAAAATTCCTCTGTATGCTTTATAAAAAAACTATGACTTAAAATAGTTTCCGGAGGATATTTGTATTTTTGATTGTAAAGTCCATCAACACTTCTAAAATCAGGTATTCCACTTTCCGTAGAAACTCCTGCTCCACCAAAAAATACAATATTATTACTCTGTTCTATCATTTGCTTTAGCTGCTCTATATTAGTCATTAAAATTCCTCCCTTCTTTTTTATAAATATTCTACCACCATCATAAGCTTTATGCAAATAAATTAAAAGTTTTTATCTTATTAAATTTATTAAATCTAATGACAAAATCCAATATTTGTACTAAAATAAAAATGTAAAAATAACTTACAAAGGAGATTTGTTTTTATGAATATTGAAAATGTAGATTTTTTAGGAATGAATGCAGTAAAATTCAGTGCTGGAGATTATGAAGCTCTTGTTATACCTGAAGTAGGCGGAAATATTGTGCAACTTGTAAACAAAGCCAAAAATGTCAATATTTTACGTACTCCTACTGCTGAAGATATTGAAACATTTAAAGAACGTCCTCAAGTATATGGTCTACCTGTACTTTTCCCTCCAAACAGAATAGGAAATGCAAGCTATACCAAAAATGGTAAAACCTACACTTTCCCTGTTACTATCCCTCAATTCAACAATTACCATCATGGTATTTTGAAATCTCAGGAATTTAAAGTTACCAAAACTGAAATTACAGAAAATGCTGTTATAGTAGAAACAACTTTTGTATCAAATGCTGAAAATAATGCAATTTATCAAAATTTTGACCATGAATTTACTTGTGTTATTTCAAATAAGCTTACAGCTGAGGGATTGGAGCAAACTGTATCTTTCACAAATAACAGTTCCTCAAATATGCCTTTAGGATTTGGTTTCCATACACCATTAAATGTTCCTTTCAATGAAAGTGATGCTAAAAATTACCGTCTAAAACTTTCAGCAGGACAAAAATGGGAACTTAATGATGCTACTCTTCCAACAGAAAAACTTTTAGACCTTGATGATTTTGAAAGTGATTTGAGAAAAGATGGTATTATCCCTCTTTCCAAAGGATATGAAAGCCATTTTACAAATAAGCCTTTAGAAATTGATGGAAAGTCTTACAATGGTGCAATATTAACAGATACTTCCAAAAATATTTCCGTATTTTATGAAGTAGATAAAAATTACAAACATTGGACATTATGGAATAATAATGCAGCTTTCAATTATTCCTGCCCAGAACCAATGACATGGATGATTAATGCTCCTAATGTATCATTAAGTAATGAAATTTCCGGATATCAAGAAATTAAACCTAACGAAACATGGAGTGCTACTACTAAATTATATGTTAAATAAAAAAACAAGGCTGCCAAATGGTAGCCCTATTCTTTTATTATTATTTTTCTAATTAAATTATTTATTGTTTTTACAGCTATTGCTAATACCAGAGAAACAATAAGTACATTATGGTATCTGTACTGTCTGCTGTCCAGGATTTGTTATCTGTATAATTCCTGCCCATGCACACATTAATTTTGATGTATTATTAAGTGCAGGCTTATTATTAAGCAGAACTGTCGGACTTCCCGGTGCCCATGGTGCAGGAATTACCGGAGAACATGGCTGGGGGGTTAAAACTCCCAAAGCAGCTGCCGTAGCAGACGCAACTGCCGGATTAGCTAAAGAAGAACACATTCCAAATGTAGGTAAATTGGCAGCCTGATTATCCATTATTGTAGCTAAAGGCATTCCCCCACCTAACGATGTTGTATTAGATGTAACTATCAAAGAACAAGGTGCTGCACCAAAACTACATTGACATACTGCTCCATTACACACTGCAAATCCCATAAACTCACTCCTAAATCTTATGTTCTTTTTTAATTTGTTTTGTGCCTACTACAAAAATAATATTACAAATTCCGTTTCTATCTGTAAAATCATTATGTGCCACAATATTATAATTTCCGTTTTTATCTGTAATACCTTTACTGCTTAAATAAATATTTTCACCCGCTTCTATATCTTTTTCAAGTTTCCTATCTAACACATAGGCATTTTTTGAAAAATCATAGGATTGAATTGTATAAATTTCTGGTACTCCTTCAATAATTATATTTCTGTATTCTAAAGAAATATTTTGAGAAAATTTTAAATATAATAAATCTTCACCTTTAGAACAGGTTTTAATAACTCTATACATAATATCTTTTCTAATTATACAATAATCAAATTTCTTTTCACTTTTAACCAATTTCCCTTCCAATACAATTCTGTCTTGTGCTTTTCCAATATTTTCTTCAGGCTCTAATTCTATCAGCTCCATTAATGATGTTTCATTATTATTTATTTCTAGTTTAGTTTTTAAATCTTTATAACCTTTTGCTGATATTATTATTTCATAATTTCCTTCTGGCAAATTGCAAAATAAGTAAAAACCATCATTTTTACTTATTGCTTTTATATTGTTACCCTTAATAATAATATCAGCATCTAAAATAATTTTATTTGTAAAAATATCTATCAGCTTATAAACTTTAGAAACTCTGTAATTTATCTGCACATTTCCTTCCTCATTTCTCCTGTATGGAAATATTAACCTCAGTAACTCTTTTAAAGCTCTTTATGTTGTCTGCTTCTATATATATCGGACCTACTTTATAAAAAGCTGATATTTTATAAGGCTGACTAAAAAGCGACCATGTTTTTACTTTTTCTTCCAAGCTCAAATTTACCATTTGAATATCTATAATTTCATTATTTTCTTTTATAGTCCCCATTAAATATTTTTCTGGTATTCTTCTATAATCATTAAGCTTTTGTATTGCTTTTCCTAATATTCTCTGTTCATCTATTGTACGTGTAAGAGGCTCTGAATCCGAGTAGGCAAACAACATATAATATAAATTTAAAGACATTGGTGGGTCTTTAAAATGTTCTTTATCCAACACAATTTTTTCTCTTGAACGTGTATCAGGATTTTCTTCCATATTATACAGGTAAAGTCCTAGAATATTACTGCCTCTATCATTTGGAGGGCACAAACCTATTGCTTCCTGTTTCTTTATGGGTTCGGGAACTAATTCATTTTTTAAAAGTTCTATAATAGACTTGCTAACATCTGCAATTGCAGTATAACTTCCCATTTTGACATCATCTCCCAAAATTTACTTTTTCTTAATTATTGTATAATCCGAATATGTATTTTCTTCTAACCCATATGCTTTTTCAAAACATTCAAGTGCTAAATACATTTTATTTTCAACTATCCTCAAAGGTGCTAAATTTACATTCATTTTTTTATCATTTATATATACCGTCTTATCATTTAAACGATATTCTATAAGAACACCTTTATCTTTAATAATAAATACATCATTTGATTTGCTGTTTATTATTTCTGCACCCATTTGAACCGCTAAATCCTCTGCTGGCACATAAATATCTCCGTTCAATATCATTACCGGAATATTTAATTTAATTTCATAATTTTCAAATATTAAAAACCATGGTTCAATAAAATTATATGCTCCTTTGTATTTTTCCTCTAATGCTTTGCACAAAGAAGCCATTGCAGAAATTTCCTCACCTGAATATTTTTCCTCCTGCTGTTGTGCCAATTTTGCATTTTCAGCTGACATCAAAGATTTATCTCCAAGCATATCATCTGACTGTTCTTCTATGTCTGCTTTAATTTCATTTATATCTTTTTTCAATTCTCTAATTTTTTCTTCTATTATTTCACTTACTTTTTGAAGAATAGCTTTATCTCCTGAATTTGATTGTTCTACTCTGTTTTTTACCGAATTTAACAGTTCTTCAAATTCTTTCATATTTTGTTCAAGTAGACTTTGTTTATTAAATAAATTTTCTTCTTTTTGAAGTCTTGAAGAATATTTATTTTCTATTTCATTTATTATTTTTATATACTCTTCTAATAAATCTAATTGAGCTTTCTTTAAATCAACTGCCACATTCAGTTTATCTGTCTGTTCTTCCACTTTTGCCAAAGTTAAAGCCTTCTCAAAAGATGCTTTAGTGTCATTAATCAATTCTTTTACTTTTTCTAAAGAAGTCGCCTTAAGAAATAAATTTTCATCCTCCAAATTTAACTTATCAATACAATCTGAAATCTTATTCAAATCTCCAGCATTTACAGCTTCTATAAGAGAATTAATTTTATTATCTTTTGAAATTAAACTATCTGCCATCTGCTCCTGTTTTTCTTCTTCTGTCAGTAAATCTACATCTACTTCTCCATTTGCAAATGCCATTTCTAATTCTTCCAATTCTGCTTCTGAATTAACTAACGCTTTAAGCAATTCATCTATTTGACCTTTATATCTTTCTGCTTCCGATATTTCATTTTCCTCTATTGCTTCAAGATATTTTTCATTTAAATTTTCTAAATTGGTTTGAGTTGTTTGTACAAACTCATTTAATGCTTGGTACTCTGGCATTGCGTTCAATTTTATATCATTTGCCACATCATTTGCAGCATTTAATTTTTCGTTTAAAATTTCTTTTAAATCCTGTTCTTTTTCAGAAGTTGAAAGCTGATTTAATAAATCATTGTAAACCTTTTCTTTCTCTTCAATAAATTTTACTTTTTCACTCGCCTTATCGGAGCTGTCAATTAAATTTTGGTAAAGTTCTTCTATCTGAGCCAGTTTATTCTCAAATAAATCTATTCTTTCCTGTTTTATACTATCTAAAACAGATTGATTTTCTTTATTCAATTTTGCGGTATTGTATTCTTCACCATCTCCTTCTTTTACTATATCTGATGCTTCTTTTTGTGTAAGTTCTAAACTTTGTTGTATAATTTCTTTTTGTTTTTGTTTTATATCATCCGAAACATTTTTATTCCCACTCATTATACTTTGAGCAGTATAGGCATTATCTAAAGCCTCCATCGCTTCAGAAAAATTCCCATTTTTAACAAGTTCTAGCATATTATCCAAATTATCTTCCATCATCTGCTCTAATGCGGTCAACTCTTTTTGATATTCTTGAGTATCTGTAACATCTGTATAAGTTTCATCTATTGAATTATCATTTTCATCTGTTGAGCTTACTACATCTGTTGAAATTCCCAATTCACTAAGACTTGTTTGAAGATTTGTTATTGCTGTGGCATATTTTTGTATCAAATCATTACAATCCTCATAATCTAATACAGTATTTTCTAAATTCATTCTATCTATAACTATCTGATAACAATACGCATCTCTTGTATCCTTTAAATCCATTTTTTTATTAACTGCAAGTTCAATTTTATCCTGTGCTGCTTTGTTTGCTATAAGATATTTAACCAAATTTTCTGCTGAATGTATCTGAATAGTCAAATCCGAAACATAATCATTGCTTATTGGAAGTAAAACTCTCTCAAGACTTTTTATTTTACTTTCATATATTCCTTTTTTCTTCAGTCTATCATATTTTTCACTTTCACTCTCTTCTTCCATGTTGATCTTGAGTCCTGAGAAGCCATAATGGGTGAGGAAAAAGAAAAAAAAGAGCCATTGACAGAGAGCAATATACCTGCCCTGTCTGCATAAATAAAGGAGTGAATAAGTAATGCGACTCTGAAGTATTCATTATCCTTCAAAATATTCCGATTCAGTAGGAGGGCAGGCATCAGGCCTAGCTCACCCCATAGATTC
>CAZQDT010000155.1:0-5645 GCA_964592005.1 uncultured Eubacteriales bacterium
GCACCTATTGTCATATATGCACAGAATCCGGGTGCTTGGGGAAATAAAATTAGTATAAAGATTGTACCTGCAAGTAAAGCAAAAACACAGATATTAGAAATAATAAAAACATCAAATGATACTAAATACAGAGTAAAAAATGCAAATGGATTTTTGGCAGGAGATATAGTAGTATTTGACGATAAGAAAGCAAAAGTGTATAATAGAATTACAAGTGTAGATGGAAATATTCTTACATTTGAACAGGAATTTGTAGAAAATGTTGTAGATACAGCAATTCTTCCTAAAAAAGTAATTTCTACCTGCGAAGTAGATGTAGAAGTTAAATATGATACAATGGTTGAAGTTTACGAAGGATGTTCTTTGAATGTTTCATCACCTAATTTTATTAACCAAAAGATGGCTTCATCAGAATTAGTTATGGCAGAGGCTAAAGTATCAGATGAATTAATATCACCTTATAAATTGATTTCTGGTAATGATGATGGAGAATTTTTGATAAGTTTATTTGGTGGAAAGAATGGTACAAAAGAAGCATTATCAAGTTCAGATTACATAGGAGAAGATAAAGGACCTGGAGAACGTACAGGTATTCAAGCATTTATTGACAACAATGAAGTTAATATAATGACAGTTCCTGGTATTACAGACCCACAGGTTGAATTGACTTTGGTTGCTCATTGTGAAAATACAACAAGCAGATTTGCAATACTTGATGTACCAAGAAATAAAAAGTCAGTGACAGATGTTATGAATCATAGAAATATGTTTGACAGTGATTTTGCAGCTATGTATCATCCTTGGGTAAAAGTAGTAGACCCTCTTACAAAAAATACAATAGCAATACCTCCATCAGGTTCAGTAGCAGGTATATATGCAAGGACTGATAATACAAGAGGAGTACATAAAGCACCTGCAAATGAAATAGTAAGTGCTTGTGTTGGACTTGATTGTAATTATACAGCAGGTGAGCAAGACTTATTAAATCCAAAGGGAGTAAACCTTATTAGAAGTTTCCCAGGACAAGGAATCAGAGTTTGGGGAGCTAGAACATTGAGTTCAAATGCTTTATGGAAATATGTAAATGTAAGAAGATTGTTTATTTATATAGAAGAAACTATTAAAGCAAGTACAAATTGGATTGTATTTGAACCAAATAATCAGCTTTTATGGCTTAGAACAAGAAGAACAATAGAAATTTTCTTATCAGATGTTTGGAAATCAGGAGCTTTAGCAGGAACTACTGAAAGTGAAGCTTTCTTTGTAAATATAGGACCTGAAACAATGACACAGAGTGACATAGATGCAGGACGTTTGATTTGTGTTATTGGTATAGCACCAGTTAAACCAGCAGAATTTGTAATCTTTAGAATTACTCAAAAAACAGCTGGAGCAGCAGCAGAATAATATTTTAGGAGGGAATATATATGGCATTAGAAGCTTATCCATACAAAAATTATAGATTTAAAGTTGAAATAGAAGGTACTCAGGTTGCAGGCTTCAGTGAAGTTACAGGCTTTGATGCAACATTTGATGTTATTGAATATCGTGAAGGTGATGCTGCCGATAATACACCTAGAAAACAGCCAGGACTTGTAAAATACAGTAATATTACTTTTAAAAGAGGAGTTATTGATGAAAAAGAGTTCTTTGACTGGATTACTGAAATTGATGAAGGAAAGGTAGAAAGAAAGACAGTTACAATAAATCTTCATAATGATGAAGATGAAGTAGTTGCTTCATGGCAGTTATTAAGAGCATGGCCTTGTAAATATACAGGTCCAGACTTAAATGGTATGGGTTCAGAAGTTGCAATGGAAAGTATTGAATTTGCACATGAGGGACTTATAAGAACAGATGTATAGTAAATAAAATGTAAACTATGGGGTGGATACACTCACCCCATAGTTATTTTAGGAGGAATTTTATGGCAGAATTTCAGACAGAATTTGCATTTGAATTACCAAATGGTTATTTAGATGCAGAAGGTAATTTACATAAAACAGGAACTATGCGTTTAGCAACAGCAGCAGATGAAATATTACCTATGAAAGACCCAAGAGTACAACAAAATCCGGGATATATAAGTATTATTTTGCTTGCAAGAGTAATAACAAGATTAGGAAGTCTTCCAGCAGTAGATACAAGGACTATTGAAAGATTGTTTACAGCTGATTTGGCATTTTTACAGGATATGTATCAGAGGATAAATCAAATAGAGCCGCCAGTAATAAAAACTATATGTCCTCATTGTAATGAAAAGATAGAGGTACAATGGCCTTTTTTGGGGGAGTAATTAAATGCTATCCTAAGGATAAATTGTATGAAGAAATGGCATTTATTTCGTACTATATGCACTGGTCGCATAAAGAAGTTATGGAACTTGAGCATTCTGAAAGGATAAGATGGTGTAAAGAAATTTCAGCAATAAACAGAAAGATAAATGGAGAAGAAGAAAAGAAGAATGTGTTTGATATATTTTAATTAGAATAGGAGGAAAATTTATGTCACAGTCAGTTTTTTATTGGGATAAAATTGCAAATGGTTTAAAAAATGATGAGCTTAGATATCCTCTTAATTCTAATAGCTATGTAGTGGCATTTGGTTCATTTGTTACAAGTTTTTCTAAAATATCAGGTATTTCTTTGAAAAAAAGTGAATATAGTCCATTTAATGAAGGCGGTTCAGATATGCCTTATATACTCCCAGAGCAAGTAAAAGAATTTAATACAATAACTTTTGAAAAAGGTTTGGGAGTTTCTTTTAATAATGGTAGTAATCTTACAGATATGCTTTCTCTTATAAAGGAAAATGAAATAAGGGATATGCTGATAATGATAAGAGGACAGGATAAGTCTTTGAAAAAAGCATATTATACAGATACTGCAAGGGTTAAAGATATAGTTCTTTCGGATTTAGATGCAATGAGTTCGGAACCTATTATTCAGTCAATGACAGTAGTATATGATGTGCTTAAAGATGCTCAGGATAAGAGCAGTAAATCTAAAAAGAAAAACAAGGCTTTGCAATCAGATGTATCTAATAATGAAATTACAAGCAATAATACCAAGAAAGATAAAGATATGGGTGAAGATATACATAAGCTATTTGATGAAGAAGCCGCCCAAAAAGAAAAAGAAGAAGAAAAAATGGGCGAAGATATGCGTAAGCTATTTGATGAAGAAGCCGCCCAAAGGGAAAGAGAAGAAGAGGAAATGGGCGAAGATATGCGTAAGCTATTTGATGAAGAAGCCGCCCAAAAAGAAAGAGAAGAAGAGGAAATGGGCGAAGATATGCGTAAGCTATTTGATGAAGAAGCCGCCCAAAAAGAAAGAGAAGAAGAGGAAATGGGCGAGGATATGCGTAAGCTATTTGATGAAGAAGCCGCCCAAAAAGAAAGGGAAGAAGAGGAAATGGGCGAGGCTATGCGTAATATGTTTGATGAAGAGGCAGCTCAAGAAGCAGCACAAAACGCACAGCAAGCCGCAGGGAATGCTCAAGAGGCAGTAGAAGACGCACAAGGAACAACGGAACAAAAGACATTTTTGCAGAAATTGACAGATAAATTTCAAAGTGTTACAGATGAAATAGACAGAATATCTAATGAAGTTGAAACATCTATAAATGGTGTTGTAGATGAAGTAAAAGGTAAGATAAATGAAGTAAAAGAACCAGTAGATGCTGCTTTAGGAATAGGTAAAAAGCTTATAGAACAAAAAAACAAAGTTGAAGGTGCAGTAAAAAATGTAGAAAAAGCAGTAGAAAACGTAGAGTATAAAATAGAAAAAATTGAAAAAAAAGTAAAGAGAGAAGTAAAAGAAGTAGATAAGAAAATAGACAAAATAAAAGATAAATTAGACATTGAAGATTCAGAAGAAAAGGCAGAAGAGAATAATTTACATAAAGTGACACAAAATTCGGGTATTACAGAAGCATCTTCTCAAAATAAAGAAGTAACCGAAAAAGAAGAAAGAGAGGCCCAAGAGGCAAAAGAAAGGCAAGCTAAGGAAAAAGAAGAATTAGAGGCACAGATAGAATTTTAGCAAAGGTGTGAGTGAATATGCTGATAAATAAAAACTTAAAACCATATACAAAAACAATAACAACTATTAGCAGTTCATTTGGTGAAAGTATAGCACGAAAAAATGGTTTTGCTGAAAAAGAAGATACAAAAAAATCTGTACCAATGGTATTTAAAAATGAAACGCCAGCAGATATGAGTCTTTTTTTAGAGTTGATAGCAGGTCTTTTAAATCAGCTTAAAGGATTAAATAACACTGGAAATAAAACTACTGTAAGTTTTGTAAAACAGGAAATTATTAAACAGTTGAAAAATAATATTAATATAAATAATTATCAATATTATGGTACTGAAGTAAAAAATGTGTTTAATGATATACTTAATAAAGATATATTAAATGATAATAGCAGAGTAGAATATGCTATAACTGCAATAAATGATGAGTTAAAAAAAAACTTAAAAACTGAATTAAATTCGGAATTTTATTATTCCAAGCATACAAAAGAATATAGTAAGTTGTTTGAAACAGAAAAAAATTTTTTGAAAATATATGATAAAGAAGACAACGAAAAGATTGTAGAAAAAAGTTTCCTTGGGAAAATCTTTGAAAGGCAAAGATTTTTTGAAGAAAACAAAATAAGTACATATAAAATTGAAAATCCTATTTTTGAAGATTTAAACTATATTCAAAATGATAAAAATAATGTTAATAATATTGAAGAAAGCGGTATATATAATAGTTTAAAATCTGAAGATTATAGTAATGAAAATAATGTAAAAAATGAATATAAATTTAATACTTTTTTATCAAATAAAAAATTTACTGATAAATATGTTGAGAATTTGAACAACAATATTTTGAATTTAAACAGTTTTATAAAAGGCATCAACATAACTGGTGAGTTTTTTGAGAATTTTAAATATGAAAATTTTGAAAATATATATACAACTGTAAAATCTGAAAATAATGAGAATATTAAAAATACAGAAGTATATTTAAATAAAATATCATTTTCTGATGAGCAAAAAAAATTAAAATTAATTGAAAATATCGAAAAATTGAATAAACAGGTAATTCAATACGGAAATTTATATAAGAGAGAAAACTTAAATCAGGAATTTTTACAACAAATTGATTACAATGAGGATACCAGAGAAGTTGGGAAATATTGGATTGATTTTGTAAGTGATAAAATAAAAGAATATTCAAATATACATACTAAAAATTTTATGAATAATATGGGTAAAATTTTTAGTAGTAGAAATTTTAATTTAAATACATATAAAGATAATAATTATTTATATAATGATGTATTTAATTTTAATTCTGAAAATTATGTAACTTTAAATGCAAGTTATAAGTTAAATAGAAATTTAAAATTTTATGATGATGTTTATTTTGACAAAATAAGCCATAAATTGGATTTTACAAATAATAAAATTGAAAATAAAAACTTATATTCTTTAGAAAATTATAAAGAAATATTTTTGGAGAATAGAGTTTATAATTATATAGATACAAAATTTAAAAATACATTAATCAACAATGTTGTTAATAAAATAAACAATAATGCAAAAAAAAGAAATGATTGGTTTACAGAAAATAAAAATGTAATTACTTATC
>CAZQDT010000156.1:0-5641 GCA_964592005.1 uncultured Eubacteriales bacterium
AATAGCACAGCTTAGAACACGTCTTAATGCAAATTCAAAAGTACAGGAAGGCGATACTCCCGCTGAATAGCCAAAAGAGTTACTTGAAGAATTAGAAAAAGATATTTGTGAATATGAAGAATTGATAAGAAGAATAAATTATACAAATTGTAATGTTAAAGTGGATGGAATGACTCTTACTGATATGATTGCAAAACGTGATGTAATGGCACTCAAACTCTCTGTTTTAAGGGATTTTTTGGCACAAGCAAGCGAAAAAGTAAATCGTTATTCAAATAATGAAATTAAAATTGTAAGTACAGTAAATGTGCGTGAAATGCAAAAGCAAATAGATAAAAATTCTAAAGAACTTCGTGAACTTGATACAAAGATACAGGGAATAAATTGGACAAGCGATTTGTTATAAAAAATAAAGAGGTAATCAGACAGGGCGAGTATATCTCCAGTGATAGAGAATGTATCACAAATTAGGCAAGGTTTTCGGAGTTTAAGCCATAAGCATATAAAAACTCAGTAATGTTACATGGGTATTTTTATTGAGTATTTTTATTACCATTGTACTGACTGTATTGATGAGGGTGGCGTAGGGGAATTTTATTTTGAGGTGTTGTTATGGAGTATTTGGAAGTAATAGATCTTGTAAAGCAGACAAAACAGCTTATAATAAATGAAGATTTATCAAATGATTATATAACAAAAGGTAGAGCAGATTTTGTTACTAGAGTTGATTTTGCAGTTCAGGATTTTTTGAGTAAAAAATTGTTGGAATTGTATCCAAATTATAATTTTATGGGTGAAGAAGGAGAACGTGAAAAGTTTGATAAAAATATTCCGTTATGGATTTTAGACCCAATAGATGGTACAACTAATCTTATTCATGGATATAATATGAGTGCAGTTTCATTAGCTTTAGTAGAAAATAATGAGCCAATATTTGGAATAGTTTATAATCCGTTTACTGAAGAAATTTTTACAGCTCAAAAAGGAAGAGGAGCATATCTTAATTCTAAACCAATAAAAGTTACTCAGACTGCTACGCTATCAGATAGTTTGGCTGCAATAGGAACTTCGCCTTATGATAAAGAATTAGCTGATAAAAATTTTGAAATATTTAAAAAGCTTTTTTTGGAATGTCAAGATATAAGACGCAGTGGTTCAGCAGCGTTAGATTTATGTTATATAGCAGCAGGTAAAATTGATTGTTATTTTGAAAGGAATTTAAAGCCTTGGGATTTTTCTGCTGGTGCAGTTATATTACAAGAAGCAGGCGGCAAAATCACAACTATAAAAAATGAGAAAATTAATTTTTATGAAAATAGTGATGTAGTAGCCACTAATGGAATTTTACATAATGATTTTTGTGGAATTATAAATTTAAAAAGCTCTTAAATTTAAAAGTTTAAGGGCTTTTTGTCTATTAAACATTTAGATTTTCCTATTATATGTGAAAGATGTAAAGATTGACAAAAATAATAGTTGAGATTAATATAAATATTGCAAAATAGAAATTTTATTAAATTGAGAATGGATTGGGTGATTAAATGAAACCTATACAGCTTTTGGATACGCTTACGATAAATCAAATAGCAGCAGGAGAGGTAGTTGAAAGACCAGCTTCTGTGGTTAAAGAACTTGTAGAAAATTCAATAGATGCAGGTGCAAGTGCAGTGACAGTTGAAATAAAAGAAGGTGGAATATCTCTTATAAGAGTTACTGATAATGGCAGTGGTATAGTAAAAGAACAAGCCAAAACAGCATTTTTGCGTCATGCGACTAGTAAAATTTCTTCAATAAAT
Organism: uncultured Eubacteriales bacterium; assembly: GCA_964592005.1. Lineage (GTDB taxonomy): Bacteria > Bacillota > Clostridia > Lachnospirales > CAZQDT01 > CAZQDT01. The sequence continues at coordinate 1,797 of CAZQDT010000156.1, forward strand.
GATATCAGCAATATATATTCTTTAGGTTTTAGGGGAGAAGCACTTGCAAGTATTGCATCTGTGGCACAAGTAGAACTTACTACTAAAACAGCTAATGACTTGACGGGAAAACATATGGAACTTAGCGGTGGAGATATTAATTTAGATGAAGAAGTAGGTTGTCCAAACGGAACTACTTTTATAGTAAAAAATTTATTTTTCAATACACCGGCACGACATAAATTTTTAAAAAAGCCGGCAACAGAGGCAGGATATATTTCTGATATGATGACAAGGCTTGCAATAGGACATCCGGAAGTTTCCTTTAAATTTATAAATAATGGAAATATTGCATTGCATACATCAGGAAATAACAATTTAAAAAATGTTTTATTGAATGTTTATGGCAAAGATTATGCACTTAAACTGATTGATATAGAAAATCAACAAGAAAGTTTAAAGTTGCACGGAGTTTTAGGAAAGCCTGAATTGAGCAGGGCAAATAGAGCTTATCAGCATTTTTTTATAAATGGTCGTTGGATAAAAAATGATTTGATAAGAAATGCGGTAGAAGAGGCTTATAGAACGAGAATTATGATAGGAAAATTTCCATCATATGTTTTGAATTTATCAATTGCGGCTGATGAATATGATGTAAATGTACATCCAGCAAAGCTTGAAGTAAGATTTGATGATGAAGACAGGATTTATAATTTTGTATATGAGAGTGTAACGGAAACTTTACAAAAGCAAAATTTAATTCCAAAAGTAATGATGGAAGTTCCTAAAAAAGAAAAGGAAGCCGACAGTATTCAGGTAATTCAACAGGAAATAAATACAAAAAATATAAAGCCTTTGGAAATAATTAAGCCGAATACAGATATTAAAACAAAGCCTGTTTTTTCAGAAACAAAGCTAAATTTTGATAATGAAAATGAAGAAACTAAAATTAAAAGTTTTGAAAAAGAAGTTGAAAAAATAAACAATGGTGTAAAAATTGAATACGATGTAGTTGAAAATGAGTTGGATTGTGAAATAAATGAAACGGAAAAAGAATATTCCGGAAAAGAAGAAATTGAAAGTAAAATCGAAGAACTATCAGCAAATATTTCAGAAAAATCTGAAGAAAAAGAAAATATATTTACAGATTATAGAATAATTGGGCAAATATTTAATACTTACTGGATATTGGAACAAGGAAAGTCAATGTATATGCTAGACCAGCATGCTCTGCATGAAAGGATTTTATTTGAAAAATTAAAAAAAGAATATTCTCAAAAAAGTGTGGTTTCTCAGCTTTTGCTTATTCCTTTACCTTTTAAAGTTTCGTTGAAAGAAAAACAAATAATAGAAGATAATATGCAAGTGTTTGAACAACTTGGATTTCAGGTAGAAAGTTTTGGAGAAGACTCATATGTGATACGTTCGGTTCCGATTATATTTAATAAACCTGAGGGAACAGATTTTTTTATGGAAATTTTAGATACCTTACAGAAAATGAATTTGTCAAGTCCTATTGATTTAAAACTTGACAGGGTAGCGACAATATCCTGTAAAGCAGCAGTAAAAGGCAATAATAAGCTTACAGTTCAAGAAGCTGAAAGATTGATAAATGATTTTATGAAACTTGAAAATCCGTTTAATTGTCCGCATGGTAGACCTACCGTTATAGAAATTAGTAAATATGATATAGAAAAAATGTTCAAAAGGATACAGTGATTTTGTACAATTTTAACAATTGAATTTGGAGCATATTTTAAATAATTTTGAAACTTTTATAAATTTTGAAGAAATAAATTAAAAATATGTAAAAATATGATACAATATTATTTTTTTATTATAATAATTTGAAAAATTTTAAATTTTATTTATTGATTAAAAAATATTGCAAATAACACTTAAATTGGTTAAAATAAAAATAATGGTTTTAAGTTTGCAAAAGATTTATATAAAATAAGTCAAGGGGTGTTGATATGCACAAAACAAAGATAATATGTACATTAGGTCCAGCAAGTGGAACTGTAGAACTTATGAAACAGCTTATAAAAAACGGTATGAGTGCGGCAAGAATAAATTTTTCACATGGGACTTATGAATCTCATTCTGTTGTTATAGATAACCTTATAAAGGCTAGAGAAGAACTTGGTAAACCAATTCCTTTAGTGTTAGATACAAAAGTACCAGAGATAATAACAAAAACTCTTAAAGACGGACAAAATGTTACTTTGGAACAAGGTAATATATTTAATCTTACCACAGAAGATATAATAGGTGATGAAAACAGAGTAGCCGTTACTTATGAGGGATTGACAAAAGATTTAAAATCAGGAGATAAAATTCTTATAGATGATGGTTTGATTGAACTTAAGGTTCAAAGCATTGATGGAAATGATGCTGTCTGTGAAGTTGTAAATGGAGGCATATTGGGGGAAAGGAAAGGTATAAATATACCTGATGTTCATATTAATCTCCCATCTCTTACACAAAAAGATATAGAGGATATTAAATTTGGTATTGAAAAAGGGTTTGATTATATCGCAGCCTCATTTATTCGTTCAGCAGAAGATGTTTTGAAAATAAAGGAAGTTTTGGATAAAAATGGCGGAAGTGATATTCTTATAATTTCTAAGATAGAAAATAGAGATGGCGTAAACAATATAGATGAAATTTTAGATGTTTCAGATGGTATAATGGTTGCAAGAGGAGATTTGGGAGTTGAAATTCCCCCTCAGGAAGTTCCATTGGTTCAAAAAGAGCTTATAAAGAAAGCAAATGCAAAAGGTAAGCTTGTAGTTACAGCTACACAAATGTTGGAATCTATGATTCAAAATCCACGACCAACAAGAGCAGAGGCTAATGATGTAGCTAATGCTATATTTGATGGTACAGACGTAATAATGCTTTCTGGTGAAACTGCAAAAGGAAAATATCCAATAGAAGCTGTTAAAATGATGGCAACTATTGCAGAAACTACCGAAAATTCCATAAACTATACAAAAAGACTTCGTTTAAATCATTCAAATGTTCAAAAAAATGTGACTAATGCTATATGTTATGCTACTTGTAGTACATCAAGCGATTTAGGGGCAGCATGTATTGTAACAATTACAAAAGGCGGTTATACACCTAGAATGGTTGCAATGTTTAAGCCTGCTATTCCAATAATGGCTTGTACAATGGAAGAAAGAGTATTAAGACAGGTAAATCTTATATGGGGTTGTATTCCTGTAATGTTTGATATTGAGAGTATGTGTACAGATGAATGCTTTGAAAAAGCAATGCTTTTGGCAGGAGAAAAAGGGCTTGCAAAATCAGGCGATGTTGTAGTTTTGACAGGTGGTATGCCAATAGGTATTACAGGAAATACCAATGTTTTAAAAGTTTTAACTTTAGATTAAATGATTGAAGGTATTGCGTAAGATATGCAATACCTTTTTTGGAAATTTTGGAGGAATTTATGAAAATATTTGTAGATGCAGATGCTTGCCCTGTAGTGAAAGTTGTTGAAAAAATAGCAATTCAAGAAAATATAGACGTAACTTTATTGTGTGATACAAATCATATATTATATTCAGATTATAGTGAAATTAAAGTAATAGGAGCAGGAGCAGATGCAGTAGATTTTGCACTTGTAAATTTATGCCAAAAGGGAGATGTAGTAGTTACGCAGGATTACGGAGTAGCAGCAATGGCACTTGGAAAAAAAGCTTATGCAATTCATCAAAGCGGAAGATGGTATACTAATGAAAATATTGATCAGATGCTCATGGAAAGACATTTGGCAAAAAAGGCAAGAAGAACGAATGGAAAATGTCATCTAAAAGGTCCGGCTAAAAGAAGAGTTGAAGATGATGTTAGATTTGAAG
>CAZQDT010000157.1:0-3469 GCA_964592005.1 uncultured Eubacteriales bacterium
CACCTATCGTTTTATTGATTATTTGTATTTGCTCTTGAGTTGGGTTGATTTCCGTCTTGTAACTCTTTAGCAATTTCTTTGTCCTCCTTTATTTGATTTTTATACTTTCTTAACCCATATAATCTACAACTGAACTCCTTTAATATTGATATAATGTCTTGAATCAATTCTTCATTTGGTGAAAATGATTCATTATTTACAATAATTATCTCTGTGTTGAATTTTTTACAAAAGTTCTCGAACCAATCATATCCAAATCGAATAAACCTATCTTTACTAGAAATCACTATTGTTTTTATTTTATTTTCCATAACTTCTTCCAATAATTTATTCCATTTTTTACGATTGTAATTAAGTCCACTTCCAAAATCTTCAATACACTGATTTACAATAATGCCTTTTGCATTGCAAAATTGTTTCAAAAATTCTACTTGATTTTGTAAATCATCTTTTTGATTTTTTGTTGAAACTCTTGCATAAATAACTGTATCTCTTATATCATTCTCTGTTTTTGTTCCTTTAAATTGTAAATATTGGTCGTAAGTATAATACCTTCTATTGGTAGGAGTGCGATTAGCCTTTAGAATTTCATCTCTATCCCAACGCTGTAATGTTTTTACTGAGACTCCTAATAATTCAGCGAAGTCTTTTGGTTTGTAATTAGTGATATTTTTTGTGTTCATAAGATAATCTCCTTTCTTCATAAACACATTATATCATTTTTAAATATATTTGTCTATACTTCTAATAACTTAAGTGTTCTCCTTAATATCAAGTTCTTTTTAGCCCTTTAATTTTACTCCATATCTACCTTATGTGCAAGTTAAATTAAATATTTATCTACGAAAAAACGTATAATATCATTTTTAAATTAAATTTTCCATTATTAGAATAGGACAAAATAAGCTTGAATAAATTAAATAATAAACTTGTAAATTAATTTGGATTGAAAGAGGTGTTTTTATTGAAGAAAAAAAGTCTTATAACCGGTGCTTTAATTTTAACTGTCGCAAGTATTATTACCAAAATATTAGGCTTTATATATAGAATATATATGTCAAATACCATTGGTTCTGAAGGAATGGGATTGTATCAGCTTATTATGCCTATATATACTCTTGCTTGGAGTATCTCCTCTTCTGGTTTCTCTACTACTGTTTCAAAACTGGTATCACAGGAAAATGCCAAAAAAGAATATGGAAATATGAATTTAATAATAAAACAAAGTACCCTGATATGTGCCTTAATCAGTGTTTCTTTAACCTTAATACTTTTCTTTTTTACTGATTTTATTGGTATTGAAATCTTAAAAGACAGCAGAACTGTATTACCTTTAAAAATTTTATCCCTTTGTTTTCCATTTATGGCAATGGGTTCTTCTATCAGAGGATATTTCTACGGATTGCAAGATTCAACCGTACCTGCTATTTCTCAAGTATTAGAACAAACTGTAAGAATGATTGTCGTTTTTTTATTAGCTGAAAGCCTAATCCCTCTTGGATTAGAATATGCCTGTTTAGCGGCTGTTATGGGTGTTATATGGGGAGAAACAATTTCTTTTGTATTTACAGTAATTGCTTTTAAATATTTTAAAACTAAATATAAACTCAATAAAAAACCTACATTTAAATCTTATGAAACTTTAAAAATAATTATTTCAATGTCACTGCCTCTTACAGCTAATCGTGTTATAGGTTCTTTCTTAGGAACTTTAGAAAATACTCTTATACCATATAAATTAATGGAATATGGATATACAAGAGAAGGTGCAATTTCAATATATGGTGAATTATGCGGAATGGCTATGCCTTTATTACAGTTTCCTACTGCTTTTTTAATGGCACTCGCTACAACACTTGTACCATCAATTTCTGAAGCAGTAGAAACTCAAAATCGTAAAAGAATAAATTATGTAACATCAAAAGCTTTACAGTTTGCCGCATTAATAGGAATAGGTATGAGTGGAATATTTGTATTTTTCTCCCACGAACTAGGAGTAGCAATATATAACAATACTACAATCGGAGATTTATTGTTTTATATGTCTTGGATTTCTCCATTTTTATATTTACATATAATTTTATCAGGAATACTAAATGGTCTGGGTGAACAGGTATTTATTTTCAAAAACAGCCTCGTATCCTCTATAATAAACATAATAATAATATTCTTTTACATACCGGTTTTTGGAATATATGCTTACCTCGCAGGCTGTGGTTTAGCTGTAATTGCTACTTCCCTACTTGCAGTAAATAAAATCTCTGAATGTATGACTTTTTCTTTTGATTTTAAAAACTGGCTTATAAAGCCTATAATAGCAATTGTTTTTGCCGCAATTGCAGCGAAATATATATTTGCTCCATATATATTACCTAAACTGCCAATACTTATCTCAATGTTTGTAATTTTAGTTATATTAGGATTAATATACCTTGCATTACTTTTCGTATTTGGTTGCTTTGAAAAAAAGGATTTAGACATGATTTTTAAAAGTATAAAAAAATAATTACTCATTTCTCAATCTGTCTAGAAAATCCTTTATTTTTCTCTCTATTCCATTTTCAGATGGAATATAATACTGTTTGCCAACCAACTCATCTGGCAGATACTGCTGTTTTACATAATGATTAGGGTAATCATGGGCATATTTATATCCCGTATGCCCTAAATCTTTTGAACCTGAATAATGTGCATCTTTTAAATATAGTGGAATTGTTTTTATTTGAATATTTTTGACATCTTCAAAAGCTTTATCTATTCCCACAATAGCCGAATTACTTTTAGGAGCACAAGCCATATATGTAACCGCCTGTGCAAGAATAATTCTACTTTCAGGCATACCTATAAAATCTACTGCCTGTGCCGCAGACACTGCCACCTGTAAAGCGTGAGGGTCTGCATTTCCTATATCCTCAGACGCCAGAATAACAATTCTTCTTGCTATGAATTTAGGGTCTTCTCCGGCATAAAGCATTTTTGCAAGATAATATAATGCGGCATCAGGGTCAGAACCTCTCATACTTTTGATAAAAGCAGAAATGGTATCATAATGATTGTCACCGTCTTTATCGTAATTTAAAGCTCTCTTTTGGATACATTCCTGTGCTGTTTCCAAATCTATATGTATTACATTATCTTGTGACCTTTCAGTAGTCAATACGGCAAGCTCTATTGAATTTAGTGCCGTTCTTGCATCACCATTTGACATATCTGCCAAAAATTCCAAAGCTTCTTTACTTATATCCGCATTAAAACTTCCCAATCCTTTCACTTTATCTTCCAGTGCTTTACTTATAATACTTTTTATATCTTCTTTTGCAAGTAATTCCAGCTCAAATATTGTAGAACGTGAAATTAAAGCTTTATTTACTTCAAAATATGGATTTTCAGTAGTAGCTCCTATCAATACAACCGTTCCATCTTCTACATATGGCAAAAGCGTATCCTGCTGACTTTTATTAAAACGATG
>CAZQDT010000157.1:3479-5563 GCA_964592005.1 uncultured Eubacteriales bacterium
ACGATGTATTTCATCTATAAATAATATTGTTTTTTTAGAACTAAGTGCAAGTATATTTTTTGCCTGTTCAATTGTTTCTTTTATGTCTTTAGTACCTGCCGTAGTTGCGTTAAGCTGAACAAATTCACTCTTAGTAGTATTTGCTATAATTTTAGCCAATGTAGTCTTTCCTGTACCCGGAGGACCATACAAAATTATAGAAGAAATTTTATCCGCCTTAATTGCCCTGTATAAAAGTTTATTTTTACCAACAATATGTCTTTGTCCAACAAATTCTTCCAAAGTTTCAGGTCGCATACGTGAAGCTAATGGAGCTTCTTTTTTCAAATTTTGTATTCTTGCATATTCAAATAAATCCATCTTAATTCCTTTCTTTAAACTTACAAATCTATTTGTTATTCTAAACATATCCAAATATGGTAAGTAATTAATTCATTTATAATAACCTAACAATTAATTTTATCATTTATTATAACAAAAAAATCACAAAAAAGGAACAAGTCTTTGTAAAATCATACAACTTGTCCCTTTTCAATTTTCACAAGTATTTATTTAGCTAAATGTGCAAGCTGCTTTTCTACTTGTTCAAGCATTCCTTTATATTTTTCCTGTTTTGCTTTTTCTTCTTCTATTACATTAGCAGGAGCTTTTGCAACAAATCCCTGATTGCTCAATTTTTTATCTACGCGTTCTACTTCTTTTATAAGTTTTTCACGTTCTTTTGTAAGTCTTTCTATTTCTTTTTCTATATCTACAAGTTCTGCAAATGGCATATAAACTGCTGCATTCTCAATAACTGCTGATACTGCATCGCTGTCAATGCCTGTTTTATCATCTTGTATAACTACTTCATTAGCATAAGCCAAAGTTGCAAAGAAAACTTTTCCGTTTTCAAAAGCCGCTTTAACTTCACTATCTGTGGATACAACAAAAACTTTTGCTTTCTTTGAAGGTGCTACATTCATTTCAGCACGAACATTCCTTATACTTCTTACTGCCGATTTTATAAGCTCTATTTCTTTTTCTTCTTTTGCAAAATTTCTCTCTTCTGTAAATTCCGGCCAAGCTGAAAGCATTATTGTTTCTTCTTTATCCTGAATATGAGTAAATATTTCTTCTGTAATAAAAGGCATAAACGGATGAAGTAATTTAAGTGCTTCTATAAGGACTGTTTTAAGTGTCCATAAAGCTGCATTTCTAGTCTTATCTTCCTTGTTATAAAGTCTTGGTTTAACCATTTCAATATACCAGTCACAATATTCTTCCCAACAGAAATCCTGTATTTTTTGTGCTGCTACACCCAAATCATAGTTATCCATATTTTCTGTTACATCTTTAGCTAAAGTATTTACCTTAGAAATTATCCATTTATCGGCAGGCGTAAGTTCAGACATATCTATCTGAATATCTGTACTGTCATCAAAATTCATAAGTATAAAACGTGAAGCATTCCAAAGCTTATTACCAAAGTTACGGCAAGCTTCTACCTTTTCCCAGTAAAATCTCATATCATTTCCTGCTGCATTTCCCGTAACAAGCATAAGTCTTAAAGCATCTGAACCATATTTATCTATTACTTCAAGTGGGTCAATTCCATTTCCAAGAGATTTACTAAATTTTCTTCCCTGAGAATCTCTTATAAGACCATGAATTAATACGTCTTTAAATGGTACTTCTCCCATCTGCTCTATTCCTGAAAATACCATACGAATTACCCAGAAGAATATAATATCATATCCCGTAACAAGAACATTTGTAGGATAGAAATGCTCTAATTCTTCTGTCTTTTCAGGCCATCCCAATGTAGAAAATGGCCATAAAGCTGAACTAAACCATGTATCAAGTGTATCTTCATCTTGTTTAAGGTTTGTACAACCACATTTTGAACATTTTTCAGGTGCTGTACGTGCAACTTCTATATGACCACATTCCTGACAGTAATAAGCAGGTATTCTATGTCCCCACCAAAGCTGTCTTGAAATACACCAGTCACGAATATTTTCAAGCCAATGTGTGTAAGTTTTTACAAATCTTTCAGGTATAAAGTTTACTTTTTTATCATAATAAGCTTGTAATGCTGGTTT
>CAZQDT010000158.1:0-2423 GCA_964592005.1 uncultured Eubacteriales bacterium
AACAGTGGTAATTACAACAGCGGTTGTTTCAATACGATTGAACCGAAAATTCATTTGTTCAACAAGCCTTCTGAATGGACATATCAGGATTGGTTGAATTCAGATGCAAGAGATATTCTGAATAATTGTCCTTCAAACATTCTTTTATGGATTAAGGAAGATGACATAACAGATGAAGAAAAGACTGCACATCCTGAATGTTCAGTGATAGGTGGATTTCTGAAACAAGTTGAAAAGCAAACAGAAAGACAAATGTGGTGGGATAGTCTTTCAGATAAAGAAAAGGACATAGTAATGCAGCTTCCAAACTTTGATAAAAGTATCTTCAAAGAAATTACTGGAATTGATGTTGATAAAAGCTAGGGGTGAATAAGATTGAAAGCTTTATTAATCAAAATACTTATAGGCTGTATTCTGACAGCAATATCTTTTAAATATGCTTACATAGAACGAGGATATCAAGCATACGGAGGCGAATGGCTTGTATTGCCGACGTGGTTATTGTTGTGTTGGCTGATAGAAAACTGGATAAATGAAGTAAAAGAATTGAGAAAGGACAAGTAGTAAAAGTGCTTAAAATGTTAAAAAATCCGTTAAGCAGTTGCAACCTACTTAACGGACAAGCAAATAATTAGCCAAAATTATTTGAGAACATTTTAAGCCCTAACTCTTAAAAAGTCAAGGGGTGATAAAGTGATTGAGTACAATTATGATATGTATGAAGTAGAACAAGCAAGGCAGGAAAGATACTTTAAAAGGCAAGCTGATATGTGGAATGATATAGAATATAATGATAAATCAGAAGAAGAGGAGCAAGAAAAAAATGGGAAGATTATACGATATAACAAATGATTTTTTGAAAGTACAGGAAATAATTGAAAGTGGAGAATATGATGAAGCGGCACTTAAAGATACACTTGAAAGCTTAGAATTTGACCTTGAAGAAAAAGCAGAAAACTACGCAAAGATAATGAAGAATTTAAAATCTGATATAGCAGGTTTAAAACTTGAAGAAGGAAGACTTAAGAATAAAAGAAAAACCTTAGAAAATACAGTTGAGTATTTAAAGAACAATTTAAAATATGCAATGATTGTATCAAATCATTTAACATTTAAAACACAGTTATTTAGTTTTAGTGTAGGAAAAGGTATACCGAGTTTAGATATCAAAACAGAAGAAAATATACCTAGTGAATTTTATAAAGAACAAGAACCTAAATTAGATAGAGAGGCATTACTAGATTATATAAAAAGTGGTGCAAAAATAGAAGGAGTAGAAATTGAAAGAACTCCCACATTAACAATAAAGTAGGTGTTATATATGGAATTTAGAACATTAGAAGCAGATGAAATAGAGGTAAGAATAGCACAGATAAAAGAAAATGGTTTAGTTCTGTTGTTGTATAAAAATGCAAGAGTAGATATGAATTTACTTGATGAAGTAGTAGGAAGTATGAATTGGCAAAGAACACATCAAATGATAGAAAACAGATTGTATTGTACGGTTTCAATATGGGATAAAGAAAAAGAACAATGGATAAGTAAGCAAGATGTTGGAACAGAAAGTTATACAGAAAAAGAAAAGGGACAGGCATCTGATAGTTTTAAAAGAGCTTGTTTTAATCTTGGAATAGGCAGGGAACTTTATACAGCACCTTTTATATGGATACCAAAAGAAAAATGCAATATTAAAGAAAGCAATGGCAGATATACTTGTTTTGATAAATTCAGTATAGAAAAAATAGCTTATGATGAAAAACGTAACATAAGTGGTTTAGCAATTAAAAATGATAGTACAGGTAAAAGATGTTTTGTATATACAGTCACTAAAAAAGAGGGTGATAATTAATGTATCAAAACATATTAATAAAATCTTATAAAGAAGCACCAGAGGGAACGTATCTTATGATACTAGTACCTCAAGTATCCCTCACAAATGAGCTTAAAATCTGCAAAATAGATGGCAGAGTAAAAGGAGAATTAAAACTTGATGACCCACGATTAATAAGTGCCGAACAGCGTAAAAAAGCTTATGCAACTATTGCAGATATAGCCTTTTACTTAGGTTATCCAAGTGAGGAAATAAAGGAAATTCTCAAAGTTTATTACTGTATCAGTAGCGGAGAAAAAATGTTCAGTCTGAGTAATTGTAGCAGGACCACAGCAAGGAAATTTATAAGCTATATATTAGACTTTGCTTTAGAGTGGGGAATACCTTTAGCAGATTTAGGAATAAACAGGACAGATGATATAAGTGCATATCTGTATAGCTGTCTTAAACATAAGCGTTGCTGTCGCTGTGGCAGAGATGGAGAAATACACCATATAGATACAATAGGAATGGGAAACAATAGAAAAACTTTAGATGATAGTAAACACAAAAAGATGTGTCTTTGCAGAGAGTGCCATACAGAAATACATAG
>CAZQDT010000158.1:2523-5548 GCA_964592005.1 uncultured Eubacteriales bacterium
ACCACTAATGGAACGCATAAAGAGGCTTCAACAACTTCAAAAATCTTCGATGACCTCGACGAAAGGCTCGACTACAAGCCACAAATACAGGTGTGATATCTGTAAAGACGATGGTTGGGTGTTATCTGGGGACAACACATACAAAAGATGTGAATGTTCGGTATTGTATGAGATAGAGGACATTAAAAAACGTTGTGGGATATCTGAGCGGTTTTTGAGTAAAAGCCTTGATAATTACGAAACTGTAACAGGTGAGCAGATAAAATTAAAGGGTATGGCAATAGAATACTTAAAACAGGCTACAAAGGATAATATACCAAGTATTGGATATTTTGGACAAAGTGGAGTAGGTAAAACACACTTGACGATAGCCATAGCAAATGAATTGATGAATAGAAATATTCCGGTATTCTATATGCCTTATGCTGAAAGAATAGCAGAACTTAAAAATCTTAACAGGGATTCAGACACACAAGAAGATTATAAAAGGCTAATGAGCAGACTAAAAAATGTTAAGGTGCTGCTGATAGACGATTTATTTAAAGGCGCTAGGGATAAGGAAAATAAAATAAATCCAGTTGATTTAAGAATTATTTTTGAGATATTAAATTACAGAGCTTTGAACAGCAAGGCAGTAATAATATCAAGTGAATATCTGCCAAGACAAATAGTTCAATATATTGATGAAGCAGTAGGCGGCAGAATAATTGAAATGTGCGGCAAGTACATAAGTATATCCAAAAAGGACAGTACAAATAATTATAGATTAAAAGCGATTTAGGAGGATAAGACAATGGAAGTAACATTAGAGATAACAGTAAAAGAACTTGAAGCAAAGCTTGAAAAGAAAAATGAAGTAATTAGAGAGCTTAATGCAAAAAATATAGTTTTACAGGAAAAGGTAGAAAAGTTAAACGGAGAACTTATGTACTGGAAAGGATTAAAGGTTGCATATGAGCAAATGGTTAATTTATTTATGGAGAGGGTAAAGATTGATGATTGATGAAATAAGATTTACAGTTCCGGGACAACCATTCGGGAAACAAAGACCAAGAGTTGTCAACAGAGGAAATTTCAGTACAGCATATACTCCAAAAGAAACAGTGCAATATGAAAATCTTGTAAAGCTCTACTATCAGCAGACAGCACAAGGATTTATGTTTCCAGAGGGTGAAATGCTTGAAGTAAGAATAATAGCATATTATTCAATACCGAAATCAACAAGCAAGAAAAAAAGGCAGGAAATGCTGGATAACAAGATAAGACCAACTAAAAAACCTGACTTTGACAACATCGGAAAAATAATCTGTGACAGTTTAAATTTGATTGCATATCACGATGATGCAGCAATAGTAGACGCACAAGTAAAAAAGTTTTATTCAGATGAGCCAAGGGTTGAGGTAATAATTAAAACAATAAAATAAATAACAAGAGAGGAAGAAAAGGTTATATGCAGGATTATAATAAGGATTTACACATTGATGCTGACTGTTTTGAGAATATGAGAACTGATGCAGACGAAGTTTTGCAAAATCTCATTAAAAGTATGATTGAAAAAGAAAGTACTGAAGGAACTTTAAGCATTAAGATAGATATTTTATTAGAACAAGATTTTATAGAAAACAATGACCCTAATATTGAGGGTGAAACAAGAAAGGTTTTAAAACCTCAAATTTTTCATAAAGTCAATTCAGTTATGCAGATTAAGAAAGAAACAAAAGGTGTTACAAATTATCAAGAAACAGAAGTAGTGTGGGATGAATTAAAAGGAGAATTTGTATTAATACCGATTGCCAATACTGCACAACGTTCAATCTTTGATGATGACTTTAAAGTTACGGATAAAAAGAAATAATCGTACTTCCTATGGCAGAAGATGATGTAATAGATGAAGAATAGGAGGGAGTTGAATAAGATGAAAATTGCTTCTTGGAGTGGCGGTAAAGATAGTACAGCTAGTATTATACTAGCTCATGAAAATAATGAACCCTTGGATTTAATAATTTTTGCAGAAGTTATGTTTGATAAAAATATATCTGGAGAACTTCCAGAACACATTGATTTTGTTAAAAATAAATGTATTCCATTGTTTAAAAGCTGGGGATATGAAGTTAAAATACTTCATTCGGATAAGACTTATATAGATTATTTTAATCATATTGTAAAAAAGTCGAAAATTGCTGAAAGAAATGGTAAAAAGTCAGGATTTCCTATGGCAGGCAAATGTGCAATAAACACTAGATGTAAAGTATGTGCAATAAAAAAATTTTATAAAGATTTGAAAGAAGAAAAAATAATAGAGTATATAGGAATAGCAGTAGATGAACCTATTCGTTTAGCAAGGTTGAAGGAAAATCAAATATCTTTACTGCAAAAATATAATTTCACAGAAAAAAAGGCATTAGATTTGTGTAAAGAATATAATTTATTAAGTCCTATATACGAATATTCTTCAAGAGGTGGCTGTTGGTTTTGTCCTAACGCTAGGGATATAGAACTTAAACATTTAAGAAAAAATCATTGTGTGTTATGGCAAAGGTTATTGGAATTAGAAAATGAGCCAAACTTAATAGGAAATAAATGGAACATTTTGACGCAAACAAGAATTCATGATAAGGAACGACAGTTTTATTTGGAAGAACAACAGATGAATATATTTGATTTTTTATAAAAGGATAGGATATCCAGACGATAAAAGCGTATATTTCACAACCGAAGAAGGGAGGAATGCAGATGAATAAAATAAACTGGGACATTGAAAAGTTAAATATTGAAAAGTATTTAGATAATGGTAAATCAGTAAAAGAAATAGCTGATATATATGGAGTTAGCACTGGAACTATATATAATAAAATATCTGATTTGGTAAGGGAAAGAAGAAAATTTTATGATGCAGAAAAATGGCAGATGTGGAATGAAATATTAAATTTAGCGAGAAATATAGTCGGAAAAGAAATGGTATCTCCAACAACAAATCCATATATTTAAAAATAAAAAAGCCGCCTTGACTAATTCAAAGACAGCT
>CAZQDT010000159.1:0-5512 GCA_964592005.1 uncultured Eubacteriales bacterium
ACTGTATATTTTGAATTTTCATAGAAACATTGTCTATTTCTTTAATACAATTCAAGTATTCTTCACTTATTTATTATGTTATATCATCTATTTCATTAATTCTAGATGCTACCAGAAAAATTCCAGAACCACAAATAATGCAAACTACAAGTAATATACAATTAATTTTTACTCCTATTGATTTACCCATAAACATTCTCTCCTTTTCTTATTTTATGCTCCCCAACCCAGCATTTTACAGCCAATTTCTTACTGTCTTACACACCACTTTTACAAAAAAAGCTAATGAACTAAATTCAACAACTTTTTTTACTTTTTAATTAACATTTTTTAAATCAATATTTTCAGTTTTTACAGAATTTATAAGCACATCTTCATCTAACAACAAAATCAAATCATCTTTATTGACATTTTTTTCACTTTTTCCTACTCCTATTACATATTTACTACTGTAAGAATTTTCTGCTGCTTCAAAGTCACTTATACACTCAAGTTTTTCAACACTATATACTGCATCTACTATTATACCTATATGTAAATCTTCTTTCTTTATTGTAATTACCATTCTCTTTGAATCTTCCTGCATAACAGATAATATCTTGTCAAGATATTTTAATACTTTTGAAGAATATCTTTCCAAAGATGGATAAATCACCTCTCTTAAATATGTTTCTTTTTCTTCCAGTGACATCTTTTCCAACTTTTCTACTTCATTACCCAATGCATGCAGACTATCATGAGGTTTTTTAATTTTTTTCATATGATATGCAATTATTTCATTATTAGTTTCATATGTCTTGTACCATCTTCCAAATTCACAATTTTCTGGATTTTTTTCCTTATTAAATGTAGTATTATTTTCAATACTTTTTTTAAATTCATATACCCAGTCTGTATGTGCCTTTTTTACTCTCTCCATAAAAACTTCAAAATCCTTATATTCATTTTCAAGAGAATTTATACCAAATAATATTCTCATTCCCAAAAGAGGAATTACTTCCCCTCTTTGTTTCATTATTCCTTCAATATAATTTGAAGAATTAGGCACTGGAGTTATATTATTAGTCAATGCCGAAATATAAGTTATAATCTTACTATTTATTGCATACTTGGTGTTACCAAGCTTAAATATCAACCACGGAAATCCCTGATACCTTTTCATTCTTTCGCTATATTCACTCATTTTTAATTCCTCCTGCTTTTCTTGATTTAAGTTAATATTATTTTATCACATTTAGTCAAAAAATAAAACATAATTATAATTTTTTTATTAATTTTTCAAATTCAAAATATAATTTAATATTTTAATGTAACAAAATTTCTGCTCAAATCGCAAAAGATTTTGTAATTGAAAAATATTATTCATATTTTTGTTAAATTAAATATATTTTTATACAAAAATTTTACTTAACTCATCAAAGTTTTTGTACTATATTTAATAATAAGCAACTCTAATGCCATTTCAGGCTGTATTTTTCCTGTTTTTACAGATAAATCCGTTTCTAAACAATCTTCTAATGCCTCTCTTAATGTATTTTTTGAAAAATTTTTAGCCTGCTTAACAAGCCCTGTTATCACAAATGTTCTTTGTCCAAGTCTTTGTGCTATAAAATCTGTGCCCATTCCATTTTCAACAAGACTTTTTGTCTGAAAAAGTAATCTAAACTGTCTTACTATCATTGTAAGTATTTTTATAGGCGATTCTTTAATCATAAGGAGATTATTGTATATGTCAAGTGCTGTATTTGTTCTTTTTTCTCCTATCGCATCAAGCATATCAAATATTTTTGTTTCCAAAGACTTTGTACATATACTGTCTATATCAGTTGAAATTATTATATTTTTATCAGTATAAGAAACTAATTTTTCTATTTCTCCAAAAATCAGCTCCATATCTGTTCCAACCGTCCTAAGCATATGTATTACATCTTTACTTTCTATTTCTTTACCCGAATTTTTAAGTTCACGCTTAACCCATGTAACCAGTTCATTTTCTTTCAGAGGAATAAATTCCGTCACACTTCCCTGTTTTTGTACTGTTTTGTAAAGTTTACCTCTTTTATCTATTTCTTCCTCTATAAATAATATGCAACTGCTTTCAGGCAATTTTGACAAATAGGTACATATTTTTTCTGTATCATCTTTTCTTCCTGCCTTAAATAACTGTGAATTTTTTATTATTATAAGCCTTTTTTCTGCCATAAACGGCAATGTTTCGCAGGTATCCATCAAAAAATTTATTTCTAAATCTTTTCCTTCAATTATATTTAAATTCATCATTTCCATACCCGGAGATACTACCAAATTTTTTATTTTCTTTTCATAAATTTTTTTTAAATATTCTTCTTCTCCATAGAAAAGATATATAGGAGAAATAATTCCTTTTTCAATTTTTTCTTTTAAATTTTTCATAATCTGCTTTTCTCCCTCATTGTAACAATCTTATATCTGTCTTTATTAATTTTAATAATCACTGCACCCTCATAAGCTGTATTATAAATCTTTATATTCATTTGTTCAAATCTTTTTACAACTTCTTTGCTCGGATGATTATATCTGTTATTTCTGCCACTACTTACCACTGCTGTTTTAGGATTTATGAAGTCAATAAATTCCTGCGATGAACTGCTCGATGAACCGTGATGAGCCACTTTAAGCACTTCTGTGTCAAATTTATCATAATTTTTTATAATTTCTTCTTCTCCTTCTTTTTCTATATCACCTGTAAATAAAAATATGTTTCCATAACAGTTTAAAGCTAAAACCAAAGAAAAATTGTTCATTTCCGTTACATTTATATTTTTATTCGGATACATACATTCTAATGTTACATCTTTCTGTAACTGCAAAAATACACCTGAACCTATCTTTTCTACACCTATTTTCAAACTATCAGCCTTTTGTTTCATAATTTTATACAATTCAACTTCTTCAATTTTTTCTAAATCTGAAACCACTATTTTTTTTACTTCAATATAGTCCAAAAGCTCAATTACTCCAAGTATATGGTCACCATCAGGATGTGTAACAAATACCCAATCCAGTCTTTTTATTCCTTTTTCTTCAAAATATGGTACTAAAACCTCTGTTGCTTTATTTTCTTCTCCTATACTTTTAGTAATATCCCCTCCACCATCTATCAGTATATTATACTTATCTGTATGAATTGCTATACTATCACCTTGTCCCACATCTAAGTACACTATTTCTATGCCCTTTGGAAAAAATATTGTTAATGTTTGTAAAAAAATTATCAATGCCATCACAAAAGTCAAATATCTTCTATTCCTTTTTATTTTGGGAATATTAAAATAATAAATAATAATCCCTGCCATTACATAATACAATATCAGCACAATTAAATCAATCTTTACAAATTTAATCTGAGAAAAAGGAATTGATGACGCTAAAGTACAGATTTTCTCATAAAAAATCAAAATATAATATACTATACCACACAAAAATTTCGCTCCAAAATCCCAAAAAATCCCTACGATTCCTGTTAAAAGTCCAAATATTATTACCACACCTGCCAATGGAAGTACCGCTAAATTAACCAGTAATCCAATAATTGAAACTGTATTAAAATGATATGCCATTATCGGATATGTAGAAAATGCCGCTGCCAATACTGAATTAAGTGAAGATTTAATTTTTCTGGGAAATGAAATTCTTTCAAGTACAGGCAAAAATAACACCATGCCAGATGCTGCTAAAAATGAAAGTTGAAAACCTACATCTAAAATATAAAGAGGCTGATAGATTAAAATAAAAAATGCTGCTGCCGCTATCGAAGTATATGTATCCTTTTCCCTATAAATTACTGTTCCGAAAAGCCCTATTGATATCATTGTAACAGCTCTTACTGTTGACACGCTATTTCCTGTAAACATACAATATAAAATCAATATAAATATAACTAATGCCGAACTAATTCTCTTATTAAATTTTAATTTACTTATAAAAAATATGATTGCTCCGGATAAAATACTGACATGAAGTCCTGAAATGGCTATTATATGTGATATTCCTGCCTGTCTGTAAATTTCTTCTATTGAATTGTCAAGATTTTTTTTATCTCCTAAAAGCATTGCTTCTAAAATTCCCGCTTCTTTGTCAGGAAGTATATCTTCATAAATTTCATTCATTCTTTTATGTAAATTATAAAGATATATATCAAAACTTTTAATTACTTCACCTTTTTTTATGTCCTCTGAAAACATCGTATATTCTATTCCTCTGGTTTTCAAATAAAGCCTTTGATTAAAACCTCCGGGATTTCTTTCAAAATCAGGTTTTTTTATATTTCCTGATATCAATATTTCTTGATTATAAACTGTTTCTTCCGTCCCTTTTAAAATTGCCTGAATAAATGTAGTAATTTCTGTTTCTTCACCATCTTTTATAATGCTTTGCGTTTTTAAAATCACTTTCTGACGGCCTGTGGATGTATAATCTATATCTTTAACCACAGCTGAAACCATTACCCTATTTTCTTCTTCTGCCCAAACATCCACCATTCCGCTTTTAGGTTGTAAATTAAAATTAAGATTTAATATTCCTACAACTGTAAATATTGGAAACAAAAGTATCTGTTCGTTCTTAAACTTTAAATATATAATTATATTTAACGATATTGACACCAATAATGCCAATATCATCAAATATTTATCCGTTATAAAATATGCTGCAATTATCCCATAAATATAAAATATTAATGCCCATATTATAGGTCTTTTCAATTTTAATCCTCACTTCTTTCAAATGGCTGACTAAAGTCAACATGCCCCTTAAATTCTTGTACTTTTTCTCCCTCTATTAAAAATTGCACCTTTTTTACCTCCGGAACTTCTGTAAGCGAATTAACTATTGATTTTATTGTAATAAGCTCTGCCATAGAACCTCCATTATGTTTAGTTATAAAATCCCTGCTTAAATCTACATAGCAAACCCCATCTTTTACTTTTATATCTCTTATCTTTGTTTCTGATGGAACTGTTGCCGTAAGCCCTGAATTTTTATCCGGCCCTGCTATAAGCTGTTCCATTATACATCTTACATGTTCTTTATTTGAATTAGTTTCTATCTGCCTTTCCTCTAAAACCAATCCTGTTCCTTCTGCATTGGCAAAATATAATTTTATGATTTCATACTTCACTGCTTCAAGCGAAACTTCCTCTCCCATAACTATATCTTCTTTTTTCATACTTCCAAGAGGTTCGCCATTAGCTTTTAAAATTTCTTCTCCATCTACCATTATCCTAACCTTTTCTATAAATTCCAAATCTGTCAGAGTATAGACCAATGATGCCCTGCAAAAAAGTGCTTCACTCGCTTTAAGTTCATTATAATCAACTGATAAATTTACGTCTGCAACTTTACCATTCAATACAACATCAAGTATCTCTATATTTTCAGGTATACTTTTTTTATATAATTGACTTTTAGGTCCTTTTATAAGCTCTTCAAGTACCCTGCTTACAATCTCTTTATTGTCACCATTAACAACATT
>CAZQDT010000160.1:0-5490 GCA_964592005.1 uncultured Eubacteriales bacterium
GTTAAAGGCATTTTCTATTTCCTTGTCTAATTCTTTCTCACTTGAAGCATTTTTAAATTCTATGACAAATGCTTTTCCTGCTTTCCTGCAAATTACTATTATGTCTGCGTATCCATCTCCCGCATCTACATTCGATTTTATTCTCCACTCTGTATTTCTATTCAATATACCTGTAAATATCATATGGTAGACTACTTCTTTTTTCGTCAGTGTCTGTATATCTCTTAACGTTATGGTCTTTTGCAGTATTTCATTAAAAATATTTTCAACAGATTTTGCTTTTCCTTCTGTTAGTCAATATAAATTTTATTATTTATATCCTGCCTGCTGTATATTGGCAAATTTGGTATATTTACCAAGCCACATCAAATCTACCGTACCCG
This sequence comes from uncultured Eubacteriales bacterium, assembly GCA_964592005.1. Classification (GTDB taxonomy): domain Bacteria; phylum Bacillota; class Clostridia; order Lachnospirales; family CAZQDT01; genus CAZQDT01. The sequence goes on from CAZQDT010000160.1 coordinate 384, forward strand.
TAGGGCCATTTCTCTGTTTCGCTATAATTACTTCTGCAATTCCTTTTTTCTCTGTATCAGGATTATAATATTCATCTCTATACAAAAAAGCAACTACATCTGCATCTTGTTCTATTGCTCCCGATTCTCTCAAGTCAGAAAGCATAGGTCTGTGGTCTGCTCTTGCTTCACAAGCACGACTAAGCTGTGATAAAGCTATAACCGGAGCTTTCATTTCTCTTGCAAGTGCCTTTAAAGAACGTGATATTTCTGATATTTCCTGTTGTCTATTATCATTTCCTTTTGCACCACTTCCACTCATAAGCTGAAGATAATCTATAACTATAAGTCCCAGTCCTTTTTCAAGCTTTAATCTCCTACACTTTGCTCTTAATTCATTTATCGAAATACCAGCTGTATCATCAATATATATAGGAGCTTCTGACAAGGGTCCTAAAGCACGAACAATGCTAAGCCAGTCCTCATCATTAAGGTCACCCGTTCTAAGTTTCTGAGCATCTATATGTGCTTCAGCTGAAAGCATACGATTTGTAAGCTGTTCAGCTGACATTTCCAAACTAAATATAGCTGTCGGCACAGCATTTCTTACTGCTGCATTTTGCACTATATTAAGAGCAAATGCTGTTTTACCCATAGATGGTCTTGCCGCTACCAATATTAAATCTGATGGCTGTAATCCCGCCGTTTTCATATCTAAATCTATAAAACCCGTAGCTACACCTGTAGTTGCACCTTTATTATTAAATATATCTTCTATTTTTTGGAAAGTTTCTGGCAAAACCTCTCTTATATGCTGAAATTCTTCTGTATGGCGATTTTGCATTATATCAAATATACTTTTTTCAGCAAAATCTATAACTCCTTCCACATTATCAGGCGATTCATAACTCATTGTTGAAATAGATTGAGAAGCCTTTATAAGTCGTCTTAAAATCGACTTTTGTTCAACTATTTCACAATATTTCTTTATATTTGCAGATGTGGAAATATTATTCGATAATTCCACCAAATACTTTACGCCACCAATCTGTTCAAGATTTCCATTTCCTTCAAGTTTATTTTTAATTGTAATGAAATCTATTGGTTCATTTTTACTAAAAAGCTCATACATTGCCTCATATATTTCTTTATGGTCAGGTCTATAAAAATCATCTGGCTTTAAAATTTCAGTAGCCGCTATCACTGCATCTTTACTTACAAGCATAGAACCTAGTACCGACTGTTCTGCTTCTATACTATGTGGTGGTATTCTACTTACAAACGGATTTACATTTGTTGTTTCTTCCATTTATATCAATCCTTCTATTTTGCTTCTAATATGTGAACATTAATCTTTACTGATACCTTTGGATGAAGTTTAATTACAACAGAATGAACACCCAAAGTTTTTATTGCCTCATCAAGTACAATTTTCTTTTTGTCAAGTTTTATATTATATTGTTTCTCTATTTCAGAAGCTATTTCTTTATTTGTTATTGAGCCAAAAAGTTTCCCATTATCACCAATCTTTGCAGAAATTTTTATTTTTAAAGATTTTAACTTCTCTGACAATTCTTGTAATTCTACTTCTTTTTTATGTTCTTCTGACGCCTCTTTATTCTTAAGTTCATTTACATTAGTCTTTGTAGCTGGTATAGCTAATTTTCTAGGCAGAAGAAAATTTGTTCCATATCCTTCGCTTACCTCTACCATCTGACCCTTTTTTCCCACACTTTTAACATCTTGAGTAAGTATTACTTTCATTATATTATCATTCCTTTCGTTAATTATCACTTTGCAAATAATCCTGTAAAAGCTCTATAAGCCATACTTTAGTTTCTTCTAAACTCTTATCTCTTACCTGTGCTGCTGCAACAGTCTGGTGTCCTCCTCCACCCATCTGTTCCATCAAAACCTGAACATTTATCTGACTTAATGACCTTGCACTTATAGATACCCTTTCTCCTGCCTGACACAAAACAAAAGAAGCTTTTACATCTGTTATTGTAAGCAATTCATCAGATGCCTGTGCTGCTACAAGCAACGGATTTTCAACTCCTTGTGGACATATTGCTATTGCTATTCCATTATTCAAAAATTCCGCCTTGCTTACAGTCATTGCCCTAGCTTCATAACCTTCAATATCTCCTTGGAAAAGAGTACGCACTCTTATACTATCTGCACCACTTCTTTTCAAAAATGCTGCTGCATCAAAAGTTCTTGCCCCAGTCTTAACAACGAAATTTTTGGTATAGAGTGTAATTCCACTTAAAGGAGCATGGGCTTCAAAAGGTTTAAACTTTATATTTCCATCAATATACTGTAAAATTTCAGTTATAAGTTCACATGTCGAAGAAGCATAAGTTTCTATATAAGTAAGCACTGCATTTTCTATACTGTCCGCACTTCTTCTATGATGGTCAAGTACAACTACTTTTACATCATTATTAAATATTTCAGGTGCTTCCGATACGCCATACCTGTTTACATCAACCACTATTACCAAAGTATTTGGCACTATTCTATTTTGTACTTCTTCAGTATTTATAAATACATTTTCTTTATATTCATCAATACCCGTAAGCCTGTCATAAAGCTCTTTAATCGTAGGTGTTACCTCATTAAGAATAATATTGGCGGGTTTTTCAAACATTCGACACACTTTCATTATTCCTACTGTTGCTCCCAGAGAATCAAAATCAGGATTTTTATGCCCCATTATTATAACATATTCTGCTTCCTGTATCAATTCTTTAAGTGCAAAAGCTTTTACCCTTGCTCTTACTCTTTCATTTTTTTCTACTTCTTTAGCTGTTCCGCCATAAAAATTATACTTATTGTCATCTTTGACAACTGCCTGGTCACCACCTCGTCCAAGTGCCAAGTCTATTGCCATACGAGCATATTCCATACATTTAAAAAGACTTTCATCAGACAAGCCAACACCTATACTCAAAGTAACTGGTAACTTATTTCCCATATTTACTTCTCTTATTTTATCAAGTATCTCAAATTTACCACTTCTTACAATATCTAACTGTTCATAGGACATAATAAGTAAATATTTGTCTTTTTCAAAACTTTTGATTACTCCGCCCACTTCCTGTGCAAAAGTATTCAGTTTTCTATCAATAAGTGCTTTTAAAAGAGGTCTTCTGACTTCCTCTATTTCTCCAAGCACTTCATCATAATTATCTATAAATATAATGGATACAACTGTCTTTTCAGAATAAAGTTTAGCTTTTAAATCTACATTTTCAGAGTTGTCCCAAAAATAAAGCATATATTTCTGTTCGATTTCTCCACTTTCGTTATTTCCACTTTCAAAAGGCTTTATATATACACGGTAATCGACTTCATTGATAACAGTATCACAAAATTCCATATCAAAATCCAGTTCAGGAATAAGCTGTTTTAAATTTTTACCTTCAAGATTAATATCTAAAAAAAGATTTTGTATCTGCAAATCAAATTTTTCTATTAACTTTTTTGAATTAACCATAACATACGGCAAAGGGAAATTTTCATATACATTTTTATTTTCTATACTGGTACTTAAAGTAACACTTTTAGCATATTCCTCTATATATCTAAGACTTTCTTCTTCTTTAATAAATTCCCAAAAAAACAATCCTATTACCAAAAACATTAACAAAACGCTTATTATCCAATTATAATTTATAAATATAACTGCACACAAAATCAAAATTAAAAGATATATTTTTGAATGATAAAACATCCAATATCTTTTAAATATCTTTTTATCATCATTTTTCATAATTTTAAAAACCCTCTTTAGTCAATATCCAACCTTCTCGATTTCTCTATATGCTTAGATAATCCAGCTATTTCCTTATACCATTCATTATCACCATTTTGAATTATTCCAACTTTAAGTTTATTAAGAATTTTCACATCCAATACATGATATGGTACTCCCAACTTTTTGGCAAGTATATATGTAACCATAACTATATTAGCAAGTATATCATCTTTTTCATGTTGTTCTATTGAATTTGGATTAGCCATTTCTGTATAAAGCTGTGATAAATCTGACAACAATTCACATTTAAGAGATTCTATTATTTTTATATTTTTAGCTACATCTAATTCCTTTTTATATATATCCATTTATCTCCATCACTTCCTTTTCTATACTCTAGCACATACCGGATAGGAACCTAAAAATTTACAAAAAGCTGTTTTCCTTTGTAACATTTTTACAGCATTATACAAATTTTCTTCTGATATATGACCCTCTACTTCAACAAAAAAAGCATATTCTCCAATACAATTTTTTATAGGTCGTGATATAATTTTATTCATATTTATATCCCAAAGCGCTAATATATCAAGCACTCTTGCCAATGCCCCGGGTTCATGATTTATACCAAAAGCTAATGCAGTTTTACAATTTTTAACAAACTCTTCTTTTGACTTTTTAGATATCACAACAAATCTCGTTTCATTGTCTTTATTATCCTGTATAGCTTTTCTCAACACTTTAAGTCCATAAATATCTGCACAAAGCGGATTTCCTATCGCTGCCCAACTTTTATCTGAAGCTGCAACCTGTTTTGCTGCTTCTGCGGTAGAAGATGTCACCTCTTGCTCTACCCCATTAAAATTACTATTTAAAAACCCTCGGCATTGTCCCAAAGCTTGAGTATGAGAAAGTACTTTATTTATTTTTTCTCCATTATAATTTTTAGATACCAGCAAATCATGTGCAATAGATATAACTACTTCACCTATTATTTTTACATCAGAAGTAAATATAAACCTGTCCATAGTAGCATTTACAGAACCTTCTATTGAATTTTCTATTGGCACTATGCCAACTTCTATACTTTCATTATCTACTGCCGATATTACATCATCTATACTTTGGTATTCTACCCTTTCCATATCTTTAGAATATAAAATTGCTGCTTTTTCTGAATATGTACCTTGTGGTCCTAAATAACCAATCATCTTTTTATCTGCCCCTTACAAAATAATTTCTGAATAAGTATATCATAAAACTTTAAATATATCCATTACATTTTTTATTTTAATATTCCATATATTCGACAAACCCTCTCAATATAACTTAAATCAATCTATTTTATATCAAAAAATAATTATT
>CAZQDT010000161.1:0-5395 GCA_964592005.1 uncultured Eubacteriales bacterium
GGAAATGTAATATTTGGATTTAATTTTAATCCGTCAGAATCATTTGAACATTACTTTATACCTGTAAAAGAAGCTGGAAAATACAAAGTAATTCTTTCTTCAGATTCTCCTGAATTTGGGGGATATAACAGAATAGATGAAAAATTCCATTATGAAACTCAAATGACACAAAATGGGCAAACAGGATTTTACTGCTATCTTCCTGCTAGGACTGCAATAGTGTTAAAAAAATTATAAAATTTAATTTAGCTAAATGCGTAAAAGCGTTTTTCCTGCTTCTAACTCAAATAAAGATTGACATACCTTAAATAAAATATTAATATATTAATATAAAAAATTTTTGGAGGTTTGTCATGCCGAATTATAAAATAATAACAGACAGTTCATCTGATATACCTGAAAATATACTCAAAAAATATGATATTGATTTAGTCCCTTTCTATATATCATTTGACCAAAATAAATATTATAAGGAAAGAGTAGAATTAAGTACATCTGACTTTTATAAAACCCTCAGAACGGAAAATGTTTTTCCAAAAACATCTCTCCCTTCTGTTCAGGATTATATTGATAAATTTATTCCATATCTTAAACAGGGTTTGGATATTTTATGTTTTTGCCTTACACCTAATTTTAGCGGTTCTTATCAAAGTGCTGTAAATGCCAAAAATATACTTTTTGAAGATTACCCTGACAATAAAATAGAAATAGTCAATTCTCATCAGGCAACTGGCGGTTCAGCTCTTATTATACTTGAATGTGTCAGAATGAAAGAAAATGGATTTTCTATGGAAAAAGTTTTAGAAAAAGCTAAAATTTTAACCGACAACAGTCGTATTGTATTTACAATTGACTCTCTCGAATATCTTCAAAAGGGTGGCAGAATAGGAAAAGTAAGTTCACTTATTGGTAATTTTTTAAATATTAAACCTCTTATTGTTCTAAGAAAAGATGAATTACTTCCTGTGGGTAAAATAAGAGGACGTAAAAAAGCTATTAAAGAATTATTTGTGCTTATGCAAAAAGAAATGGGTGAAAACAAAAATTTCAATGATTATAATTTTATGATTGTTCACTCCGATTGCCTTGAAGATGCAGAATTTGTAAAAGAAACCCTAAAACAGGATTATAATATAGAACTTACATATCCTATCGGTGACGTAGGTGTAACCATCGGTTCTCATACAGGTCCTACTGCTTTAGGTATATGTTTTATAAAAAAATATGAAACTTTGTAATAAGGCTGTGATTAAATGAATGATAATTACCATGAACAACAAAAACAAGAGAATATTTTACATTTAAGGAAACTTTTAAAAGAGTTTCCTCCTTTTGTTTCTGAATTTTTTAGAGGCATTGAAGAAAAAACTTCTTCAAAAACACGTATAGGATATGCTTACGATTTAAGAATTTTCTTTAATTTTCTTATAACAGAAGGAAAATTTTCATATAATCAAATAATCGACTTAACCTTACAAGATTTAAATTCTCTTACAGTAGATGACCTTGAAGAATTTATAGAATACCTTTCATATTACTCACAACTTGATGAAAATCAAAACAAATTTCTTGAACATAAAAACAATGAAAAAGGAAAAGCTAGAAAAATTTCTGCGGTACGTTCCATTTACCAATATTTTTATCGTAAAAGAAAACTATCAAATAATCCTGCTTCACTTTTAGAAATGCCTAAAATTCATGAAAAAGTAATTACAAGACTTGAGCCTAATGAAGTAGTAAATCTTCTTGATGAAATTGACAGTGGTGAAAATCTCACAAAAAAACAAAAAGATTATCATCAAAAAAATCGCTTACGTGACATTGCAATAATCACGTTGCTTTTAGGCACAGGCATGAGAGTATCTGAATGTGTAGGCATAGATTTAGCAGATATAGATTTTGACTCAAATGCTATTAAAATCACTAGAAAAGGCGGTAATCAATCTATACTGTATTTTGGTGATGAAGTACGTTCTGCTCTTTTAAATTATATTTCACAGCGGAATACATTATATCCTAAAGCCACTGAAGAAAATGCTCTATTTTTATCCTTACAAAATAAGCGTATAACTGTACGTGCCGTACAAAATTTAGTAAAAAAATATTCTCAATTATCAGTAAAACTCAAAAATATATCTCCTCACAAACTTAGAAGCACCTATGGAACAAACTTATATCGTGAATCAGGTGATATATATCTTGTAGCCGATGCCCTTGGTCATAAAGATGTAAATACTACCCGTAAACATTATGCTCAAATGGATGATGACAAACGACGTAGTGCAGTAAAATATATAAAACTCCGAGAGGATTAATTTACCATTATTGGTATTATTATACTTTCGCCTGCTTTTATATTATTTGAACTAATATTATTAAATTTTTTAATTTGATAAATATAATCTCTTATATCCGAATATTGCCCGTCATTATATTCTTCTGCCAAAGACCAAAGCGTATCTCCCGAAACTATAATCACCTTTTTATAATAAAACATTTGGTCGTTTATTTCAGATGTTTTTCCTGAAACAACATTTGAAATAAATAATAAAGATACGACAAATACGGCTATAAAAGCACAAATTTTTTTCATAATAATCTCTCCTTTTTCTCGAATATTCGTTCTTTTAAGTACATTATAATTAAACATCTGTTCGTTGTCAAGATTTTTTTAAAATTTTTAGAACATTAGTTTGATTTTTTTTTTAATATATGTTATAATTAATACAAAGATAATTTTCATACTCTTTTATATCAATTATATTTAGAAAGGATGAATAATATGAAAGAACTTGGAACAAAACAATTAGAAATTCTTGAATTTATGAAATCAGAAATTAAAACTAAAGGATATCCTCCTTCAGTAAGAGAAATAGGAAATGCCGTTGGTTTAAGATCTACATCTACTGTTCATGGTCATTTAGATCGTTTAGAAAAATTGGGTTATATAAGACGTGACCCTACTAAACCAAGAGCTATTGAAATTATGGAAGAAAATTTCTATAACAACAGACGTGAACTTGTATATGTTCCAATAATTGGTAAAATAACAGCTGGAGAACCTATATTAGCTGTGGAAAATATCGAAGATACTTTCCCACTTCCAGTAGAATATGTAAACAATAAAAATGTTTTTATGCTTGAAGTTAAAGGTACAAGTATGATTAACGCTGGTATCCATGATAAAGATTTAATTTTGGTAGAAGAACAGCCAAATGCTGAAAATGGCGATATTATAGTTGCTCTTTTAGACGATTCTGCTACAGTTAAACGTTTCTTTAAGGAAAAAGACCATATAAGACTTCAGCCTGAAAATGATACTATGTCACCTATTATAGTTGACTCTGTTTCTATTCTTGGAAAAGTAATCGGATTATTTAGAAAATTTGCTTAATTGGGAGTGACCATAGATGTTTGGATTTTTAAGAGTTGGGGCTGCTGTTCCCAATCTAAGAATAGCTGATTGTGATTATAATGTTCAAGAAATTTTAACCTCTATAAACAATGCTCAAAAACAAAATGTAAAAATACTGGTGTTTCCCGAATTATCTATTACAGGCTATACCTGCGGGGATTTATTTTATCAGAATACATTGTTGACTTCTGCAATAAACGGACTTAACAATATTCTTAAATATACTTCTGATATTGATATGCTTATTTCTTTAGGTATGCCTTTATATACAGACAGTCAAATTTTTAACTGTGCCATAACAATTCACAAAGGTAAAATTTTAGGCGTTGTTCCTAAAACATATATACCAAATTATAATGAATTTTATGAGAAACGATGGTTTTCATCTTCTCTTGACCTTAAAAGTTCTGAAATTGAATTATGTAATCAGATTGTTTCTATCGGAAAAGATTTACTATTTTCTGTAAACAATGACAAAAATATCTGCATAGGTACTGAAATATGTGAAGATTTATGGTCACCTATTCCTCCTAGTTCAATTTCAGCTATGGCAGGAGCTAACATAATTGTAAATCTTTCTGCAAGTAATGAGCTGGTTTCTAAAAGCGAATACAGGACTTCCTTGATTTCACAACAATCTGCACGATGTATTTCAGCTTATATATATGCAAGTGCAGGTTGTGATGAATCTACTACTGACCTCGTATTTAGCGGACACAGTTTAATAGCTGAAAATGGAAGTATTCTTGCTCAGACCGAAAAATTTATACAGACTTCACAGCTTATTTATAAAGATATAGATATTGAAAAACTTAATGCTGACAGAGCCAAAAATAATACTTTTATGGATTGCTCTACTTCTAACAGCTTTAGGAAAATATATTTTGACTTAAATTTAGAAAGAGATACTTCTTTAGAAAGATATATAAATCCTTCACCTTTCGTTCCTTTCAATGATTATGACAGAAACATACGATGTGAAGAAATTTTTTCTATTCAGGTTGCGGGACTTGCAAAAAGACTTAAACATACCGGTTGTAAAAGCTGTGTAGTAGGTATCTCTGGAGGTTTGGACTCTACTCTTGCACTTTTGGTAACAGTCAAAACCTACGACTATCTTAATTTAGACAGAAAAAATATATTTGGAATTACAATGCCAGGATTTGGCACTACCGATAGAACTTATACCAACGCTTTGAAACTTATGGAATTTTTAGGAGTAACTGTGAAAGAAATATCTATAAAAAATGCTTGTTTACAACATTTTGAAGATATAGAACATGATGTCAACATACACGATGTTACTTACGAAAATACTCAAGCAAGAGAAAGAACTCAAATCCTTATGGATTTTGCAAACAAAAAAAATGCTATGGTAGTCGGCACTGGAGACTTATCCGAACTGGCACTTGGCTGGGCTACTTACAACGGTGACCATATGTCCATGTATGGAGTAAATGCAAGTATTCCTAAAACTTTAGTCAGAAGTTTGGTTAAATGGATTTCCTCTACTGAATTTGTCAATAATTCAGCTAAAGACATTTTACTTGATATACTGGACACACCTGTAAGCCCTGAACTATTGCCTCCTGATACAAACGGAGAAATTCATCAAAAAACTGAAGATTTGGTAGGTCCATATGAATTACATGATTTCTTCTTATATAATATGTTAAGATTTGGATTTTCACCTGCCAAAATTTTCTACTTAGCCAAAAATGCTTTTGGTAAAACTTATTCTTCCGAAATCATTTTAAAATGGCTTAAAACTTTTTATAAACGTTTCTTTACCCAACAGTTTAAACGTTCATGTTTACCTGATGGACCAAAAGTAGGCTCTATCGCTCTTTCACCTAGAGGGGACTGGAGAATGCCAAGTGATGCTTCATATAATATATGGATTAAAGAACTTGAAGAATTAAATTAGTCATAACCACCAGCTTAGCTGGTGGCTTGATTAAGCCCTATAAGGGCTTGGTA
>CAZQDT010000162.1:0-5344 GCA_964592005.1 uncultured Eubacteriales bacterium
CACTTGAATATTTGAGAACAATTACACATTTAATACCTAGAACAAATACTTTCCAAGCAGTATTTAGAGTACGTTCTTTGATTGCTTAAGCTATTCATAAGTTTTTCCAAGAAAGGGATTTTGTGTATGTTCATACACCATTGATTACAGGAAGTGACTGTGAAGGTGCAGGAGAAATGTTTAGAGTTACTACTTTAGATATGGAAAATCTTCCTAAAAATCCTGATGGAACAGTTGATTATACACAGGACTTTTTCAATAAAGAAACAAATCTTACAGTAAGTGGTCAGCTTAATGGTGAAACATATGCTATGGCGTTTAAAAATATCTATACTTTTGGACCTACATTTAGAGCAGAAAATTCAAATACAACAAGACATGCAGCTGAATTTTGGATGATAGAGCCTGAAATAGCATTTGCAGATTTGAAAGATGATATGATTTTAGCAGAAAGTATGATTAAATATATTATCCGTTATGTTATGGAAAATGCTCCATTAGAGCTTAAGTTCTTTAATGATTTTGTAGATAAAGGACTTATAGAAAGATTAAATCATGTACTTAATTCTGATTTTGGCCATGTAACTTATACAGAAGCTATTGAAATATTGGAAAAACACAATGATAAATTCGATTATAAAGTAAGTTGGGGTTGTGATTTACAGACAGAACATGAAAGATATTTGACAGAAGAGATTTTCAAAAAACCAGTATTTGTTACAGATTATCCAAAGGAAATAAAAGCTTTCTATATGAAATTAAACGATGATAATAAAACAGTTGCAGCTATGGATTGTTTAGTTCCAGGTATCGGGGAAATTATTGGAGGAAGTCAGAGAGAAGATGATTATGATAAGCTTGTTAAGAGAATGGATGAGCTTGGACTCAAAAAAGAAGATTATGACTTCTATCTTGACCTTAGAAAATATGGTTCAGCAAGACATGCTGGTTTTGGATTAGGATTTGAAAGATGTGTTATGTATTTGACAGGTATGACAAATATTCGTGACGTTATACCATTTCCACGTACTGTAAATAACTGTGATTTATAAAATAAAGAGGTGACAATTATGAGTATAATTATACCAGAGGGTTATAAAAGCACTCAGTCTATTAAAGAAACAGAAATAGCCATTAAAGATGTTAAAGACTTTTTTGAGAGAATTTTGGCTAAAGAACTTAACTTGACAAGAGTTTCAGCTCCATTATTTGTAAAGCCTGAAACAGGTTTGAATGATAATCTTAATGGAGTGGAACGTCCTGTAAGTTTTGGAATAAAAGAGCAGAACGATTCTGTGGCAGAGATAGTTCATTCTCTTGCAAAATGGAAAAGAATGGCATTGAAAAGATATGAATTTAATGAGGGTGAAGGTTTGTATACAGATATGAGTGCCATAAGGCGTGATGAAGATACAGATAATATTCATTCAATTTATGTAGATCAGTGGGATTGGGAAAAAATTATTGCAAAAGAAAATAGAACTGTCGAAACTTTAAAATCAACAGTAAAATCTGTTTATGAAGCACTTAAAAAGACGGAAATATATGTTTCTGATAAATATTTTGATGGAAAATCAAGACTTCCTGAAAATATATTTTTTGTTACTTCACAAGAGCTTGAAGACATGTATCCAACGCTTTCTCCTAAGGAAAGAGAGTATAATATTGCAAAGCTTAAAGGTGCAGTATTTATAATGCAGATTGGAGATGTACTTAATTCAGGGGAAAAACATGATGGAAGAGCACCTGATTATGATGACTGGAAACTTAATGGAGATATTATAGTATATTATTCTGTACTCGATATAGCTTTAGAATTGTCTTCTATGGGTATACGTGTAGATGAAAATGCTTTGAAAGAACAGCTTGAAAAAAGTAATTGTACTGAAAGGGCAGGACTTCCATTTCAAAAGGCGATATTGGATAAAGAACTTCCTTATACAATCGGTGGTGGAATAGGACAGTCAAGAATATGTATGTTCTTTTTACATAAGGCACATATAGGAGAAGTACAATCCTCAATATGGACTGATGAGGCAGTAGAATATGCCAAGTCAAAAGGTGTAAATTTATTATAAAAATAATTATGACTTGCTATTTTAGAATAAATTTCTAGGATAGCAAGTTTTTTGATTTATATTTTTCATAAAAATAAATAATTAAATATTAATATCTATTTTTAACAATAATATTGCTGCCAAATAGAGTTTTTATTGATAAAATAGTACAAAAATAAAAATATTATTTGATTTTTTTGGTAAAAATACATAGGAAAAAAATAACATTTATTAATTAATTGCTAATGAATTAAAAAAATACTATTGATTTATTGTTAGAAATGTATTATTCTTTATATAACGTATAAAAATTAATTAGTTAATTAAATACAAAATGACAGAAATTGTTTGACATTTAGGAGGAGGTTTTAACTATGAGAGAGAAATTTCTTAAAAGAGCAATAGCTTTAGCTTGCGTTACAGCAATTTTGGCAGGATGTTCAGGAGGAGGTAATAATGAGTCTACCACTACTGCAACAATAGCAACAGGAAATACTACTCAAACTTCAACTACTGCAACGACACAAGCATCTACACAGGAAACTACTACTGAAAGAAATCTTACAGAGGGCGAAAAGCTTGCAGAACAGTATGGTGGATTTGTAGAAACTCCTATGGATTTAGGTGGAAGAGAAATAAAATTTGTTTCTTCAGTAGCAAGCAGATATCAATATGCCACAGATAAAGATAATACATCTAATGATACTTTGAAAGTAATAGAGGCTATTGAGTCTATAGAGAAAGATTATAATTGTAAGATAACTTTTGAACAATTAAAAGGTACAAAAGTAGCAGATATATACATAACATCCGTAGCAGCAGGAGATGTATACAGTGATATAGGTGAATGGGGAGTATCAGATATATATTTAGACCAGCTTTATTCCAACAATCTTATGATGCCGCTTGACTCACCAGAGATAGCAGATATTATTAAATTGGATACAAATCCATGGCATTCAGCTAGTGAATTTGGAAAAATGTTTGGAAATCAATATGGTGTTCATTTTAAAACTCTTAATTCACCAGATTTGGTAAGAGCGGTGTGTTTGTTTAACAAAGAATTAGCACAGAAATATGAATTGGGTGATTTATATGAATTAGTAAATACAAATCAGTGGACATTTGAAAAATTCCAAGAACTTTGTGCTAAGATAGCAACAAGTGCAAATGGAGAAGTTTATCCGTTGTCTTACCTTACAGAAAGTGTATTTGCACCATTATTTATATATGCAAATGGTGGAACAGTTTGTGAAATAGATGAAGCTACTGGAAAATATAAATATACAGCTATCAATGATAAGACTTTGTATGCACTTAATTATTTGGTAGATTTGGGAAAATCAGGTTACATACATCCTTATTCAGAACAGAAAAATTCAAAAGAAAGAGCACAGCTTACGCAAAATTTTGCAAAAGGTGAATCTGTATTTATGTTTACAAGTTATGCTGCTTTGAAAAATTTCAAAACAGGTGCAGATGTAAACTTTTATACTGGAGTTAAAATTGATACAGAATACGAATTTGGTTTGCTTCCTGGACCTATTGGACCAGATGGAGATGGAAAATATTCTTCTGTAACATATACAGAAAATTTATTCCATGTAGTAAAAGGAACTAAAAACCCTGAGCAGGTTGCAGCAGTATTGGTTGCTATTGCAAATCGTACTTCTAAAGATTATGACCTTATGATAGAAGAAGAATTGATGTATTCTTTATATGATGAGGATTCAGCTGATATGTTAGAGCTTATGTATAATAATACTTATGCTGACTTGTCACGTACAGCTAAAGACTCAAGAGGAGCTATAAGTCCAGCCATTAAGAAAATGTTTACTTTTGAAAAAACACCTAAGGAAGCTTTAGAGGAAGTAGAAACTAAGATAGTAAGTGTATTTGATAATTTAGTATTACAGGAAATTCAATAAATATAAATAAAGGGTATAAATCATTTGGATTTATATCCTTTATTATATAGATAAATTATTTTAATAGATATATAAAATAATTAGATGTTGTATATTTATTGTGTTATTGAAATTTTATTATATTTGATTTATAAATTTTCTGAAGCTATTTTTAAATTATTTGCTACATTATTTAATTTTTGTATTGCTATAAATATTTCTTGAACTTCAGATAACTGACTTTCCAATAAATCGTTTGAATTATTAAGTTTTTTACCTATTTCTGATATTGAAACTTTTATATCATCTATTACATTTTTAATATCTTCTGCTGATTGTTTAGTAAAAACTGATAAATTTCTAACTTCATTGGCAACTATTCCAAATCCTTTACCAGCTTCCCCTACTCTTGCAGCTTCTATCGCGGCATTTAATCCTAATAAATTAGTTTTATTTGCAATTTCTTTGACAAAATTAATGATTTCTCCTGTTCTTTGGGATTCTTGGTTAAATTCTGAAATATATTGTTCTATTCCTAAATTGGTATTTGCGATATCTTCAAATCTTTTTGTCATCTCTGAGGTTGAATTGGTAAGTACTTCTAAAGATTCTGATAATATATTTGCCAAATCAACAGTATCTTGTTGTCTTTTTTTGCTTATTGCCATAACTAATGTACCTTCAACTTTTCCATTTACAATAACAGGTATTGCTGCTGTTTTTACTGGTATACCAAAAACACTTTCTGGAACATCGACATATATTTTGTTTTTTTTCTTTAAACATACATCGGCCGCTGAATTTGGAGGTATTGGGTCACCTATTTTAGGCATAGCTTTTTGAGATGTGGTTTCTTTTTTAAAACTGTCGTTATAGCTTACATATAAAAATTTTTCAGTATTGGAAATAGTAAATCCTAATTCACAACCTAAAAAATGTTCAAAGTAAGGTATCATATTGTAAAAAGATGTCATCGTTTGGTTTTCATTAATATTAGTAATCATTTTATCGCCTCTTCTTGTTTTAAATACTTATTGTATTGAAAATAAAAAATTATATTCAATTTAATCTAAATGTTGAAATCTGCCAAAATTTGAATATAAATTTTGTTTAAACATTTAATTGTTTTTGTAATTTTTATTTTTTAATAAGATATTATAATTTGATTTATAACTTAGTTATGTAACATATGCTTTATTATATAATAGTATATTGTATTTGTCAATTTAATTATAATTTTTTAGGTTTTGTTTTTTAAATAAAAAGTTTTTTATTGATTTTTATACGTATAATAGTTATAATTGTTAGAGTAGATTTAGAGAAAATATTAAATTTCTGAGTATATTTAGGAGGATAGCTGCTGTTTAAAATAAATTATAA
>CAZQDT010000163.1:0-5329 GCA_964592005.1 uncultured Eubacteriales bacterium
ATACTTTGACAATGTAAAATTCGATAGCAGCATTACCCAAGAAACCTTTGATGCACATCTGTATAAGTAATAGCATTATACTCTGTACCATTTGGACCTAATGGTGCTGGAAGTAAACCAAATTCTGAATTTGTATCAAATGTTCCATTTTTAAATTTCTTTATTATAGAATAACCACCTGCAAAGAATACAGCTTCTTCTTTAGCATATGTAGATTCCGCATTTTTCTTGCTTTCTGAACCCGGATGCATATAACCTGCTTTTGCTAAATCCACAAGATAATTCATTGCTTCTAATGTATTATCTGATAAACCAGTAAATTTAAATCCTGTTGCTGTATTTTCGCTGAAACTTCCCCCATTTGCCGCTACAAACATTGGAACTGTAAGTCCTTCCTGATGATAAATAAAAGGATATACCTCTCCATTTGCCTGTGATGCTATCTTAGCACATATTTGCTGGAAAGCTTCAAATGTCCATGTTTTATTTCTTACCATATCATATAAATTACCCACATCATATTTAGCAGCTAAATTTTTATTAAATACAATAGCTGACCTAATTACATTAGATGTATTATATATCTTAAAATGCACACCATATTGATTTCCAAACATATTTCCAAAACCACTTGCTGAATGCCATGGATTATCATAAAATTTTATAATGTCTTTTAATTCTTCACCATCTAAAGGCATACAAATAGCATTTGAATAAATTTTATCCGGATATGTACCCGAAACACCAAATTCAAGTATATCACCTATTGTATCACCAGCAGCTTTTGCTGTAAGACACTGTTCTACAAGTGCATTACCACTTAATTTTGTATATTCAAATTTACAATTATAATCTTTTTCAATCTGTGCCATAGCATCTACTATATAAAGTACCTGATTATCAGTAGCTTCTCGGCTCGGATTTCCTTTTTCATCATTAGAAAGTTGATATTTTGCAGTACCTCCTGAAACTATACGAATGGTTCTTCCACCTAAATCCATTGGTGTTTCAACAAAACCTGTATATTGCTGTGCTAATTTTTCTCCTTCACTCAAATTCTTTTCTGTTGTAGTTTCCGCTAAAGAACCATTTGAAGCATTAACCCCATTTTCGGTATTTTTACTCGTTGTTGTTTCCGTATTGGTATTTCCATTACAACCAGCCATACCCAACACCATTAATGACGCCATAGATAAACTAATTAATTTTTTCATGACCTTATCCTCCTTAATCTTAATAACTAAATAAGTTGTATTTTCTATTAATATAATATGATTTTTTGACACAATTCACAATGTCCAAAGGTTTTTATATTTGTCAAAAAGTATTGAGTTTTAGTCAAATTTTATATAAATATAATTGACATATTTAAAATTTAAATTTATAATTTTTTAATAACTAGTATAATTTAAATTTATTGGGGTGTTTTTATGCAATATTCTGAAATTTTAGACAATCTAAATCCTAATATTTCCATCGCAGTACGTCCTACCGTATATGTACAACATAAACCTTTTTGGTCTGAGAAAAAGACCAAATTAGATGCAACCATTTGGAATGTTATTAAAGGAAATATTTTTATAGAAATTAATAATCAAAAATTTTCTGCAACAATAGGAGATGTTATTATTTTTTATCCCCAAACTCAATATAAAGCATATACTGACAACAATGGATGTGAATTTTTATATAATCGTTTTTCTCTAGAATTAGGAAATAATATAAATTTATTAGAAGAAATAAACATTTCAGGAATAATTCCTGCAAAATATATTTCATCTGCATCCAAAAAATTTTGTACAGAAGTCATTGATAAACACCTTTCCAACCACACTACATCTTTTGAATTTTATGCACTGTTTATGTCTTATCTTTCCAAAATTGTAAATATATCCAAATTTTGTGATTATATTCATTTCCCTTTTGGCATCAAATATAATAACAAATCATATTTACATAATACTATGGTTTTTATGAGTGAACATTTTAGAAATGATTTATCAATAAAAGAACTTGCTAAAATGGCAAATATGAGTGAAAAGCATTTTTCTACCAGTTTTCATCAAATGCTTGGACTTTCTCCAAAACAATATATAATACAATGTCGTATGAATGCTGCTGCTAAAATGTTAATAAATACAAATAATACTATAAGTGCTATTGCTTCTGAACTAGGTTATAGCGATGTATATTCTTTTTCTAAGGCATTTAAAAAATACTACGACGAAGCTCCAATAGATTTTAGAAAACAAAGCAATAAATTCTAAATATATAAAGGGTGTATTACATTAATAAAATGCAATACACCCTTACATTGTTTTTATAATATTTAAATATCTAAAAATTTAATTAGAACCTACTGTTATTTTACATACACCATTGCTGTCATCTATTTCTATTGAAATATTATCAATATATTTCAATATCGCTTTAAGTTCTGCTACTAACAGTGATTTTTCAGAAATTTCTGGTGCTACACTCATCAAATCTCCTTCTTTTTCATCATCTACCTGCAAAAAGCTTTTTCCAGCAGTTGCTATGATTGTATGCTTATCTGTTACCAATGTTAAAACACCATCTTTATCGTCATAGCTCTTAATATTACTTAAACCTGTTTTCTTTATTTGGTACAATACAGGTCTTATTGCTGATAATATTCCTATTGTATCATCAGGTTTATAAGCTTTTGCATTTTTAATAACTGTACCATTAACTGTTACAGTATATTCAGCATTAGTTTCTTTTTCAACCGTTGTGTTTTTATTAGTTTCAGTTTCTTCTACCTTTGTATCTTTATCTACATTTATCTTACTATTTGGAGCTTTATAATCTGGTGAATATAAATCACCATCGGCTATCTCATTTTTATTTTCTTTGTATATTACAGAATTTTCCTTATAGCCTTTAGGCATAACTATTGATAATCCATTTGTAACTTCCACAGGTACTGATTGAAATTTTACTATTGTAGATTTTACTCCATCCATAGATGCTGTTAAGGTTATTTCTCCAGCATTAGCTGTTGAACGCACAAATACCCTATTTTGCCCACACTCTGCATACACATAATTTTTTCCTATTACAGATTTGTCATCTATAAGCCCACTATTATATCCTCCTGCAAATATACCTTCACCTGAAATATCAAAACTAATTTTATCATAATTTAACGCACAAATATTTCCATTTTTGTCCACAACATCTACATCAAACATAATATAATCTGAACCATCTGCAATCAATCCATCTTTGCCTGTTCTAGCTGTTAATCTTATTTCATATGGCTCACTTGAACGATATATTTCATCTCTTGCTATTTCTTCACCTTTTGAGTTATATGCAACAGCCTCCACTTTATTACCTTTTGTTATATCAATATTTTCAAATGAATGTAAAAAATAATTTTCTGCTGAACTAGAAGTTCCTACCACTGAGCCATCTACCAAAAGTTCCACTTTAGTGCAATCTGTTGTCGCCACTACATATACTGTTTTATGAAGTGGGTCACGCTGAGATTTTTTACCATTATAAGACCATACATCTGTTGTACCATTGTTAATTATAGATTTTTCCTTATACCAATATGTATCTTCTGTAAGTTCCGGATAACTCCAATGTCCTACTATATGTATAAGAGATTCCCTAGACTGCATTACCTGATAAGCATAAAAACTTTGTTTTTTTACTCGTATTGCATCGGTACGTCCGCTAACTCTTGCATTTTCACTACCCGAGTTTCTTCCATGCTGATTAGAATCTGCCCACAATAATGCAGCTGCCGCAGAATAATAATTATTTCCGCTTTCACCATTAATTCTATCACCATAAAATTCTGAATAAGACTTAACATCACTTACTACAAAACTTTCACTTGTATGGTCATATACATCATATCCCGTACTTTTTACACCATCTTTTCTTAGCTTATTATCATAATCATAATCAGGTGGCGAATAATCATCCCATACACGTCTTGGTGCTTCTTCCCTATGATATTCCGTTTCTACAACTGGCAAATACTCACCCGAAGCTGCCATAGTTGCTTTTGCCTTTCCAGAATGACGATTAAGCATTGTTCCTACCCATTCGGCATATTCTAATTGTTCACCTTTTTGTATACTACGACATCCTATAAGCCTTTCACCATTAGGGTCTAAAAGTTCTTTAAGTTCTCTCATTTCTTTCATATGTTCACCTGTTATAGCAGAATTACCCGCTTCCCAGAAAATAGCCGATGGACTGTTTCTATAATATATTATAGTATCACGCATTGCCTCTACTCTATGGTCCCAATCTCTTCCTTTTTGGTCTGACTCTCCATCTCCTGCCGGAACTACTGATACTATACCATATTTATCAGTAGAACGTATTTGATTAGGCTTAGGTGCTACATGCATCCAACGTATAAAATTGGCATTCGATTCTTTCATAAGTTCCATATCATAATCTGTAATCCAATCATTTGCAACTCCTATGGCTGCCCACTCATTAGTTGAACGCTGTGCATATCCTGTCAAAAATACATATTCATCATTTAACTTAAAACCTTCATCTAAAGTATATTCCACTTTTCTAAATCCGGTAGTAATCTTCTGTACATCTATGACTTTTCCATCAACTTTAAGTATCGTATATACATCATAAAGATACGGATTATTTGTACTCCAGAAATTCAAATCTGTTGCTTTATAAGTTGCAGATATATAACTTACATCTACTGTTTCTGTCGTAGTAGGAGATGGATTTTCAGAATAAACATCATCTTGTACTACTGTTTCAAATACAACCCCCTTATCTGCTGCCTGTTTTACATTTCCTGCTGCTTCAAAAGTATATTTTAATGTTCCTGTATTATCCACAACATTAACTTCCAATGCTACATCTTTATCAGCAGAACTTTCATTTCTAATTTCTGCCAATACATTAATAACTGCTGTTTTTTCTCCTATATTAAAATCACTTGCATATATGTAATTACCTGTTGTTTTTAAATTATTATACAATGGCAATGTCTGATAAATATCAGATTTTGTATGTAAGTATACATTATGTGTTAAACCTGCCTGTGTAGGATTAAAATCATTTTTATTCCAGTGATAAGAATTTCCATCATTAGAACCCCATTCCGAACCCGGTTTTGTTTCTTTTATAAACTCTTTAAGATTTCTGCTTGAAGTAGAATCATTAGCAACTGCTATAATATTTTTTTCACCATATTTAATATAATTAGTCAAGTCAAAACCTGATGCTGTAATTCCTGCTTCATAATATCCTAAAGGCTGACCGTTTACCCATATATAAATAGCCTGTCTTGCTCCTTCAAATTCTA
>CAZQDT010000164.1:0-5328 GCA_964592005.1 uncultured Eubacteriales bacterium
TCACTAAGTTCATCAGTAAGTTTATCCTGTTGTTCAATACTCCCTTTTACTTGTGCTTTTTTTTCTTCAAGATTTCTAAGATAATTAAGTCTTTCAAATATTCCTCTTATAATCTGGTCATCAAGAGAACCTGTAAGTTCTTTACGATATCTTGCTATAAATGGAATTGTACAGCCATCATCTATAAGTTTGACTGTATTTTCTACTTGTTCCTGCCTTATATTAAATTCCTGCTGTATTTTTTTTAATATATCCATAAAAATTCCTTTCCAGCTTAGAAAATGTCAAAATATCCTCAATTATGAATACTTTGACATTTTCAATACTTTTAATTTTATAATATTCTTTCTATAAAAATAGATTTTGGGTCTTCTTTACTTAAATCAAACATCTCACCGTTTACTTCTATTATTGGTCTTGCTACTCTTTTATTTATAAATACTACTTTTCCTATCTGTCCATTATTAAGTTCAACTGTATCTCCTACATATGTATTAGCTATGCCCTCAAGAACTATACCAATAATCTTAGGATCAAAAGACCTAAAACCTTCTTCTTCCAAATTATCCAATACTTTAAATGGACACATTCCTGCTCTATAAACCCTATTTGAAGTCATTGCATCAAACACATCTGCTATCGCCAATATTCTCGCATACAAAGGAATTTGTTTTCCCTTAACTCCCAAAGGATAACCTGAACCATTAAAACGTTCATGGTGCATAAGAATACCTCTTAAAACATCTTCATTTACATTTTGTTTCTGTGCCAAACGATAACTATAAATAGGATGTTTTTTTACTTCTTCATATTCCTCATCTGTAAGTCTTCCTTTTTTATTTAATATTTCTTCAGGTATTGCCGCCTTTCCTATATCATGCAATAATCCTGCTACCCCTAAATCTCCTATTTGAGTCTGACTCAAATTTAACCACGCACCTATTGTTTTAGCAATAACACTTACATTTATTGAATGTGAATATATCAAGTCACTTCCAACTATGCTACTCATATATTCAAATAATTCTTTATTGGTACTACAATTTTCTGTAACATTTTCTGTTATATCTAATAATTTTCTTCTCGAGCTTTCTTTACCACTGACAATTTCTAAAAGTTTATTTTTAGCTTCATTTTCCGCATCTCTATAAGATAACTCAAATTTTTTATACTCTGGTTTTGCTTTTATTCTTTTTGAAAATTCAGTTTCTTCTTCTATCTCTTTAACTTCTTCTTCATCATCTGTTGCTGTATATTCTATTTCCTCCGGAATTTCTACCCGAATTTTCTTAATTCCATAAAGTTCCAATTTAGTTATTGATTCTTCTTTCAAAATATAGCCACTTCTATAAATTAAAATTCCTAAATCATTATATACATCTCCATATGCTTTCATTCCCGGAATTATATTACTTATCTTAATATCTTTTATCTTCATCTATTTTCTCCCCCCACGTTCAGTAAGTACGCTTTTCTAATTATTATACTACACTTTGTTTATTTATTCTAGTCATTTTTATCATTTTGGCAATCTTTTTATATATTTTTTTATTTTTATAACAAAATATCTCCTTTTATTTCCATAATATACAAAAAGCATAATACAAATTCAACATATTTATATTATGCTTTTAAAAATTAAATTATATTATTCTTCTTGCAGCAACAAATCTATTTGCAAAATATGACAGACTTAAACTATCTATACGAATTCCATCTTCTGGAGTAGAAGCATGAACAAATTTTCCATCACCTATATAAATAACCACATGTGTTATATATGTGCTTCCAGGTGTAGCTGAAAAGAATATTAAATCCCCTGGCTGAAGCTCACTTTTATCCACTTTTGTACCATTATTACTTTGAGCTGATGCAGCTCTATTTAGTGAATAACCAAAATTCTTATAAATTGACTGTGTAAACCCTGAACAATCTGTACCATTTGTAAGACTTGTTCCTCCCCACACATATCTATTACCTACAAATTGTAGTGCAAAATTAGCTATTTCTTCTCCCAATGAAGTATCATCGACAAATTCTTCTTCATTTAAAAACTCAAGTACTTCCCCTTCTATACAAGAACTATGTATGTAAGCTTTTTCTCCTTTATAGATAGCTGCAAACCAATCTCCCACTTTTGCAGTAACTTGAACATTTTCTCCTTTTAATAAACATCCTAATATTTTTCCTTTTGTAGAAGGCTTTGTTCTTACATTTACTGCATCTACATTAACAACTGCATCTGCTTGCTCAAAATTTAAAGATTTTGTTTCAACAAAAACACTCTGAATTTTATTATTTGATATAAGTGTCCACTCACCATCTATCTCTAACACCTCAACCTGTTCGCCATTATCCAAAACACTTACAGCATTTCCTGCCGAATCCATTCCTGAATAAACAGGAACTTCATCAATTACAGTAGCTATCGGTGCTGCATTTACAGTAAATGAAACTGCCAAAGTAGCTGTCGTTACTGACACAGCAACTTTAATCCAATTAAATAAATTCATCTTTTGAGCCTTCCCTTCTAAAAACAAAAATAATATATTTTTCTAATATTTTACTAAGTTATTTTTTATTTGTTACACAAATGTTACATATAGATTATATGCGGTGTAATATTTTTTGTCAAGTAATTCTTTAATTTTTTTTATTTTTATTGTTATTTTGACTACATATACTAAATTTTTATACAAATATGTGGTAATATTTTCTTAAACAAAAAACATTTCTTTAATTTTCAAAAAACAATATACCTAAAAATCACAAAATTTCACAAAATCAGTTGTTACGTTTTTGTTATAAAAATTTACTTGTTTTAATAATTTTATAATATTATATTTTGTGTTTCCCATAAAAATAAGGTGCTGTATCAAAATACAACACCCATTTTAAACACTCATATATACATTCTATTTATCCATTTTTTTATTTGGAAATAATTCTTCGGAATTTTCCAACATATAATTGCTTTCTTTATTCATAACATCATCTGAATAGCTTGAAGCTGAAATCATAAGTGCCATAATAACAATTCCTATCCCTGTACCAAACATAATTCCTAAAAGTATTCCCACTATAATCATTTAACAACTTCCACCTTTCTCTATATTTTGCACCCAAATGTAAAATATAAATATTAACACAAAATCTTATTAATATTTTATCCCAAATTTATCATTCTAATACATTTAATACTATAAATTACTTTATTTAATATCAAATAAAAATATTAATTTTAACAAAATACAATTAAATCTCTCTTATTATGTGTTAAATCTAACAATTTTTACTTGAAATTTTTATATAAATCTTATAAATTTATTAATTTTTATAAATAATGTTACAATTTCATTACTTTTGTGTTATAATTATTACTGTTATGTAGAAATAAATTTATAAAAAAGGAAAGATTGCAATGACAATAAATAAACCAAAGGCTCTACATAAACCAAAGAAAAATAATTATGTAACCTTAATGATTGTCCCTTCAAATGGTACAGGTCAAGTAATAAGTCTTAAATTTACAAATTCATTAAAACGTGGAATTTTAATATTTATTTTATTAGTAATTTTAGCAACTACTTCCATAATTACTTTATCCAAACTTGAAGTTGATAAAGCTTGGTTTACTACAAGTGAAGTTCAAAATCAGTTAAAAAATAAAGAAAGTGAACTTGAAAATAAAGAAAACGAACTCGAAAACAAAAAGGCTGCCAATTCTGAACTTTTATACGAAAATGAACAGATAGAAAATTCTATGAAAATTCAACAAGAATTGTATGATGCAAAATTACAAGAGCTTGAAGAAAAAGCTGATGAAATAGAACAAAAACTTCAAGAAATTGAAGCTGTTAAAAATGAGTTATATCAAAAACTTAATTCAAATGATATAGGATATGATGTACAAAAACATGCTGCTAGATTAGGCTTTGCCATAGGAGGACCTTCAATACTTTCTTTAGCAGGAGAAACTCAAGAATCATTAACCTTAAATGCAAGATTTGATGATATAGAAAATTCTATGAACAATTTAAGTTCTGAATTGGATATGCTTTCAGCACAGATAGATGATTATTTACCTTATGAAGAAGCTTATCCTTCCATACTGCCAGTAAACGGAAGATTTACTTCATATGTAGGAAGCCGAAGTAATCCTTTTTCTTCATATTCAAATTCTAAAGAATATCATTCAGGGCTTGATATTGCCGTAGATAAAGGAACATCTGTTAAAGCTACTGGTGCTGGCACTGTTACATATGCAGGATATGATGCAAGTTATGGTTATTTAGTAATTATTGATCATGGTTATGGAATAGAAACACGTTATGGACATAATTCTTCTTTATTGGTAAAAAAAGGAGATACTGTTAAGCGAGGAGATATCATTGCTAAATCAGGTAGTACAGGAAGAAGCACAGGACCTCATGTACATTATGAAATCAGAATAAATGATGAAATAAAAAATCCTTTAGATTATGTTAAGGAGGAATATTAATAATGTTTAATAATAATAAAAATGAAAAAGCAAATTTTGAAAAAATCAACACTTTAATTGGTGTTGGTGCTTCACTTGAAAGTGCAGTTTTTTATGTTGAAGGAACCATCAGAATAGATGGTACATATAACGGAAAACTTAATGTAAACGGTGATTTGGTAATATCTGAAACAGGTGTTGTAAAAGGAGATGTTGAAGTAAATCACGCTTTAATTGCTGGAAAAATAACCGGTAATATTATATGTAAAAATGAAATACACCTTTCGTCAACAGCACTCGTTGAAGGCAATATAAATTGTGCTAACCTTGTAGTGGATAATGGTGGTAAATTTAATGGAAATTGCGTAATGACTGGAAATGCTGCTGCTTCAGCTGCTTCTTCAGCAGTTGTCTATGAAAAAAATAAAGAAAAAGAGAATAAAAATAATAAATAATAAAAAAAGCTATTGTACTTAAAATTTTAAATACAATGGCTTTTTTATTTACCATGTATGCCTATGAAGCTGTCCCTGTTTTAATAGTCCATTAAAATTTTGTTGTCTTAATGCCTCATAAACTATAATTGCAACTGAATTTGAAAGATTTAATGACCTTGCTTCTTCTATCATCGGAATTCTTACTGCTGTATTTTTATAATTCAACAAAATTTCTTCAGGTATTCCAGCACTTTCTTTTCCAAACATTATGTAAGCATCTTCAGGATATTCAACTTCCACATAAGTTTGCCTTGATTTTGTAGTTGCCATAAACAATTTTGCACCAGGATTTTTTTCAACAAAATCTTCAAAATTTTCATAATAATGTATATCTAGCAAACTCCAATAATC
>CAZQDT010000165.1:0-5312 GCA_964592005.1 uncultured Eubacteriales bacterium
AAAAAGACTTGAAAAGAAAATGCCCGCACTTCCCATTGAGCAAGCTATAAGAATAAAAAGAAGTGAAACTTCAACTATCTGTAATAGACTTACTCCACCATAATTCATTACTAATGCAAATATAGGCATCGAAGTTACTATCATCAAAATAATTATACTCAAAGATGCCATAAGTTTTCCTGTAACAATAGAAATCGGTTTCATCTTTGTCAGTAACATTAAATCTAAAGTCTGGCGTTCTCTTTCCCCGCTTATACTACTGGCTGTGATTGCAGGAGATATAAATAATATAAACGCAAGCTGAACCGATGCCATACCCACATAAAAATAAACAGTATCTGACAATGTTACCCCAATAGATGAATAATTGTAATTATTAGAAAGCCAAAATATTATCATCACTCCAAGCATAACTATTAAATAAAACATTATTGCCAAAAAATTCTTCCATGAACGCATACTTGTTTTTAGTTCACGTCTTAACACCGGATTTAACATTTCTGTATCCCCCCATCTGTTACCTGCATAAAGATTTCTTCAAGATTTCCTTCTTTTTCTTTAAATGCTACAACAGGTATCTCATTTTTAACTATATCATTCAAAAGTCTTGCTATCTCATCATCTTCACCATTAAAGCCAAATTCTACCATATTCGTTTTTTCTTCTATACTTTGTACATTTGGATTTTCAGATAAAAGCCTTATAAGCTCATTCATTTTACCTATTACTTTAACACTCAATATTTTACTTTGTGTAAGCTTCTGCATTATCTCATTAACCGTACCTGAAGCGACTACCTGCCCTCTTTCTATAATTCCTACTGAAGTACACATTTCAGCAAGCTCTGGCAATATATGAGAACTTATAATTATAGTTTTACCCATTTCTCTAAGCTGTTTTAAAATTTCTTTCATTTCTACTCTTGCTCTTGGGTCAAGTCCTGATGCTGGCTCATCAAGTATCAGTATTTCCGGAGAATGTATAAGACTTCTTGCCAAACACAATCTTTGTTTCATACCTCTTGAAAGTAAATCTACATATGCTTCTTTTTTCTCTGTTAAATTCACAAGTTCCAAAAGATTGTCAATTATTTCTTCTCTTTCCTTATATGGAATATAATATGTACCTGCATAAAAATCCATATATTCACTTACTTTAAGATTATCATATACTCCAAAAAAGTCAGGCATATAGCCAATCTTGTCTTTTAATTTTGAAGGTTGCTTTATAACATCTGTTCCATTTATTATAACACTTCCACCATCTGCTTTCATAAGTCCTGCCATTATTTTCATAGTTGTTGTCTTTCCTGCACCATTAGGACCTACAAAGCCAAATATTGCTCCATCATCTATTGTCAAACTCAGCTTATTCACTGCTTTAAATTTTCCATAATTTTTTACCAGTTCTTTTATCTCCAACATTTTATTTTCCTCCCTTCATACTTATTTGAGGATAATATATTTCTGTTCCGTTTTCCACCGTTATACGTACTCTTATATTTCCGCCTTCATCTATATAATCTTCCACAAGCGTATATGGTACTTCTTCTTCTAAAGTCTGCCATATATCTGCCTTTGCATTATATATCTCTCTAAGACTTGGAACACCTGAATATGTCTTTTCCCAATATAATGTAAATTCCTTAAGACTACTTCCAAATGGATTTTCAAAATAAAATTCTGCCGTTCCAGAATTGTGCATATACATAATTTCATCCCCGCCATATATATCCATTTCAATGTCTGAAACCATCTGATAAACTTTCAACATTCCCTTTGGTATTTCGATTTCATCCCCCATAGATAAAATACTAAAATCCATAGGAATATTCATCGTAAATACATTATCACTATAAGTTATTGGCTGTTTTCCATTTACTGATTTAACATTTCCAAATATATTTTCATTACTGAAAGCATAAAGTCTTACACTTGCCAAAATATCCTGCCTATTATAAATATAGGTATTATTTGAATACACATTGTAAAAATTATCACGATTGTACAAAAAATCCTCAAATAAACGTCTTCTTCTCTGCTTCTGTCTTAACTCCTGCATAGTAATAAGACCATCTAATACCATTTTCATATTTGTATCATAATTATCCAACCCAAATATATTTCTTGATAATATATAATAATTTGTATTTGTACCTATTTCAGTCTTCCCTTTTTGAGTTTCCCCTACTGCAATTTTATCATAATGTACATAAGAGTTTTCTAAAAGAAGTATCACATCTTCTAAATCCCATTCCAGATTATTGGTAGTATATATAACTATTTCTCCATCTTCAAAAGCCATCTTTACATCTATACTACCATTTATTTCAAAACTGTTATCAATTGTAATGACGTTTCCTTCACTCCAGTTTGAATTGTCATAAAATGTAACTTTATCATTTTCACCTTTAGAAATTTTATAAATAATATTTTCTTTTCCCACTGTATCATAATAATTTGTAGGCGAACTAATTCCCTCATTTTCTTCACAAACTACTTCTACATCACCCTGTTTAGGAGAAAATACTATCAATCCAGTATCAACTTCTGCTCTTCCTCCACCATTACCTAAATCTATCTTTGAAACAGTATTTACTATATAATTTTTATATGGTGTTTTTATACTTACAATGCCAAGAACTAAAACAGCTACTACTGCCAAAACAGGCATTATAATCCAAGCTTTTTCAAGCTTATCTTTCTTTTTAAGTACAATATAAAGTATTGGTCCTAAAAATATTATATATAATCCTGCTATAACAAACATTATAGGTGTACTTGATGTATCTTCAATAGGTACATTTCTAAGCATATATGTATCATAATAAGTATCTTCAGAATATTTGTCATTTAGATTATAATTCAAAAGACTATTGGCATTACCCAAATAAAAATTTGTTAAGATACTACTTGCATTGGAATTTTCTGAAACCTCAGAATATGCCAAATCAAAATCATGTATAATTATTATACCATTTCCTTTATAAGATATAAGTGTGTCTTCTTCACCCAATGCTCGCACTCTTATTCCATAATTTTCCGCCTCTCCTAGAACACTGCTTAAACCTTTCATTACTTTGTCTTTGTTTATACCAGTACCCAGTATAAGTGCTCCACCATCTTCAATCCAATTGCTCAACGTTTCAAGCTGAGAAGTATTAAGCTTAGAGGTATCAAAGTTATTTATTATTATAGCATTGAAATTGTTCAAAATATTTCCAGCATTAGGAAAATCCTTAGCTTCCATAAATATAAGCAATTCATTCAAAGCTTTGTTATTCCAACCATAATTAAAACTTTCATCAACATTTGATGTTGTTACCTCAGTAGCTACTACTTGATTTGAATTAACTGAACCTTGAGATTTTTCATATTCCAAAAGTTCATCTGAATTTATTCTTATTTTAAGATTTTTCATAAAAGATAAAAAAACTTCATCTGAACTATCTGAAAGAACACCTACCATTGTATCATTACTTGCAAAAGGTGTACATTTGATTTCTTTAGATGCAATTATCTTATCATTTTCTACAAGACTTATTTCTAACTTTCTCTGTAAAGTCGTAAACTTTGGTTCAAATTCAATTTTTTTTGTTCCATATGTAGGAATTTCTACTTCTTGAGCATATAATATATAATTTTCTGACACATCATATTTATATTGTAAAATTTTAACTTGAACTTCTCCCTTAAAATTCTCACCATTATTTGTTATCATTACAGAAACAGGGGTAATTGCCCCTATTCTGTAATTACCATCAAACCCCATTTCTGCTTCAATAGTAATATTTTCATTTACTATCTCTGCTGCAAAAAATGGAGATGCCAAACTTAATACCATAGCAAAAGCAAGTATTATTGCAAGTATAGACATCAAAAGTTTTCTTCTTTCCTTTTTTCCTTTTCTCATTGTCTTACCTCCCATTAAATATATAAACCTTAAAAAGTTTATTTCTTTTTAACATTTAATAAACCAAAATTTAATAAAATCCATTACCACTATCTAAAATTTGATTTCTTTCAAAAATTGAGATTTTCCTACTTTTTCTTCATATCTTGTCTTTATTGTAGAAATATATAAAAATTGTTTTGCCCTAGTTATTCCTACATAAAAAAGTCTTCTTTCTTCTTCAATCTCTGCCTCTGTCTTACTTTTTTCATGTGGTATTACTCCCTCCACTGCTGAAGAAATGAACACTGTATCAAATTCCAGTCCCTTAGAGCCATGTAAAGTACTAAGTGCAACTGCGTCTGCTTCTACTTTCTTTTTATTCAATTTTTGATTTTTCAGTTCTGCACTAAATTCTTCTATATGGTTCAAAAATTCCTGATGAGTTTTATAATTTTTAGAAGCTTCCCTTATCTCATCTGCAACCTCTAAAAGACTTTTTGCTCCAACTTTTCTAAAATCTGCATATTCTTTAAGATAATCATCATATCCTATCACTCCTCTAATATACTTAAGTGCTTCAAAAGGAGTACGTTTTTTTATAATTTTAAGCTGTAATTCCAATTCTTCCAATCTTTCCCTTTGCCAAACCTTAACATCTTCTAAATTCATCAAACTATAAATTAGTGAACCCCCTTCCCTTTTTGCAATTTGTAAAATCAACTTACTTATATATCTTTTAGGCTTATTTATTATACGTTCTAAATCGTCATTTAGATGCATATTTTCTGATAATTTTATATAAGAAATTAAATCTTTCGCAATCCAATGCTCATATAGATTTGGCATTTCATCTCTCATATAAAATGGAATATTCATATCCATAAACTTATCCACAAATGCCCTTGCTTGTATATTTGTTCTAAAAATAACCGCTGTATCTTTATATGATATTCCTTTTTTATGAATTTTTTTTATTTCTTGTCCAATAAGACGTGCTTCTTCTTCTATATTATCCGATATTAAAAGTATTGGATTTACACTTTTTCCTTTAACACCTTTAATATTTTTTTCATATCTTTGCTTATTATTTACAATAAGTTTATTGGCAAGCTCTATTATATTATCAGTAGAACGATAATTTGTATCTAGAACCACGCTTTTTACATTTTGAAAATCATCAGGAAAACTGAGTAAAAATTCAGGTCTTGCCCCCCTAAACTTATAAATGCTTTGGTCATCATCACCTACTATAAAAATATTATTATGTATTTTTACAAGTTCTTTTACAGTTTCATATTGGACTCTATTTATATCTTGAAATTCATCTATAAGTACATAATCATATTTTTTCTGCCACCATTTAAGACAAGCCTCATTTTCATTTAAAAGTTTCCAACAAATACAAAGCATATCATCAA
>CAZQDT010000166.1:0-1691 GCA_964592005.1 uncultured Eubacteriales bacterium
GTTTGTTATGGCTTATTATGTTATAGGTCAAGGTTTAAATACTACATTAGTAGTAGGAGTTTTTCGTTCGGGAGGAGATACAAAATTTGGACTTGTTCTTGATGTAAGCACAATGTGGGGCGGTTCAATACTTTTAGGTGCAATAGCAGCATTTATATTTAATTGGAGTGTTACTGCGGTTTATATGATTTTAATGTGTGATGAAATTATAAAAATACCATTTACAATTTGGAGATATAGAGGTAAAAAATGGCTTAAAAATGTAACAAGACAATTATAATGGTGGTTTTTTATAAAAAAATGTGTTTTCAGGAAACAAAAAATACATATTTACGTATTTTTATATGAAAATAAAATTTGAAAGGGGAGATTTAGTGGAGAAAATACCAGAAGATATTTTAAAGGAATTAAATTTGAAAAACAAACTTATAGAGGAATTAAATGAAGATATAAAAAAACTTAAATTGGAAATAAAATACAGGTCAGATATGATGTTTGAACTTAATAAAGAAAAGAAAGAAATGCTGGAGCGTTTGAAAACCAAGGAAAAGTTTTGGGGCTCTGGGAATGAAAATGTAAGTAATGGAATATATACATATGGACTTGAACTGATAACTCCTCAAATAGCAAAAACATTAGATGCTTTTCATTCTAATTGGACAAAGCCTTTTTTTGCATATAAAGGTGATAACAAAGAGTATTTTATGGAAGATTTTGAATTGCTTACTATGATGCTTTCGGCTTTAGAATGGCGTAAATATAATGGAAGTATTAAAATGTATACTGATTTGACAGGAAAAGCTTATTATGAGAGGCTGGGAATAAGCCATATATGGGATTTGGGTATTGAAACAATTTTAGAAAATATAGAAAATGAAATTGATCCATTTCTTTTCTGGGCTGCAGGTAAATTATATTCTTTAGAAAAAGTTAAAACACCATGTATTATGCTAGATACCGATTTTATAGTATGGAATAAACTTTGTATGGATAAAAAAGGAATTTATGCAGTGCATAGAGAAAATTTGGAAAGTGGAGCGTATATTGGTAAGGAAAGCTTTGATATGAAAGAAAATTATATTTTTGATAAAGAATGGGATTGGAATGAATTACCGTGTAATACAGCATTTTTGTATATTCAAGATATGAATTTTAAAGATTACTATGTAAAAAAATCTATTGAATTTATGAAAAATTGTTTAAATGGAAAGGACACCATAACAAATATGGTATTTGCAGAACAAAGACTTTTAGCAATGTGTGCAAAACAGAAAAATGTTAATATAAATTCACTTATGGAGTTTAATAATATAAACCAACAGAATTTTACTCATCTTTGGGGTTATAAAAAAGAACTTAAAAATAATATTTCTAAGAGAAAAGATTTTTGCATACAATGTATAAAACGTATATTGTATGATTTCCCAGAAGAGGAAAAAACAATAGCAAATATAGAAATGCTGAATAAATATTATAAAGAGATTATTTAAAATAAATAGGAGTTGTTTTTAAACAACTCCTAAGTACTTATTTAACTCTTACTTTACCAACGATTTTTTTAACAGTTTCGCCCGGGGTAACTGCTAAACAAGGCTCATGAGCATCATCAGGAAGATATAAAGCAAACATTCCTTCATTGATTGTAGTCCATTCAACATCACCTGTATATTTAGCAACATCTTTTTCAGGGT
>CAZQDT010000166.1:1701-5288 GCA_964592005.1 uncultured Eubacteriales bacterium
TGTAAGGTTGGGATATTGTAACAGTTGAAAGAGGTGCATAACCCATTTTTTCACGACCTTTTACAACATACTGAATATCAGCGTAGTTTTGATGAGCTTCAATAGCACATTTGTCAAGAGGTCTTGCTTCAAATTCTTGAACAAGTATGTAGAAGTCTTTTCCCTCTATTTCATATTTACCGACTTCCATATTTGAAAAATCAGTATTTCTAAGATATTCAAAGGCTTTCTTAAATAAATCGCCCATACCCTCATATAAGTGAGAGTTGCTCATTTTGTCAATTACCATAGTAAAACACTCCTTTTTTAGTATTGAGTTTAATGGATTATTATGTTATTATAAAAAATAATATTAAAAACCATAAACTATATAATAGTATATATTATGTTTTTAATAAATTCAATATTAAGTTTAAATTACTCAGGAAAAACGCATAAATCGAAAACTGCACAAAAAATCACATATATAATTGTACAACATAGCCAAAATCCAAAATATAAACTCAGAAAATAAGTGTTTATAAATGTAATTTTATGTTAGATATAAACAAAATTAATTTGATTATTTGTTAATATTTTAGTTTCGTGCGTTTGTCCTGTAAATTACTTGATAAAAGTTGATTGGAGGGAATAATATAGGAGTATTATTTTAACATATGAAAAGTTAAAGAGATGAGGAAGGAAAAATTATGAAAAAAGGTAAATTAGTAGCAGAATATTTTATGATAGTAGCTTTATTGGTAGGAATATTTGTAGTGGTTGCATTGTTTGCTGTTAAAAGTTTTGGAAATGCTAGTCATGGAAATAATAGTACAGAAAATAATACTATTATAAAAGTTGAAAATAGTGGAACTGATAATTCAGAAAATATTTCTCAAGGTGAGGAGGAAAATAACACGAAAAGTATTAATGTTGCAGTGTTAGGTGTAGATAAAGATGGTTGGCTTACAGATGTAATGTTTGTTGCAAATTTTAATCCTGATACACTTAGGATAAATATAATTTCTTTACCAAGAGATACAAGAGTTAAAGTAATTGATACAATTGCAGAAGAAATAAGAACGAGATATACAAATTTTGAAGAAGGAGATGTGTATAAGAAACTTAATTCTCTCCATATGTATGGAGGAAAGAAATATGGAGTTGAATATGCCATTACTCATATAGAAGATTTATTATGTATAGAAATTGATAATTATGTAAAGATGGATTTAACAGGGTTTAAAAATATTGTAGATGCAATAGGTGGAGTAGAAATGGAAGTACCTATGGATATGCAGTATGATGACCCTGAACAGGATTTACATATAGATTTAAAAGCAGGACTTCAAGTTTTAGACGGAGAGAAAGCAGAGCAGCTTGTAAGATATAGAAAAGGAAATGATGGAAGTTCTTATGCAAAAGGTGATGTTGATAGAGTATCAGTTCAACAAGAATTTTTAAAGTCTTTTGCAAAGAAAGTTTTAAATACTGAAAATCTTTTGAAAAATGCTCCAAAACTAGCTTATAATGGTATAAAGTATGTTGCAACAGATTTTAAACTTGAAGATATTTTGATTTATATAAAATATTTAGACAAGATATCTGTAGATAATATAAATATGATGACACTTCCAGGAGAAGATAAATATATTGAGGGTGACGCTTGGTATTATATTTATGATGCTGAAAAAACATATGAACTTATGGAAGAATATTTTAAATAAAAATGAATGGGTGCTGTATTGATAAGCACCCATTTTTGTGTATTATTTTATAACTGTCATACCGCCCATATATGGCTGTAATGCAACAGGAATATTGATAGATCCGTCTTCGTTAAGATTATTTTCAAGGAAAGCAATTAACATTCTTGGAGGAGCGACTACTGTATTATTTAAAGTATGAGCAAAATATTTTCCATCTTCTCCATTTACACGGATTTTCAAACGGCGAGCTTGAGCATCTCCTAAATTTGAACAACTTCCTACTTCAAAATATTTTTTCTGCCTTGGTGACCAAGCTTCAACATCTACTGATTTTACCTTTAAGTCGGCTAAATCTCCTGAACAGCATTCTAAAGTTCTTACTGGAATATCTAAAGAACGGAACAAATCAACAGTATTTTGCCACAATTTATCAAACCACATTTTACTGTCTTCAGGCTTACAAACAACAATCATTTCCTGTTTTTCAAATTGATGTATTCTATAAACTCCTCTTTCTTCCAATCCATGAGCACCTTTCTCTTTTCTGAAACAAGGTGAATAGCTTGTGAGTGTTTGAGGAAGGCTCTTTTCATCTAAAATTGTGTCTATAAATTTACCAATCATAGAGTGTTCGCTTGTACCGATTAAATATAAGTCTTCACCCTCTATTTTGTACATCATTGCTTCCATTTCAGAGAAACTCATAACACCTGTAACAACTTCACTTCTAATCATAAAAGGAGGTATGCAATAAGTAAATCCTCTATTAATCATAAAATCTCTTGCATAAGAAATAACAGCTGAGTGAAGTCTTGCTATATCTCCCATTAAATAGTAAAAACCATTTCCTGCAACTTTTCTTGCACTATCTAAGTCGATACCATTTAACCTGTCCATAATATCTGTATGATATGGTACTTCAAAATCAGGAACTTTTGGTTCTCCATAACGTTGAACTTCTACATTTTCGCTATCATCTTTACCGATAGGTACACTTGGGTCAATTATGTTAGGAATAACAAGCATTATTTTTCTTACTTTTTCTTGTAACTCAACTTCTTTGGCTTCAAGTTCTTCAAGACGCTGAGCTTGAGCTTCAACTTGTCTTTTAACTTCTTCAGCTTCTTCTTTTTTACCTTGTCCCATCAAAGCACCAATTTGTTTTGAAAGTTTTTTTCTGTCTGCTCTTAAATTGTCTGCTTCCTGTTTTGTAGCTCTGCTTTCAGCATCGAGAGCAATTACTTCATCTACCATAGGAAGTTTATGGTCTTGAAATTTGTTTTTAATATTTTGTTTTACGATATCTGGGTTTTCTCTTAAAAATTTTAAATCTAACATTTGAGTTCCTCCTAAAATATTAATATTATTTTTTAGTTGAGTTTAACCGAAACAAGCAAGTTCCTGACTTTAATTGCGAGGAGCAGTAAGCAGTGGATTGGAATTTGCCAATATATTTAAAAATAAAAAAAGTCTTTTCTCCCTATAAAATGGGACGAAAAAACTCCGCGTTGCCACCCAACTTGTCAATTAAAAACTGACCTCTTAAAAGTATGATAAAGGATACAAACCTAACAGCTCCGAAAGTGGAAAGATTTAACATAACATCAATTTTCACCTAACATTGACTCTCTGAAGATAATTATAAATCGTAGTTTTCATCATTACTGTTTATTATTTTAATAACTTTTATTATTTTATATGATATGAGTTTAAAAGTCAATAAAATTTTTAATTTTAAAATTTTGAAAATGAAAAATTTCATACAATTGACAACTATTTATAACAATGCTATAATATTTTAACAATTAAGAAAATGTTTAAGGGGCGAATAATATGAAATTAGCAGAAGCATTGACACTTAGAGCAGATTTGCAAAAAAGAATAGCACAGCTTAGAACA
>CAZQDT010000167.1:0-5274 GCA_964592005.1 uncultured Eubacteriales bacterium
ACTGTTTTTTTCTTTAAGTCTGCTTTAAGTTCTTTTTCTTCTTTTAATAATTTATCTACTCTTTTCAGCTTTTCTTTAAATATTATCATTTCTTTTGTATCTGCAATAATTTCTTTCAGCTTTTTAGTTACCTCTTTAGCTACAAACATATCTCCTGCTTCATTTAATATGTCCATATCCTTTTCTTCTTCTGTCATTGATTCAATAATTTCTTCATAATCTGTCGGTATTTCTGATAATCTGTTTTCTATTTTTTTCAAATCCATGTATTCTTTATAAAGAATAGTAGTTTGTACCAATTCAAAAGGTATTATATGTCCAACCCAACCCTCTTGAATTTCCTGTTCTTTTCCTTCTTTTTTCTTAATTACCATATTAGGGTCTACTTTTCTTACTGCTTCAAAACCTTCCGTTTGAATTATTTCCAAATCTACTGATATATTTTTCCATTCATCATCAAGCAGTTGATATGCTTCATACTTATCTATAAGTTCAACAGATTTTAAACGTTGAAAAATATCATCACTAATTATATTTTCTTCTTTTGATATATTTATTTCATTCATTTTATATATTAATTCATCTTTTAAATATATTTCAAAATTTTCAAATGCGTTTTTAAATTTATTTTCAAACTGCTTTACATCATCACTTTCTTTAATTGCAGACTTAACATCTTCTACTTTTAAACTTGAATATGATGTATTATTTTTTACAAATAAAATATTTTTCAGCTCTGGAAAAGCATTCCAAAAATCCCCTAATCCCTCAATTTCCGTATTTGGAATTCCACCAAACATAGACGCATATATATCATATGTTTCTGAATTTTCTGAAGAATCTACATAACGTGGAATATTCAAGTTATAATCATTTAAACGTATCTCTTCTCTACTTACTTTTCTTGAGAATTTTTCAACATCTTTCCTACTTATAACTACATCTACAATTTTTTTAATATCCGATGCCCTCAACTTATTATTTTTACCCTCTTTAACAAATCCCTTTGACGCATCTATTATTAAAACATCCGTATTCTCTCTCTTTTGTTTTAAAACCATAATAATTGTAGGTATACCAGTACCAAAAAATATATTTGCAGGTAAACCTATAATTGTATCTATATTATTAAATTCTATCAAATTTCTACGAATTGTTCCCTCTTCTCCTCCTCTAAACAAAACTCCATGAGGCAATACTATATTCATTATTCCATCTGGTTTAATATGATATAAATCATGAAGTAAAAAAGCATAATCAGCTTTTGTTTTAGGTGCTACTCCATGTTTATATCTTGGGTCTGAACCTTTATTCTCAGGGTCCCATGCTTGAGAATATGGTGGATTTGATACTACTGCATCTACATATAAAGGGTCATATGTATTCAATGGGTCATTCTCATCAAAATACGGCCAATCTTCTTCTAAAGTATCTCCATTTCTGGTAACTATATTATTAGGACTAATTCCACGCATAACTAAATTCATACGTGTAAGATTATAGGTATTTTCCTTCAATTCCTGTGCATAATACATAATACTATCTTTATTATCAATATATTTTAAAATACTATTTCCTATATTGATAAGCAAAGAACCCGAACCACTTGTCGGGTCATAAATTTTAATTTCCTGCCTATCTTTAAGATGATATGCTACTATTTCTGACATCAAAAGCGATACTTCATGCGGTGTATAAAATTCTCCTGCTTTTTTTCCCGCATTAGCTGCAAACATACTTATTAAATACTCATATATAAATCCAATTACATCATAATCCTGTCTTCCATCCATCGGTATATCTTTAATTAACTGTAATAATCCATTTATGGCTTTTGTCTGTGTTCCCGAACTATCTCCAAGCTTACTTAACCCTGTTTGCAAAGTATCAAAAATTCCCTCATATACTTTTTTATATTTTGCATCTATATGACGACTAAATGCAGAAAGTGCATCTCTTACGTTAGAAACATCAAAATCTCTTCCGCTTTCTATCCAAGTAGAAAATAAATCTTTATATGAAATAAAATATCCTATATTTTCTTTTATATAATTTACCTGTTCTAAATTATCTTCTGTTAACTCCAATATTTCATCTTCTTCATAATCTGAATCTTTTAAAAATTTTAATTCTTTATCTGATAAATATTTATAAAACATAAACCCCAATATATAGTCTTTATATTCATTCGCTTCTATTTTGGAACGCATTTTATTTGCAGATTCCCAAATTTTACCTGCCAACTGTTGTTTATTCATAAAATTTCAAACCCTTTCTAAAATATCTCAATATAGATTTTTTATTTTTTCTTAGTATGTGTATTTCTTATTGTCTTTTTAGGTTTTTGTTTCACTTCTTTTTTAGGTTTATCGTTTTTATAATTATTTTCCATTTTTCTCGGTCTTATTAGGCATTTTTTATCAAATCCTATCAAATCTGTTCTTCCTGCCTTTTTAAGTGCCTCCATTACAAGTTCATAATTCTGTGGTTTTCTATACTGCATCAAAGCTCTTTGCATCGCCTTTTCATGTGGTGTTTTAGGTACATATACTTTAGTCATCGTTCTTGGGTCAAGTTCTGTATAATACATACAGGTAGAAAGTGTTCCCGGTGTAGGATAAAAGTCCTGTACCTGCTCCGGCATATGTCCCATATCTCTCAAATATTCAGCTAATTCTATCGCAGCGTCTAAATCAGAACCCGGATGGCTTGACATAAGATATGGTACAATATACTGTTCCATTCCCAACTCTTTATTTATCTCTTTATAACGTTTTACAAATCTATCATAAACATCTCTGGTAGGTTTTCCCATTTTTTCAAGAACCCTAGGCGATACGTGTTCCGGTGCAACCTTTAACTGACCGCTTATGTGATATTTACAAAGTTCTTTTAAAAATTCTTCATCTTTATCATAAATCAAATAATCATATCTTATTCCCGAACGTACAAACACTTTCTTTACTTTTGGAATACTCCTTACTTTTCTCAAAAGAGAAAGATAATCTTTATGGTCTATTTTCATATTTTTACACGGACTTGGAAAAAGACATTGCCTGTCTTTACAAACTCCAAGTTTAAGCTGTTTTTGACAAGCCGGCTCTCTAAAATTTGCCGTAGGACCTCCTACATCATGAATATATCCTTTAAAATCAGGTTCCCATGTTATCTTTTCTGCCTCCGCCAAAATAGAGGCATGGCTTCTTGACTGTAAAACCCTGCCCTGATGAAATGCCAATGCACAGAAATTACAACTTCCAAAACAACCTCTGTTACTTGTCACACTGAATTTAACTTCTTCTATCGCCGGTATTCCGCCATACTGCTCATACATAGGGTGATAATTTCTCATAAAAGGCAGTGCATAAACACTATCAAGCTCTGAACGCTGTAATGGTGCAGCCGGTGTATTTTGAATAACATAAAAATCATCATATTTCTCTACCAGACTTTTAGCCGTAATAGCGTCAGTATTCTGATACTGAACTAAAAAACTTTCCGCATATTTTTTCTTTGATTGTGTAATTTCTTTAAAACTTGGAAGTTCTATATAATCATATGCTGTATCGAGTGTCTTTGCTTTGTAAACTGTACCTTTTATATAAGTAATATCTTTAATATCTATACCGCTTTCAAGTGCTTCTGCAAGCTCTATTGTCTGATGCTCGCCCATACCATAAGAAAGTAAATCTGCACCGGAGTCCAAAAGAATAGAACGTCTTACCCTATTGTCCCAATAATCATAATGACCTAGTCTTCTAAGACTTGCTTCAATCCCCCCAATGATAATAGGAACATCTTTATAAGCTTCTCTTATTTTATTTGAATAGACAATAACTGCTCTGTCTGGTCTATGCCCTTTTTCGCCTCCCGGTGAATAAGCATCTTTATCTCTCGGTTTTTTAGCTACCGAATAATGATTTACCATAGAATCTATACTTCCCGAATTTACCATAAAAGCAAGTCGTGGTTTTCCAAATCTTTTAAAATCTTCTGTTGTTTTCCAGTTTGGTTGTGCTATAATTGCCACCTTATAACCATGACTTTCTAAAAGTCTGCCTATAATGGCAGTACCAAATGACGGATGGTCTACATAAGCATCTCCTGTAACTATAACAAAGTCTACTGTATCCCAACCTCTTTTCTTTAAATCCTCCATTGATACCGGCAAAAAATCATTCATCTTATTACCTTCCTTCCTTGAGAAGTTCAAGCTCCTCTTGTGTCAATTCCCTATATTCTCCAAGTTCTAAATTTTCATCAAGTAAAACTTTGCCCATTGAAATCCTTTTCAAATAAGTTACTTTTTTACCAACAGCTTCAAACATTCTTTTTACCTGATGAAATTTTCCTTCCATAATTGTAAGTTTTATTTCAGATATTTTTCCACTTTTCAATATAACTAAATCAGCAGGAAATGTTTTATATCCATCATCTAATTCTACACCCTCTTTAAAAGCCTTTACATCTTCTTGTGTAACTTCTCCATCTATATGTGCATAATAAGTTTTAGGAATATGTTTTTTAGGCGAAAGGAGATTATGGCTTAGCTGTCCGTCATTTGTCAAAATCAATAGTCCCTCTGTATCTTTGTCCAATCTTCCAACAGGAAATAAATTCCATATCAGATATTCTTCATCAATCAAATCTATTACTGTCTTATCTCTGCCATCTTCTGTGGCTGAAATTACCCCTTGAGGCTTATTCATCATTAAATATACATATTGCCTGTAAACAATTTCCCTGCCATCAAGATACACTTTCTGCCCATCTTCTACTTGCATTGATGCATCTTTAGCAACTACCCCCTCTACACTAACCCTGCCATATTTTATAAACTTTTTTACATCACTTCTCGAACCCTCGCCCATATTTGCAAGTAGCTTGTCTAATCTTATTTTCATAAAAATCCTCTTTCTTAAATTTAATTTATTAACATAGTAATTAAAGGAAATAAAAAATTTGCTCAATCCGCAAATGTTTTCATATTTAAAAGTGTTACTCATATTTTTGTTAAATTATGTATATTTTTATACAAAAATATGAGTATAGGGCATTCGCCCTATAAATTAAAATTTTATATAATGCCTTTATGAAAGCAAGCTTTCAACAGTCATATATAAAATTTCAATTTACACTTCTCATTGCTTAAATTAAATTATATCATAAAATCTTCTTTATTCATACAACAAACTTTCATCGCTAAATCGTGTTTCTTTCCAGGAAAAACGCATGAATTAAATTAATAAATTCTGTTAAAATTTAGTCATATAT
>CAZQDT010000168.1:0-5242 GCA_964592005.1 uncultured Eubacteriales bacterium
TTCTTCTGTGTTAAATTTTTCCTCCATTTGGCACATACTTTCTACACCACACACATTTTTCATTATTGCCATATATAAATAAACAAATAATTAGCGTAGCAAAAATTTTTACCCAAAAACGTTGTAAAAAGTTTTTGCTATTGAATTAAATTTGTTTATTTTAATAGATAATCAGTTTGTGAATATTTAATATAAGACTGATGACGACCATCTGACATTTCATTTATCCAAGTTGAAAAATCTTTAAAAAAGTGACTTATAATTTTGATGAAAGCAATTAGCCTATTGCTTTGTTGTTCAAATTTTCTTTTTTGTGATTTTCTTTTCCAATATTTTGTTTTTTGTGCGAAAAATTTTTATTCTTTAAAGCTGATTGATAATAAAAAAAGTTGTAAAGCTTTCTATTTTTATGATATAATAACAATCAAAAAATATGAAAAATTTTGGAGGAAATAGAAGTGGCTGAAAGAAAAAATATAGAAATTTCACAGACAGAACTTAAAAGACAGCTTGCCATAATAGATGAACTAAAAGAACATTTTTCAAAAGTTTCAGAGGAACTTGGCAGACCTCTTACAATGCAAATTCAGACTTATGGTTGTCAGATGAATGTACATGATTCTGAAAAAATAAA
This sequence comes from uncultured Eubacteriales bacterium, assembly GCA_964592005.1. GTDB lineage: Bacteria > Bacillota > Clostridia > Lachnospirales > CAZQDT01 > CAZQDT01. The sequence continues at coordinate 635 of CAZQDT010000168.1, forward strand.
GGGAATGCTTGAGGCTATGGGATTTATAGAAGCAGAAGAAGGTACAAACACAGATTTGGTGATTTTTAACACTTGTTGCGTTAGAGAAAATGCAGAAAATAAAGTTTATGGACATTTAGGATATTTAAAGCATATTAAGGAAGAAAATCCGAATTTAAAAATACTTCTTTGTGGTTGTATGATGCAGCAACAGGAAGTTATAGATACATTAAAGAAAAAATATAGATGTGTTGATGTGGTATTTGGAACATTTAATTTGTATAAACTTCCAGAACTTCTTAAAACTAACATAGAAACAAATAGTATGATAGTTGATATTTGGGACAAGCAACAAGAAATAGTAGAAGATTTACCAAGTATAAGGGAACAAAAATTTAAAGCAGCAGTTAATATTATGTATGGCTGTAATAATTTTTGTACTTATTGTATAGTTCCTTATGTAAGAGGACGTGAGAGAAGCCGCAAACCTGAAGATATACTTAAAGAAATACGCGAATTAGCAGCAGATGGAGTTAAAGAAGTAATGCTTTTAGGACAGAATGTAAATTCATATGGGAAAAATTTAGAAACACCTATGACTTTTGCACAACTACTAAGAGAGGTAAATAAAATCGAAGGTATAGAACGTATTCGATTTATGACATCTCATCCAAAAGATTTGTCAGATGAATTAATATTGGCAATGAAAGAATGTGACAAAGTTTGTAAATATCTCCATTTACCTATGCAGTCTGGCAGTACAAAAATATTAGAAAAAATGAATAGAAGATATACAAAAGAACATTATTTAGAATTGGTAAATAAAATAAAAACAGCTGTTCCTGATATAGCTTTAAGTACAGATATTATTGTAGGTTTTCCGGGTGAAACAGATGAAGATGTAAATGATACAATAGATGTAGTGGAAAAGGTAAAATATAACAGTGCATTTACATTTATATATTCTAAACGAACAGGAACACCAGCTGCTAAGATGGAAAATGGTTCTACGGAAGAACAGATACAACAGAGATTTAACAAACTTCTTAAAGTAGTTAATGATAATATATACCTTAAAACTTCTGCACATGTTGGAAAAGTTTATGAAGTTTTACTTGAAGAACAAAGTAAGAATGAACTTGAAATACTATCAGGTCGTACAGATGATTATTCCTTAGTTCATGTTAAAGCAGATAAATCTTTAATAGGGCAGATGGTACAAGTTAAAATTACAGACTGTAAAACTTTTTATTTAGTTGGGGAGTTGATTTAGTGACTGTATTTGATAAAGCAAGAGAACTTTCTTCTTTGATATTAGAAAGTAAAGAATATAAAGATTTTGAAAAAGCAAGGATAAACTTTGAAAATATGGAAATTTCTAGAAGTGAATTTTTGAAAATCCAAAAAATCTATAATGCTTTTGTAGAACAGATAATTTCACTTATAAAATTAAATGTTTATGATGAAGAACAACTAGAAGAAAGTTTATGTAAAAAAAACAGTAATTGTAATAAATGCAAAGGTTGCAGCAGGGAGGATTAAAAATGGCTAAATTAACGCCTATGATGGAGCAATATTTTCAAATAAAGAATCAATACCAAGATTGTATTTTGTTCTTTAGATTGGGCGATTTTTATGAAATGTTTTATGAAGATGCCATTACATGTAATAAAGAATTAGAAATAGCTCTTACTGGAAAAAATTGTGGACAGGAAGAAAGGGCACCAATGTGTGGTGTTCCTTTTCATTCTGCAGAAAGTTATATATCAAGATTGGTAGAAAAAGGGTATAAAGTTGCAATATGTGAGCAAGTAGAAGATCCAAAAGAAGCTAAGGGTATAGTAGAAAGAGATGTAATAAGAATAATTACACCGGGTACTATATTGGATAATATAGTTTTAGATGAAAAGAAAAATAATTATCTTATGTGTATTTATATGCAAAAAGAAGATTATGGAGTTTCAATAGTTGATGTTACAACAGGTGAATTTTTAGTAACTCAAATGAATAGTTCTGATAATAGAGTCATTGATGAAATAGGACATTTTATGCCAGCAGAGATTATTTGTAATGAAGAATTTTTTAATTCTAATTTGGCAGAAAATATAAAAAATAGATTTAACATATTTATAAATGTTTACTTTAAATGGGCATTTGATTATAACACTGCTAATAAGAAACTTTGCCAGCATTTTTCAGTACTTTCTTTAGATGGTTTTGGACTTAAAGGGGAAAAATTGGCAATATCTTCTGCAGGAGCAATTTTGCAGTATCTTTTAGATACGCAAAGAACAAATCTTTCTCAAATAATAACTATTAGCAATTATTTAACAAATCAATATATGCTTTTGGATATTTCATCGAGAAGAAATTTGGAACTTTGTGAAACACTCAGGGAAAAATCAAGAAAAGGTTCTTTGTTATGGGTTTTAGACAAGACAAAAACTGTATTGGGAGCAAGACTTATAAGGAAATGGATTGAACAACCTCTTTTAGATATAAATCAAATACAAAAAAGATTAAATTCAGTAGAAGAGATGAAAAAAAATGCACTTTTGAGAGAAGAAATGAAAGAATATTTGTCTGCGATATCTGATATAGAACGTCTTATGACAAAAATAGTATATCAGACAGCAAATGCTAAAGATTTGATATCACTCAAAAATTCACTAAAAGTATTTCCTTTTATTCAGCAACTTTTAAAAGAATGCAGTTCAGAATATTTCTTTGAGATAAGTCAAACATTTGATGTGTGTGAAGATATTTGTGAACTTATAGAAGCATCTATAATAGAGGAAGCTCCTTTTTCAGTAAGAGAAGGAGGACTTATTAAAAGTGAATATAATGAAAAAATTGCTAAGTTGCGTCTAGCTAAAGATAATGGTACAGAATGGCTAAAACAACTTGAAGAGGAAGAAAAAGAAAAAACGCAAATAAAAAATTTAAAAATTGGTTATAATAGAATTTTTGGATATTATATAGAGGTAACAAAATCAAATCTTAATATGATACCTGAAAGATATACAAGAAGACAAACACTTGCAAATGCTGAAAGATTTATAACGCCGGAACTAAAAGAGTTGGAAGAAACTATTTTAGGGGCAGAAGAAAAGCTTGTAGAGCTTGAATATAATATATTTTGTGATATAAGAAATGTAATTTGTCAAAATGTAGAAAGAATACAAAAGATGGCTTATAATGTAGCAGTTATAGATGTACTTCAATCGTTTGGAGAAGTTGCGGATAAGGAAAATTATACAAAACCAGAACTTTTGGAAAACGGAGAACTTAATATAGTTGAAGGCAGGCATCCGGTAGTTGAAAAAATGATAGACGGATTTATAAGTAATGACACACTTTTAGATATAGAAAATAACAGGCTTTCAATAATAACTGGTCCTAATATGGCAGGTAAATCTACATATATGCGACAGGTAGCCCTTATAGTGCTTATGGCACAGATAGGTTCTTTTGTACCGGCAAAAGAAGCACAGATAAGTATTGTAGACCGAATTTTTACAAGAGTAGGTGCTTCTGATGATTTGGCATCAGGTCAAAGCACATTTATGGTAGAAATGGCAGAAGTTGCAAATATACTTAATAATGCTACACAAAATAGTCTTTTAATACTTGATGAAATAGGCAGAGGTACAAGTACCTTTGATGGATTAAGTATAGCCTGGGCAGTGCTTGAATACATAAGTGATAAAAAAAGAATTGGTGCTAAAACATTATTTGCAACTCATTATCATGAACTTACTGAGTTAGAAGGGAAACTTGATGGTGTTATAAATTACTGTATTGATGTACAAGAAAAAGATGATAATGTAATATTTTTGAGAAAAATAAAAAGGGGCGGTGCAAATCACAGTTATGGAATACAGGTTGCCAAACTAGCAGGACTTCCTAATGAAGTAATTCAGCGTTCAAAAGAAATTCTGTCGCAACTAGGAGAAGCTGATATAACTCGAAATGTTGCTGAACTTGCAGAAGAAAAAGCAGAATATAATAAAAATAAAACTCGAAAAGATAAAGTTAAAAAAGAAGCAGAACCTGAACAATTAGACTTATTTTCTTTAAATCCATATGCTGATGTTATCGAGGAAATTAGAAAACTAAATGTTATGAATTTAACACCAATGCAGGCAATGCAATTTATTATGGATTTACAACAAAAAATATAAAATAATCTTAAAAATTTTTATACTTTATGTTATAATAATAAAAGTTAATAAATATAAGAAAATTTAAAAATTAAAGACTGTTACATAACAACAGTCTTTTTTTCTAGGAGGAGTATTATGATTAGAAAACCTGAACTTTTAGCTCCAGCGGGGAATATGGAAAGCTTATATGCAGCAGTAAATAATGGTTGTGATGCAGTTTATTTAGGAGGAAAACAATTCAGTGCCAGAAGCAGTGCTGATAATTTTTCAGAAGATGAAATGAAAGAAGCTGTTGATTATTGCCATCTTAGAGGAGTGAAAGTTTTAGTCACAATAAATACTTTATATAAAGAGAAAGAAATGGATGAAGTTCTTAAATTTGCCAAATTTTTATATAGAATTGGTGTAGATGGAGTTATAATAAAGGATATAGGTGTTGCAAAGCTTTTGAGAGAAAATATGA
>CAZQDT010000169.1:0-5173 GCA_964592005.1 uncultured Eubacteriales bacterium
ATGTAAAATAAGTTAGAAATAGGATTTGACACAAAAAATTTATTCTTTGTTGCTGATGTGTTAAATTTTTACTTGCAATAATTATATATAAGTGATATAATAAAAATAAAATAATAGTATTTTATGATAAGAGTGGGTCATGACCCACTCTTATCTGTTGTATAGAAAAACTTTTAATTTACAATGGAAAGGAAGTATATAATGGCAAAAGTAGAAGAAACTGTATCTAAATATTTAGAAGCAATTATTGAAAGTAACGGATATGAGCTAGTTGATGTAGAATTTAAAAAAGAAGGAGCTAACTGGTATCTTAGAGTTTTTATGGATAAAGAAAGTGGTTTTACAATTAATGATTGTGAAGAAGTAAGCCGATTTCTTGAACAAAAACTTGACAAAGATGATCCAATAGAACAGGCGTATATTTTGGAAGTAAGTTCTCCGGGATTAGACAGACCTCTAAAAAAAGAGGCAGATTTTGTAAAATTTGCGGGTTCGGTAGTAGATGTAAAATTATATAAAGCAAGAGAAAAAAGAAAAGAATTTCAGGGTATTTTAAAAGGTCTTGAAAATAATATAGTAACTATTGAAGAAGAAAATGAAACAGAAATAAATTTTAATAGAGAAGAAATTGCAAGTATAAAATTAGCAGTTTTGTTTTAGAGGAGGAGATAAAAAAATGAATCAGGAATTTATAGAAGCATTAAATCAGATTGAAAAGGAGAAGGGTATAGAAAAAGAATATATTCTTGAAGCAATAGAGGCAGCTTTAGTAAATGCTTATAAAAGGAATTATGATAACAATCAGAATGTAAAAATTGTTATGGATAGAGAAAATGGTGATATTTCTGTATTTTCTCAAAAAACAGTTGTTGAGGAAGTAATGGATAAAGCTACAGAAATATCTATTGAAGAAGCTAAGCAAATTAAAGCTGGATATGAACTGGGAGATATTGTTGATGTACAGGTAATGCCTAAAAACTTTGGAAGAATATCTGCACAGACAGCTAAACAAATGGTATTACAAAAAATTAGAGAAGCAGAAAGAGAGATTTTATTTAACCAGTATATAACAAAGGAAAAGGATATTGTTACAGGGCTTGTTCAAAGACGTGAAAAGAAAAATATTATGATAGCACTTGGAAAACTTGAAGCTATTTTAGCACCAAATGAGCAAATACCAGGGGAAACATATACTTTCAATGAAAGAGTAAAAGTATATGTTTTAGAGATAAGCAAAACAAGTAAAGGACCACAAGTATACGTTTCGAGAACACATCCTGAATTGGTAAAAAGACTTTTTGAACAGGAAGTGCCTGAAGTACATGATGGATTAGTTGAGATTAGGAGTATTTCTCGTGAAGCAGGTTCAAGAACAAAGATGGCAGTTTATTCAAAAGACCCTAATGTAGATGCAGTAGGTGCTTGTGTAGGTCAAGGTGGTGCAAGAGTTAACGTAGTTGTGAATGAACTCAGGGGTGAAAAAATTGATATAATAAATTGGAGTGAAGACCCTAAGAAATTTATTGCAGCTGCTTTAAGTCCTTCAAAAGTTTTAAGTGTTGTTGTAAATGAACAAGAGCAGAGTGCAAAAGTAGTAGTTCCTGACCATCAGCTTTCTCTTGCAATAGGAAAAGAAGGACAGAATGCACGTCTTGCTGCTAAGCTTACAGGCTGGAAGATTGATATAAAAAGTGAAACACAGGCAAGAGAAACAAATTTCGTAGATGAAAGTGAAATAATGACTCTTGAAGAATTGGAAGCAATGGAAAATTCTGTTTCAGAAGAAGATTTTGAAGAATAATATCTATTTTGGAGAGTGATTTATATGAAACAGAGAAAAATTCCACTCAGAAAATGTACTGGGTGTCAAGAAATGAAAAATAAAAAAGAGCTTATTAGAATAGTAAGAGATGATGAAGGAAATTATAGTATTGATTATACTGGGAAAAAGGCTGGAAGAGGTGCATACATATGTGCAGATACAGAATGTCTTGAAAAAGCAAAAAAATCTAAAGGACTTGAACGTTCTTTTAAAATGGCAGTTCCTAATGAAGTTTATGAGCAACTTAGAGAAGAATTGATTAAAAATAATAAAGGGCAGGAATGATACTTTGAAAAACAGAATATTATATATGCTTTCACTCTGTCAGAAATCAGGGAATATGGTTTCGGGAGAAGAAAGTTGTGAAAAAGCTATAAGAGCTGAAAAAGCAAAGATTATAATTGTATCAGAAGATGCATCTGAAAATACTAGAAAAAAATTTAAAAATTCTTCTGATTTTTATAAAGTGCCTTTGTATTTTTTTTCAACAAAAGAAGAATTAGGGCATACAATAGGAAAAAGATTTAGAGCAGTTTTAACAATAACTGATGAGGGTTTAGGCAATAAGCTTAAAGACTTTATTGAAGATTATAATAATAAAAACGCAGATAAATAGCGGAGGTGTTTTAATGTCAAAAATTCGTGTATATGAAATGGCAAAAGAGCTTAATATAGGTAATAAGGAATTGTTAGATGTTATAAATGATTTGGGTATAACTGTAAAAAACCATATGAGTGTATTAGGTGAAGAAGAGGTAGAAGTTATAAAAAATCTTTTTAAAAAAGAAGAAAAAGGAAACGATATAGTGAATAATCAAGTAGATGTAAAGCAAACTAAAGAAGAAGTAGTAGAAATTGAAAAATCAGAAGGAATAGAAGAAGATATAAAAGTAATTAAGTTAAAATCTAAAGTAACGGTAAAGGAGTTAGCTGAAAAACTTGAAAAATCTTCATCTGAAATAGTTAAAATTCTTATGAAAAAAGGAATATTGGCTACAATAAATCAGGAAATAGATTTTAAGACTGCATCTGAAATAACAGAGATGTTTGATGTATTAGTAGAAGAAGAGGAAGAAGTAGATATACTTGAGGAAATTTTTGCAGAAGTTCCTGACAAAGAAGAAGATTTGGAAGAACGTTCTCCAGTTGTAGTTGTTATGGGTCATGTTGACCATGGTAAAACTTCTTTACTTGATACTATAAGACATAGTTCTGTTACATCACAGGAGGCAGGAGGAATTACACAGCATATAGGAGCGTATACCGTAAATGTAAAAGGTAAAACAATTACATTTTTGGATACTCCTGGACATGAAGCTTTTACTGCAATGCGTATGAGAGGTGCTCAGGTTACAGATATAGCAATATTAGTGGTTGCCGCTGATGATGGTGTAATGCCTCAGACAGTAGAAGCTATAAATCATGCTAAAGCAGCAGGTGTAGAAATAATTGTTGCAATAAATAAAATAGATAAACCAAGTGCAAATCCTGACAGAGTAAAACAGGAACTTACAGAATATGGTTTATTAGCTGAGGATTGGGGAGGACAAACAATTTGTGTACCCGTGTCAGCTCTTAAAAAAGAAGGTATTGACAATCTTCTCGAAATGGTTCTTTTGGTAGCAGAAATGAAAGAGCTTAAAGCTAATCCTAATAAAGCTGCAAGAGGTACTATTATTGAGGCACAGCTTGATAGAGGACGTGGACCAGTAGCAACTGTACTTGTACAGAGTGGTACATTAAAAGTAGGTGACCCAATAGTAGTAGGAAATACTTATGGAAAAGTAAGAGCTATGACAGATGATAAGGGAAGAAAATTAAAAAAAGCAGGTCCATCTACTCCGGTAGAAGTATTGGGAATATCAGAAGTACCATATGCAGGAGATACTTTCTATGTTGCAAAGAGTGAAAAACAGGCAAGACAGGTAGCAGAAACAGTGATTGCAAAGGGAAGAGTAGATATGATTAAAGCTACTCCAAATAAGGTTTCACTTGATGATTTATATTCACAAATACAATCAGGAAGTGTTAAAGAATTAAATATAGTAGTGAAAGCAGATGTACAAGGTTCTGTGGAAGCAGTAAGACAAAGTCTTGAAAAACTTTCAAATGAAGAGGTAAGAATACACACACTTCATGGAGGAGTAGGTGCAATCAATGATTCTGACGTTATGCTTGCCGCAGCTTCAGGTGCTATTATTATTGGATTTAATGTAAGACCTGAAAGCAGTGCAAAATCATATGCAGATGAGCAAAAAGTAGATATAAGACTATATCGTGTTATTTATAATGCAATAGAAGATATACAGGCAGCTATGAAAGGTATGCTTGACCCTGAATTTGTAGAAAAAGTAACAGGTCATGCGGAAGTACGCCAGACTTTTAAAGCGTCAGGAGTAGGTACAATAGCAGGTTCTTATGTACTTGATGGAACTCTTTCAAGAAATTCCCAAGTGCGTATTTTAAGAGATAATACTGTTATATATGAAGGAGAATTTGCAGGATTAAAGAGATTTAAAGATGATGTTAAGGAAGTAAGAGATGGTTACGAATGTGGTCTTTCATTCAATAAATTTAATGATGTAAAAGAGGGCGATATAGTAGAAGCCTTTATTATGGAAGAAGTACCAAGATAAGTAAAGTGGGTGAATTTTATGAAATCTAATAATAATAGAATGACTAGAATTAATGAAGAAATTCAAAGAGAAATAAGCAATATTATGAGATTGGAATTAAAAGATCCAAGAATAAGTACAATGGCGAGTGTCTTAAGTGTTGAAACTACTCAAGATTTAAAATATGCCAAAGTATTTATAAGTGTTTTTGGAGATGATACTCAAAAACAGGAGGTTATGGAAGGACTTAAAAGTGCAAATGGTTTTATAAGAAAGGAACTTGCACGTAGAATAAATCTTAGAAATACTCCTGAACTTACTTTTCAATTAGATGAGTCGGTGGAATATGCAATAAAAATGTCTAAACTTATAGATGAAGTTAGTAAAACTATATCAACAGATGGAGAATAATATATGGAAAATTTAAAGAAAGCTTTAGATTTATACGATAACATATTAATATCTGCACATGTAAATCCTGATGGAGATGCCGTAGGTTCAACTACGGCATTGGCATGGGCTTTAAAGAAAATGGGTAAGAATGTCATTGTTCTTTTGGAAGAATATGGAGATAAATATGATTTTTTAAAAGCTTCTGAAATTATTAAACATAATACAGAAGATATAGATATGTCAGGACCTATTTTATTTTTGGCTTTAGATTGTGGAGATAAAGAACGTCTTGGCAATTTTATGGAAGAATTTGATAATGCTTCCGAAACTGTGAATATAGACC
>CAZQDT010000170.1:0-5152 GCA_964592005.1 uncultured Eubacteriales bacterium
GTTATAGAATCAAGGTCATTAGGTATGAAAGGTACTTATATAAAAGTATTGAATGATATGCTTCTGACAGAAATAAATAAATTAAATAGATAGGAGAAATTGAAAATGGCATGTATACGAGGGGCTATAACAGTAGAAAATGATACAAAAAAAGATATTTTAGAAGCAACAACTGAAATGATACAAAAAATAATGGAAGTAAATGAACTTGAAATAGATGATATAGAAGCAATGACTTTTACAGCTACATCTGATATTAAAAAAGCTTATCCTGCTGTTGCTGCAAGAGCATTAGGTATTACAAATGCTGCACTTATGTGTGTTCAGGAGATGTATGTCGAGGGAAGTTTAAGAAAATGTATAAGAGTTATGGTACAAATCTGTAAAAATGTGAAACAAAAAGATGTAAAACACGTATATTTAAGGGGGGCAAAGGTTCTTAGACCTGACCTTTCATCTAAATAAGACTTATATGGAGGTGTTTTTATGGAAAGATTTGCCATAGCGATAGATGGACCAGCAGGTTCTGGAAAAAGTACCATTGCTAAAATAATTGCTAAAAAACTTAATATTATATATGTAGATACTGGGGCAATGTACCGAGCTATTGCATTATATTTTATAAAAGAAGGACATTCGGTTGAAGAAACAGAGTATGTTATTTCACAGCTTGATAAAATAGATGTAGAATTAAAATATCAGCAAGGGGAACAGCAAATATATCTAAACAATGAAGATGTAAGTACCCAGATAAGAACTTCTGAAGTAAGTTCTGCTGCTTCAAAAGTATCTCAGATAGGAGAAGTAAGAGAAAAATTAGTATCTCTTCAAAAAAATATTGCATCACAAAACAGTGTTGTTATGGATGGAAGAGATATAGGGACATATGTTTTGCCTGATGCAAACCCTAAAATTTATCTTATAGCAGATTTGGAAGAACGTGTAAAAAGAAGATGTCTTGAATATGAAAAAAGTGGCTTGAGTTATGATTATGAAAAAGAAAAAGAAGCTATGAGTAAACGAGATTATCAGGATATGACACGTGAAATTTCACCTTTAAAAAAGGCAGATGATGCAACAGAAATAAATACCACATATTTGACTATTGAACAAACGGCTCAAGAAATAATAAATCTTATTCCAAAGGATAGGGATTGATATTTATGGAAATAATATTAGCAAAATCAGCTGGTTTTTGTTTTGGGGTAAATCGGGCAGTTGAAAAAGTTTATAGTGAATTAGAAAATTCTAAAGTTTATACCTATGGTCCGATTATACACAATAAAGAAGTTACTAAAGATTTGGAAGAAAAAGGTGTAGCTGTAATTAATTCTTTGGATGAAATAAAAGAAAAGAGAGCAGTTGTAATACGTTCTCATGGTGTTCCAAAAGTAATTTGTGATGAATTGAAAGAAAAAAATATAGATTATATTGACTGTACATGTCCTTTTGTAAAAAAAATTCATAATATTGTAAAAAAAGCTTATGAAGTAGGCAACAAGGTGATAATAGTAGGCGATAAAACTCACCCTGAAGTAATAGGAATTAATGGCTGGTGTAATAATTCAGCGATAATTACTGATGATATCGAGGAAATTGAAAAATTGAAATTGGATAACTTATCCAAATACATTCTGGTTGTTCAAACTACATTTTCTAAAGATAAATTTGAAAAAATTCAAGAAATTATTAAAAAATATTTTAATAATGTTGAAATAAACAATACAATCTGCAATGCGACTTCAGATAGACAAAAGGAAACTATTGAAATATCTAAAAAAGCTGATATAATGATAGTAATAGGTGACAAAAAAAGTTCAAATACTCAAAAATTGTATGAAATTAGTAAAAATTTTTGTAAAAAAACATATTATATTGAAACTATTAAAGATTTACAGTTGAATATTTTTGAAACTAATGATAAAATAGTAGTTGGTATTACTGCTGGGGCTTCAACACCACCAGCTATAATAAAGGAGGCAATAAAAATTATGGAAGAAATGAATTTTGAACAAATGTTAGAAGAGTCATTTGTTACTTTACATACAGGGGATATAGTTAAAGGTACTGTTATTCAAGTAACAAATGAAGAAGTTTCAGTGAATTTAGGTTACAAATCAGATGGTATTATTCAAAGAGGAGAATTTTCAGAAGACCCTAATTTGAAACCATCAGAAACAGTAAAACCTGGTGATGAAATAGAAGTATTTGTTATCAGAGTAAATGATGGTGAAGGCAATGTATTGCTTTCAAGAAAACGTGTTGAATCACAGAAAGGTATGTCAGAAATAGAAAATGCTTTTGAAAATAAGACTACTTTGAAAGGTAAATTTACAGAAGTAGTTAAAAATGGTATGATTGCAACTATCAATGGTGTACGTGTTTTTGTTCCATCATCACAGATTTCTAATAAATATGTAGAAAATCTCAAAGATTTTATTGGCAAAGAATATGATTTTAATATCATTGAATTTATCAAAGGCAGAAGAGGTAAACTCATTGCAGGTAGAAGAGATATTGCAGAAAAAGAAGCTGCTGCAAAGAAAAAAGAAATTTTTGATAAATTTAATATTGGTGACAAAGTTAAAGGTACAGTAAGTCACCTTGAATCATTTGGTGCTTTTATTGATTTAGGTGGAATTGATGGTTTAGCTCATATTTCTGAATTATCATGGAATAGAGTAACTAAACCACAGAATGTTTTAAAAGAAGGTCAGCAGGTAGAAGCTACTATTATTGATTTAGATGCTGAAAAAGGAAAGATTTCTTTATCACTTAAAGACCCTGATAAAAATCCTTGGACATTGACAAAAGAAAAAATTGCAGTAGGCGATATAGTTGAAGGTAAAGTAGTACGTATGGTGCCATTTGGTGCATTTGTAGCTTTAGAAACAGGAATTGATGGTTTGGTTCATATTTCTCAAATTTCTCAGAAACGTATTGCTAAACCTGAAGATGTATTGGAAATTGGACAGGTTATCAAAGTAAAAGTAATGGAAATAAATGATGAAACAAAGAAAATAAGTTTGAGTAAAAAAGAAGCTGATGGTATAGAAGCAGCAGAAGAAGCTCAATCGGAAGAATAATTAATTACTTAATCTCTCCACTGCATTTTGGGTGGAGGGATTTGTGTATAAATATTATTGGGTAACAATGTTGATATATTGATATTTGTTACATGGGGGAACGATAGAATGGATTACGAGGCATTTAAGAAAGAAGTTTACAGAATATCCACAATAAATTTAGATGCTTATAAAGAAAAGCAGATGAAAAGGCGTATAGATGCTTTGATTAAAAAGAATGGTTATACAGACTATAAGTCATATGTAGAAGCATTAAAAACTAATAATTCATTGTATACGGAATTTATAAATTATTTGACAATAAATGTTTCTGAATTTTATAGAAATTCAGCTCAATGGCAAGTTTTAGAAAGTGAAATTATACCACTTCTACAAAAAAATAATTCTTCAACCTTAAAAGTTTGGAGTGCTGCCTGTTCTACTGGTGATGAACCATATTCTTTAGCAATGCTTTTATTAAAACTTATGCCAGCATCAAAATTTAAAATAATTGCTACTGACATTGATAAGCAGGTTTTAGAAAAAGCTAAAATAGGTATTTATACAAGTAAAAGTATAGAAGGATTGCCAAAGGAATATATCACCAAATATATGACAAAAATGGCAGATACATACAGCGTATCAGATGAAATAAAAAGATGTGTTGAATTTAAACAACATAATCTTTTAAGAGATCCTTATCCTACGGATTGTGATTTGATAGTTTGCAGAAATGTTTTGATATATTTTACAGAAGAGGCAAAAGATGACATATACAAAAATTTTAATGCTTCTCTTAAAAATAATGGTATTCTCTTTGTGGGAAGTACAGAGCAGATTATATCTTCGTATAAGTATAATTTTAAGCCTATTAAAACATTTTTCTATCAAAAAGATATGTGATTATAAGCTTTGAAAAAAGCTTATAATCGCATTATTCAAAATACTTTTAGAAAGATATTTATAATTACCAATTTTTATTGGAAAATAAATGTCTTTTTTATTAGGTTCAAAAAATAAATTTTCGTCAAGTTTGTCAAATACTTCCAAAAAATAACCTGATTTTTTTGTATAAGCATTGGATTTTTTGGCTTTAGAAATTTCATTTTTATCAAAGAAAGATATCATTGATTTATGTATTGCTTCGTCTATTTTTTCGACATAATAATAATCTTTATAATTTTCAAAATAATGATATAAAATGCTTTGTTTTATGTTTATATTAATTTTTAATATATCAGAGTTTTTTGATATTTTACAGACCCATGAATTTTTAATTAAATTAAACGTAAAATTGGAAATTTTATCAATTTTGATTTTGAAATCAAGATTTTGTCTATTATAATCTATATTTAAATCAAACATTTCAAATTTTGTTAATTTAAGGATATTGATGTAATTGATAATATCTACAATTTCGGTAATATTTACCAAGCCATATAAATCTTCTTCATTATGCAGTAAAATGATTTTTTTTAAATTTTCATCAGGTCTTATAGTGTAATCTATATAAAAAGATATAAGTTCTCCTCCTGTAAATTTGTCTTCACGATATATTCCCAGAAATTTTTCAACAGTTTTAAGTTTACAATTTTCTAAACCAAGTGTAGATTTATATTTTTTTATAAATTTATATAAATCAATACTCGTAATTTCGGAAAAATTATTTTCTATTTTAAGAATTTCAGCTCTTTTTAATATAAAACGAATATCAAAACTATCACCATTAAAACTTATAAAAGTATCCTTAGTAATGCTTAATTCAAAAAAGTTTTCTAAAAGTTTTTTTTCATCTTCAGGTAATCCTGTTTCTGAAAAAAATTGGGTAAATTTCCAAGTTGTATCATAATATATTATACCTATTAAGTATATTTGTTCTTTGAAAGCACTTAATCCCGTAGTTTCTATATCAAAAAATACAACTTTATTTATATCTATGTTTTTTGATAATTTATTTATATCTATTTTAATATCAAGGTTTTTAGTAATTATTTGCATAATAGCTTCTCCTAAATGTTATTGTGTGTATTTTTATATAATTCAATATTAAAGGAAATGAAAAATTTGCTTAACTCGCAAATGTTTTC
>CAZQDT010000171.1:0-5141 GCA_964592005.1 uncultured Eubacteriales bacterium
CAATATTAGGATTTATATATTCATGGTCTAACATTCCCGATTTATCTTTTGAATAAAGTCTTTTTATTTCAGATAAGGCTGAAATAAGTCTTTCTATCTCAAGATTTCTATCTCCTGCTGAAACTATTGCAAGTATATTCCCTATATCCCCAAATTCTATCTGTATATCATATTCATCTCTTAATAAATCATAAACTTCTATACCTGCAAGTCCGATATCCCTAGTATGAATAGAAAGTTTTGTCTTATCGAAAGCATATACTGCATCACCATCTTCAAGTTCTTCAGCAAAAGCATAATAACCTCCCAGCTTATTTATCTCATTTCTGGCATATTCTGCAAATTCCACTGTCTTTCTAAACATTTGTTTTCCATTTATACTTAAATTTTTTCTTGCAATATCCAAAGATGACATAAGCAAATAAGAACCACTTGTCGTCTGAGTAAGATTTATCACTTGCCTTACATAATCTGCATTTACCGATTTACTGCACAAAAGAATAGAACTTTGGGTAAGCGAGCCACCTGTCTTGTGCATACTTACTGCTGCCATATCTGCACCTGCTGCCATAGCACTTATTGGCATATTTTCTCCAAAATAGAAATGTGTTCCATGTGCTTCATCAACCAGTACTTTCATATTATAACTATGTGCAAGTCTTACTATTTCTTTTAAATTCGAGCAAATCCCATAATATGTAGGATTATTTACCATTACAGCCTTTGCATCTGGATTTTCTTCTATCGCCTTTTTTACATCATTTACAGACATTCCTAAAGGAATGCCTAATTGCTTATTTGTACCCGGATTTATATATACCGGTAACGCTCCACACACTACCAAAGCATTTATTGCACTTCTATGGACATTTCTAGGCATAATAACTTTTTCTCCTGCCTTACAGGTAGACATTATCATAGCCTGCACTGCCGCAGTAGTTCCATTTACTATAAAGAAAGCCTCATTAGCTCTAAAAGCTTCTGCTGCCAACTCTTGAGCCTGTTTTATAACGGATACAGGGTGACATAAATTGTCCAATGACTTCATTGAATTAACATCAAGTTTTAATGTTTCTTCTCCTAAAAAATATTTAAGCTCTTTATTACCTCTTCCACCTTTATGCCCCGGAACATCAAAATGTACCATTCTCTCCAATCTATGATGTTCCAATGCTTCATGCAAAGGTGTTCTTTCCTGTGACATTGACAATAAAACCACCCCTTTTAGTATATATTTGCACCACTAAATATTTCTATCATTTCTCGTCTTAAACTGTCTGTTATTTCCAGTCTACGTTGCGGTGAAAGTTCTCTTACATCTGTATTAAATAAATAATTCTGAAGTTCTATTTCTTGTATAAGCATTTTTGTATGAAATATGTTGGACTGGTATACATTTACATCTATTGCATCATATTTTTTCAAAGTCCTTTTATCTATATAATCTTGTATTGAAGTTATATT
This sequence comes from uncultured Eubacteriales bacterium, assembly GCA_964592005.1. GTDB lineage: Bacteria > Bacillota > Clostridia > Lachnospirales > CAZQDT01 > CAZQDT01. Next base: position 1,465 of record CAZQDT010000171.1, read on the forward strand.
ATGGTCAATAAAATACTTCTTGCCTTCAACATCTCTAGTAAACCCTCTGACTCTATAATCAATAGTAATAATATCTGAATCAAAGCTTCCTATTAAGTAATCTAAAGCATTTAAAGGTGATACTTCACCACAAGTAGCCACATCTATATCTACTCTGAATGTAGATATTTCATTATCAGGATGACTTTCTGGAAAAGTATGTACCGTAACATGACTTTTATCCAAATGTGCATGCACCATATTCCCCTGTACAAAATTTATTTTCCCCTGATTACAGGAAGCATCTATTTCTTCAGCCAATATATTATCCTCTGCTATAAGTACATTTACTGAAGCTCCCTGTGGCTCATAATCCTGTTTAGATATATTAAGTATCTTTGCACCTATCATATCTGTAACATCACATAAAATTTTTGTCAATCTTTCCGAATTATATTGTTCATCTATATAGTTGATATAATCCCTTCGTGCTTTCTCACTTCTTGCATAGCATACATCATAAATGTTGAAGCTAAGTGTCTTTGTGAGGTTGTTAAAGCCGTAAAGTGTCAGCTTCTTCTCCAACCCTAACATCACAACCTTTCTTTATCGTTTATGATTTTTTTCTAAAAATCGCATACTCTTTTTACATTATAAGTCCTCACATACTTTTTTACAAGTAAAATATTCTTTTTTGCAGGAAAAACGCATAAATGCTATTTTTTATTCATATGTTTTTTATTTTTTAACTGTTATATATTATAAAATTTTTAATGTAATATTTTTTCCACAATTAAATCCAGACTTTTTTCTATTGTATTATTTTCCATCTCGACAATAATATCTGCATATTTTTCATATAAAGGGCAACGTTCTTCATATAAATCTTCAAAAGTTTGATTTTCTTTAAGAACAACTCCTCTTCTTACAATATTACCTAAACGTTCTTGTAAATTTTTACAGCTTAATTTTATATATATAACTGTTCCTATTCTTTTAAAATGTTGCATTGCTTTTTCGCTGTATATAGCACTTCCACCAGTTGCTATTACCGCCTTATCAGGTTTTAAACTACAATTTACATTTTCTTCTATTTTCAAAAATCCCTCTTGCCCTTTTTCTGCAATTATATCACGAAGCAATTTACCTTCTTTGCTTTGAATTACTAAATCTGAATCTATAAATTCATACCCCAATACCTTAGCAAGCAAAACACCTATTGTACTTTTTCCTGCTCCTGGCATTCCTACAAGTATTACATTATTTTTCATTCTTCTACCTTCTTTCTGTTCTTAAAATATATAAAATTATCAATAGCATCTAAAATATCCTTAAAATCATCTCTTGGTGCAGCATCTATATATTTTTTAAGTATTTCATCTTCTTCTTTTCCCTTATATCTTCCGTAGAAAATATCAAAAAGATTATGTCCTCTTACATATATTTTAATTAATTCCATATTTTTCTTCATATCTTCTTTACTTTTAATTTTTGAATTTTTTATACTTTGTATTTTTTTAAATCCCGGCAATTTATATAAATAATCTCTATATTTTCCGTACAAAGTATTATAAAATACCTCTTCCGATGGAATAACCCCTATTTCTACCATAGTTTTAGGATTTAAAAAATAATTTTCAAAAGAATAATACTTTAATATAAGTACATTTTCCGGTAAAATTCTTGGTAAATTGTTGGGGTCATGCTGTTCCCTTTCATAGTAATAACTACAAAGCTGTTTTTTTAACATCGACGGATTTTTACCATCACTATCCCTTATCATAAGGAACTGGTCTTTTAAATATAATTGATTTATATATTTTAAATTTGCGTATGTCTTGATATGTGTACAACTATTTGTAGGTATTATGGAAATCCTTTGCAAAGCCCCATTTTCATCATATATTTCAGAATAATATTTTTCCAGCAGTAATGGCAAACGATTTCTATCCTGTTTACCCTCTACAATAAATACAAATCCCACATTCATCAAATCATTTGCCGCATAACCCAAATCATCAAGAATATCATCAATCTCTGCTTCTTTTGCTATATCAGTAGTATAATATTCATTAAGTATTACCTGTCTTATCTGTTTCATAGAAAAATTTGTAATCATAGATGGGGCATGAGTAGAAAACATTATTTGATTTTTCTTTGAAAGATTAAAAATTATTTCACTTGCAGTCTTTTGAAGCTGTGGATGTAGGTACATTTCAGGTTCTTCTATCATTATTATACTTGGATTTTTATTTTCTTCTTCAGAATAAGCTTCTAAAAGTGATAGAATATAAATACTCTTGATACCAGTTCCTATTTTATCAAGACCACCCGCTCTTTGATTAAGCAAATTATAAACAGTTGTATTAACTTTAAAAAGGTCATCTATATTATATTCAATATTGTAGCTTATATCATAAGAAAAAGCTCCATTTTTATTCATACATTCATTTATCTTCTTTGAAAAATTGTTAAGATTTATATTATAAAGTTTATATTCCAAAAGTTTCGCTGTTTCATATACAGTCAAATCTTCTGGATTTTTAGTATTTATATAATTTATACAATCAAAACAAGCATTGCATTTACGTGTCTTGTCAAGCATACAATTCTTTTGTCTTAACTCATCTAATGAATGATTTCCCTGAAATTTAAAAATATCTTTCTGAATTTCTGCAATATTTCTATTAGAATCTATTCTGTATATTTTAGGCAAAATACTTTTTATATAACTGTTATAATTCCCCTTTTTATCAAAAAATTTCTTCTTCCCAATTTTATTAATTACACATCTAAAATATACAATATAATTTTCTTCTTGAACTTCTGCAAGTAAATTATTAACAAAATCTTCTCTCCATATTTCCATATTTCTATTTTTACTAACTAATCCTCTTTTGTAAAAATTTTGCATATCTTCTTCCCAAAGTTCAAGCTCCATTTCAATAATTACATCTTTAGAACGGTCAAAAAATTCAGAAACATCCACATTATATTCATCTGTAACTGCACATATCGCATCTAATATAGATGTTTTACCTGTATTATTTTTTCCTACAAGTATTAAGGTATTTTCAATATCATCTATCTTTAACTTCTGTATAGATTTAAAATTTTGTATACTCACAGAATTAAATTTCACACTAATCACCCCTACAAATTTATTAGATATATGATTATTTTCATTTTTGTATTTTTTTCTTCTCTATCTTACATCTTTTGTTAAAACAAGATACTGCATACAGATAGATTTCTTTTATATCCTCTTCTTGTATTGTCTCTACATACTTTTTCTTTTCTATCTGATTAAAAGCGTTTTCTATTTCTTTGTCCACTCCTTTTTCGCTTGAAGCATTTTTAAATTCTATGACAAAAGCTTTCCCTGCTTTAAAATCTTTCACAACTATATCTGCATATCCCTCCCCCGCTTCAAGATTTGAACTCACTTCCCAGTTTTCATATCTGTTCAATATTCCTAAAAATATTGAATGATACACTACTTCTTTCTTGGTCTGTGTCTGTATATCCCTTAAGCTCATTGTTTTGCTTAAAATTCTAGTAAACCTGCTCTCAACAGTCTTTACATTTCCTTCTTTTAATGCAATGCAAATTTCTTTTAATGTATCTCTGTTTTCATCAAACCTTTCATCTCTAAACCAATCATTTACTTTAATTACAAATACTTCTTTTACTTCTTC
>CAZQDT010000172.1:0-5139 GCA_964592005.1 uncultured Eubacteriales bacterium
TATTATATAATAAAATAAGTGCCGCAAAAGCAACGTTTAACGGCACAGTCAAAACACTTGTTTTGTTACAATATTTATAGTAACACAAACTACAATGCAAAATCAATATATTTTTTATTTTTTTCCAACATTTATTCCTATCATACCTCCAAGTCCACCTGCGGCAAGACACATTGCTAACATTGCAACCATATCAAATCCTATTTCCAAATTTTCTTCTATTGTAAGCACTCCTGTTATTATAACAATCACACCATAAATAAGTCCAGAAGTTATTCCCCAAAGCCAGCCTTTTTCAGTCATTTTTTTAGATGAAATAAAACCCGAAATAAATGCCGAAAATATTATAGACAATGTAACTACAAGTGACATATTTTCTCCCATCATTGAAGTATATGTAAGCATTAAAGCATATACCGTAAATATTATGGCTGTTACTGCAAATCCAATAATTGCTCCTTTTAAAACAATTAAAATAGGATTAGCTTTGTCTGTAATATCTTTTTCACAAATTTCTTTCATAATAAACAATCCTTTCTACTAAATCCATTTATATTTATATTGTATTTTAATAAATTAAGGTTTATGATATTATTATCAATTTTAAAAGGAGCATTTTTATATGAAAAAAATAGATTTACACGTACATTCTACTGCTTCTGATGGAACACTTTTGCCAAAAGAAATAGTAAAACTTGCTTATGAAACAGGTCTTTCTGCATTTGCTCTTACTGACCACGATACAATAGACGGCATTGAAGAAGCCATGGAAGAAAGTAAAAATTATGATTTAGAGGTAATTCCCGGTATAGAATTTGCTGCTGATTATCACGGTAAAGAAATCCACATATTGGGTTTAAACATAAATTACAAGCAAGAATATTTTAAAAATTCTATAACACAGATTAAGCTTGACCGCGAAAACAGAAATCTAAAAATGATAAATAAACTTAACGAACTTGGTTTTGAAGTAACGATTGACGAATTATATACTCTAGCCGAAGGACATGGTACAATCACAAGGGCACATTTTGCCAAACTTTTACTATTAAAAGGATATGTTAAAACACGTAAAGAAGCTTTTGATAAATATATAGGAGATGGCTGCCCTGCCTATATAAAACGAGAAATTTTAAACAGCCAAAAATGTATAGAATTAATATTAAAAGCTAATGGTATTCCAATCCTTGCACACCCTACACTTTATAATATGAATAACAAAGAAATCGAGATTATGGTTAAAGAACTTATTACTTATGGACTTGAAGGTATTGAAGCTATTTACCCACTATATACCTCACAACAAAGCGGAGATATAAAAGCTCTTGCCAAAAAATATAATTTAAAAATTTCAGGCGGTTCAGATTTTCATGGTGCAAACAAGCCTAATATAGCTTTAGGTACAGGAATTAGCCAAAATATTTCCATCTCATATGAGGTACTAGAAAATCTTTTATCATAACTCCAAGGGATTGCATTAAGAAATCCAAATACACCTTTTTTCATCAATGTATTTTGTTTTTATAATGCAACCCACCTAATATTTCTATTTTATTTTTTATCTGTTTTTTAATTACAAATTTAATCAAAATTATATTTTTGTTTAGAATTATATTCTATTTTTGGAAATAATATCATTTAAAATATCGAAATAATTTTCAAAAGTCTTAGCACAACATTTAGGATTATCTATTTCTATACCATCTGCCACTAATCCTATAAGCGAAAATGCCATTGCCATTCTATGGTCATTGTATGTCTGAATAATAGCAGGTTGAGGTTTTGATGGATATATCGTAAGTCCATCTTCTCTTTCTTCACATCTAATTCCCATTCTTGAAAGCTCTGTAACAATAGCTTTTATTCTATCTGACTCCTGATGTCTTATATGTGCTATATTATTTATGACAGTCGGTGTCTGAGCAAATACCGCCACCGCTGCCATTGTCATCGTCTGGTCCGAAAAATCACTCATATCAATCTCTATTCCATTATATATTCCATCAGAAGTTCCTCTAACTTCTATACCAACAGGTGTGTCATTTACTTTACAACCTAGTTTTTCAAGAACTTTCAAAAATTTAATATCTCCCTGCATAGATGAAAAATGTACATTTTTTACTGTTACGGTACTTCCTGTAATCGCCGCCATTGCATAGAAATAACAAGCTGCTGAAATATCTGGCTCTACATAATAATCTTTGGCATTATATTTAAGCCCTTTTTCCATAATAAAAATATTTTTATCAGTATTATCTACTTCTGCTCCAAACTGACGCATCATATTTACCGTTATATCTATATAAGAACGAGCTTTCCTATTTCCTGTAAGTTTTACTTCCAGACCATCATCACACATTGCCGCCGCCATAAGTAATGCACTTAAAAACTGACTGCTGTTTCCTATATCTACCTCAGTTTTATTTTTTATACAAGAACCTTTTTGAACAATTACCGGCAAATGTTCTTTTTCCTCCAAATATTCTACTTTTATACCCATATCCATCATAGCCTCAAAAAGTTCTTTCATAGGTCTTTTTTTCATTTGTTCAGACGCATTTATAATATATTTCCCTCCTGCAAGTCCCGTCATTGCTGTAAGAAACCTTGCTGCTGTCCCTGCACTTCCTACATATATTTCCGCTTCTTTTCTAGGTATAATGCCATTTTCACCTTTAATAATCGCTGTTTTTTCAGCCTCATTTACTTCTACTTCAAATCCTAAATCTACCAAACACTGCAAAAAATGTCTTGAATCATCACTAAAAAGTATATTTGAAATTTTACTTGTTCCATCTGCCAATGCCGCTAAAAGTAATGCTCTATTTGTAATACTCTTAGAGCCGGGAACTTCTATTTCAAGCTGCATATTTCTCTTTACCGGTTTTACTATATATTTTTCCATAAATTCACTTCCTCAAAAAATTATGATATAACAAAGCCTGCTACCATTTCGATAACAGGCTTTCATTTCAAGCTTTCAGCCTTATTTAATCTGGCTTGCTGCTACTTCTTTTGCTTTTTCAAGAGCTTCTTTTATTTTGTTTACATCTGTTGCTCCAGCTTGTGCCATATTTGGACGACCGCCACCTTTTCCACATGCAACTGCTGCGGCTTCTTTTATAATATTTCCTGCATGGATACCTTTTTTAACAACATCATCTGTCACCATTACTACTAAACTTACTTTGCCATCTTTTCCACTTGCAAGAATTACCACACCTGAACCCATCTTATCTTTTAACTGGTCACCCATATTACGAAGTCCATTAGCATCAAAATCATCAAGCTGTGCTGTGAGAATTTTAACTCCATTTACCTCTTCTGCTGAATTTAAAACTTCTTCAATCTTTCCGCCTGCCATTTTAGCTTTTAATTTTTCAATCTGACGGTTTGCCTCTTTCAATTCTTCTAGCATAGCTTCAAGCTTTTTATTGAGATTTGCAGGATTTGTTTTAAGCATTGCCGATGCCTGTTTAACCTGTTCATCTTGTGCCTGATAATATTCAAGTGCAGCTTCTCCCGTAACAGCTTCTATTCTTCTTACCCCTGCTGCTACACCACTTTCTGAAATAAGTTTAAAACTTCCTGCCTGTGCTGTACTTGTAAGATGTGTACCACCACAAAGTTCTATACTATAACCACCCATATTTACAAGACGTACTACTTCACCATATTTTTCACCAAATAAAGCCATAGCCCCTTGTTTTCTTGCTTCTTCTATACTTGTTTCTGTAATAACTACCGGATAATCTGCAAATATACTTTGATTTACCAAAGTTTCCACTTGTTTCAATTCTTCCTGTGTCATAGGTGCAAAATGTGTAAAGTCAAAACGTAATCTGTCAGCATTTACATTTGAACCTGCCTGCTCTACATGATTTCCTAAAACTGTTCTGAGTGCTTTCTGTAAAAGGTGGGTTGTACTGTGATTTCTAGCTGTTGCCATTCTTTTTTGTTTGTCAACGCTTACCTTTGCTGTTTCTCCCACTTCAATACTTCCCTCTAAAACAGTACCCATATGAGCAATTTTTCCGCTGCCAGCTTTAATTGTATCATTTACCTGAACAACACCCATAGAAGTTGTTATTGTTCCGCAATCTCCTGCCTGTCCGCCACTTTCAGCATAACATGGTGTAACATCAAGTATAATAGCAATTTCTTCACCTGCAACTGCATTATTTACCACTTCATTTCCTTTTGTAATTGCAAGCACTTTTGAATTATCTGTTTCGAGCTGTGTATAACCTACAAATTCAGAAGTCATATTTACATCAAGCTTGTTAAATACTGTATCTTCAGCACCCATATATGTGCTTTCTTCTCTTGCCATTCTTGCCCTTACTCTTTGAGCTTCCATTTCCTTATGGAAAGCTTCTTCATCAAGTTCTAATCCTTCTTCTTCAAGAATTTCTTTTGTCAAATCAATAGGAAATCCATAGGTATCATACAATTTGAAACTGTTTGCACCTGAAAGAATTTTTTCTCCATTTGCTTTTAAATCTTTTATATAACCTTTCAATATTTCAGTACCTTGGTCAATCTTTTCATAAAAACGTTCTTCTTCTACTGAAATTACCTTATAAATATATTCACTCTTTTCTGCAAGTTCAGGATAAGCGTCTTTAGATACTTCTATAACTTTTTTACTTAATTCAGCCAAGAAAGCCTTATTAATTCCAAGTAATTTTCCATGACGTGCAGCACGTCTTAAAAGTCTTCTTAATACATATCCTCTTCCCTCATTTGATGGAAGAACACCATCTGCCGTCATAAATGATACTGAACGGATATGGTCTGTAATAAGACGTATAGATACATCTTTCTTATCATCTGTCATATACTCAACATTCGCCATCTCACATACTTCATCTCTTATAGCTTTGATTGTATCTACGTCAAATATAGATGTAACACCCTGCATAATTGTAGCCATTCTTTCAAGTCCCATACCTGTATCTATGTTAGGATTTGCAAGTCTTGGATAACTTCCGTCTTCCTGCTTATCGTATTGTGTAAATACCAAATTCCAAAACTCCATAAAACGGTCACAATCACAACCTACTCCACAATCTTCTTTTCCGCAACCAAATTCTTCTCCTCTATCATAGTAAATTTCAGAACAAGGACCACAAGGAC
>CAZQDT010000173.1:0-5126 GCA_964592005.1 uncultured Eubacteriales bacterium
TTATTCTCTCATCATTTATTATTTGTATATTTCTATCCCCAATAATAATTTCAGCAGTTTCCCTTGCCCTTATAAGAGGACTTGTGTATGCTATATCAAAATTCACATTTTCTAAAGCTTTTGCTGTAATTCTTGCTGATTCTCTACCTTTTTCATTAAGTTCAATATCTGACCATCCTTGCAGTTTTCCCGCTGCATTCCATATCGTTTCCCCATGTCTTATAATATATATTTTCATTTTCATCCTCCTTAATATTCTACATTTAGTAATGCCAATCCCTCTGGAGGCACTGTAAATCCCGCATTTTCTCTTACCTTACTTTGAATGATAAAATCAATTTCATCTTCCTTTCTTTTTCCCACACCTATTTCTATAAGTGTTCCTGTAATTATTCTTACCATATTATAAAGGAAACCATTACCAATATAAACAATTCTTATTTCTTCTCTATTTTGAATTATATCTATGGAATAAATTGTTCTTACTGTCGATTTTTTGAAATTTTTATTTGAACAAAAAGCTTTAAAATCATATTCTCCTATAAAATGAATGCTTGCTTTTTTCATAAGTTCAACATCTAATTTTTGTGGATAAAAATACACAAAGTTTCGTTCAAATACATTAGGTATATCACTGTTATGTATTCTATAAACATAAGTTTTTTTCTTAGCATTCAATCGGCTATGAAATCTTGGAGCTGCCAATTCAACCGAAATTACTGCTATATCTTTTGGGAGATAAGCATTTATATAGTTTCGGATTTCCTGTGGAGTCATATCCGTATCTGCCCAGAAATTTGCTACTTGTGCATACGCATGAACTCCTGCATCAGTTCTTCCTGAACCATGTAATTCAATATTTTCTCCAAGCATTTTTGAAATTATATTTTCAAGCTTTCCTTGTATGGTATTTTCTGTTTTAGTCTGTTTTTGCCAGCCATTGTATTTAGTTCCTTCATATTGAATTATAAGCTTATAGTTATTCATTTTCTCACCTAATATTTTTCTTTATAATCATTTATCTTAACATAAAATATAAAATTTTTTAATATAATCTTTACTTTAGGAATTTTTTCATAAAGTTTTGAACTAAGTCTTTCTTTATAAAGCTGAACTTTTTTCAATTCCTCAATGTCTGCTAAATATGAAGAATATCTGGATTTCATATATATATTTGAAACTATGTTAAACTTAAATCCATCTATCTCATAAATTTCCGAAATTCTGTCTGAAAAACTTGACAATGTTTCGTTTTGTTCGAGTTTAACTCCATTTTCTTCAAATAAATAAAGTATTTCCAGAAATTCCAAATAAATTTTTTCATTTGTAGTCGCTTTCTTAAATTTACTTAAATATCTTCTTTGGACAAATTTATAATATATAAAAGGGAACAAAGTTAAAGTAAATAACAATCCCAAAATCATTGGTATAAAATAATTTTTAGTTTCTTCATCATCTTCTTTATTTCCTTCATTGATTTCAAAGTTTAAATCGTAATCATCTAATTCCTGTTCTTCCTCTTCATCATAATCAATATCTGAAAAATTTCTAGGCACTTCTTCTTTATAATTTACAGCAGAAACCATAGTTTCCCAAGAATTGTACCTGCTAGAATAGCAGCCCGGTGTAGGTTCAAAAGCAATCCATCCTATACCCTCAAAATAAACTTCTGTCCATGCATGAGCAGCACTATCTTCCACAATATATTCATATCTTTCATTCTGTGCAGAATAATCAACTATAACTCCCTGTACATATCTTGATGGCATGCCGATTATTCTTGACATCAAAGTCATAGCACTTGCAAAATATGTACAATATCCCTCTTTTTGTTCTAAAAGGAAATATTCCACAAAATCTCTATTATTTGGAGTAGGTGAAGGAAATAATGTATATGTAAAATTACTCAAATACTTTTCTATTGCCTTTAATTTATCATAATTATTTTCATAGTCTTTTGTAATATCATAAGTAAGTTCAACAACTTCTTGGGATAAATTTGAAGGCAATTTCAAATAATTATCTTCTATGTTTTTGGCTCTTTTGGAATATATTTCAACCCATTCTTCTTTTGAAGAAATATTTACATTTTCTCCTGTATAATATTGTATAAAACTCTTTAATTCTTCCAAAGAAAAATTTAAATCTAAATTATAATCAAAATCATTCATATTTCTTAAAATTCGTCCATCTACATTGTAATCTAAAAATCTTAATACATATTCATTTTTACTGTTTTTCATTTTATCATACAAAGCATTGCCATTATTTATAATTAAATTATCTTTTTTCCCTAATTCAAAATTATAGGTTTTTAAAGGTGCAAAACAGGTTATAGTATTTATTTTGCCATATTTTACAGTAATTTTCTTGGTACTTAAAAGCCTATCCTTTGCTAATCTTCCTAAATTTTGAATATATACAGAATACATAAATTCATAGGAGTCTAATAAATTTTCTGATATTGAATATTCTGATTGGTCATTAAAAATCCATTCATTACCTGTATATTCATTTTTTACTGAACCTGTAAGATAAATATTATGTTTAGATTTATCAGGTGCCTTTACATACAGCATAGGTTTACTGCTTTTAATTATTATTCCTCCTAAAGAGGTATCTTCAGAATAACCCATCATACCCACTTTAAATTCAGCATTACTATTATTTAAGCCATTTTTTATATTTACAAGCATCAATTCAAATGAATCTGTTACAGCATAATAAATATTTTTAATAACAGTCCATTTAATCGGCTCTTGGCTTGTAGGAAGACTTGCTATTAAAAATGCTGTTACAAAACATATAGGAAAAAGATACTTATTTATAATCACTTTATGTTTAGGATTATCTTTACCAAAAATTCCACACATTTCCAAAAAAGTGTAAAGTATATATATTGTTATTCCAAAAGCTGTTATATTATTTATTTCAAATCTAAAAAATATAGTTATAAAACCACATATAATCAATATAAACGAAATAATCACTTTTGATACTATATAACGATTAATTACATAACTTATCAAATTTATAAATATAATAAAAAATATACTTATAAAATTGGCATAATCTGAATTATAATCTTTTTTTCCTAATATATAGAATTTAAACCAATAAAAACACTCTGACACAAAATTCATAAGTTCATTTTTGAAAAAATAACCAAATAATAAAGTGAAACCAGCAAAAATCAATAAAGCCAACAAAACAACAATTTTATTTTGACTATAATCTGCAAACCCTAAAATTCCAGTTACTAAAATTGACCAAAATATAATTATCCCCAGTGATATTTCAAAACCCCAAAATAAAAACAAAAAGCTACTTAAACCTATACTAAGCATTAAACTGCTTAAAATTGCATATATGTTTTTTAAATTTTTACTTATATTATACATAATTTATTCCCCTTTAAAATCTAAAAAACTTTTGAAATATTATCTTCACTATGAATATGATAAACCAATGCTCCCGTTTCTTTTGTATGTTTAACTAAATCTGATTCTAAATCATTTACATAAATAAAAACTACATTAATTCCCCTAAGTTCTGCTTGAGCTATTGAAAAATACATTTCTTCTGTCAATTTATGAGAAACTATTATCATTTGAGTATAATTATCTTTTAGTGAAATATTACTTAAAAATATTTCATTTATATCAGTCTTTCCATCAAAATGAATATAACAGATTTTTTGATAAAATTCTTTAAAATCTGCTTCATCTTTTAGATTTTGTATCTGAAAACCATCTTGCTCATAATTTACTGTTATAGGGGTCTTTGTAACACAATAATATTTACTGATGGCAAGCATAATTTCAACAATTTTATCCTCTGTAATAATTCTACACATATCGTCTTCTTCAAGTTTTGAAAAATCTATCATAATTAAAATTTGGGTTTTGGGAATTGAATAATATTTTCTTGTTAAAAGCTCATTTTTTTTAGCAGACAATTTCCAATGTATAAGTTTTTTATGATCCCCCTTTTCATATTTTCTTACTTCTGTATCAAGAATTTGTTCATCAGAAAGTAATGTATAACTCGAATTTTTGTTATCCTGTTGTGCTTCTTCAAAACCTATATGTTCAAGTTCAACTACCCTTGGAAACACTGTAAGATTAAGCTTTGTAAGTATAGGATATGTAATTGTAAACAAAGAAAAATAATCTGTTATTGCCACAGATTTAACGCCTACCTCATATTCCCCCCTGTATTTACAACACAAATTTGATTTAAGGACTTCCCTTTCATTTGGCAACAGTGAGTATTCCAAAGTTTCTCCATTATCTTCTATATATGACTTATCATCAAAAAAATTAACTTTTATATTAACATAAGAAATAAAGCCTTCATTAGAAAGTACAAATTCATATGGTGTAAGCTCTCCCTTCAACACAACTCTCTTATCTATATTTTGATTTAATTTAAATCTAATATAAACTATAAATGTATATACAATTGAAATTAAAGGAATAATCAAAGACGCATAAAAAATAACATATGCAAATTTACCTACGTAATAGCTGACAAATATCGTACTTGCTATTATAAAAATAATTGATATAATACGATTTCTTAACATAGCTACTCCCCTTTATAATACAGGTATTCTAATTTTTGAAATTATATTATTAAGTATATCTTTTGAACTCTGTTTATTTATTCTTGCTTCCGAAGACAAAATAAGTCTATGTGCAAGTACAGGTTCTGCAACTTCCAATATATCTTCTGGTATAACAAAATTTCTTCCTGCAACATAAGCTGCTGCCTGTGAGGCTCTGACTAATGCTAAAGTAGCTCTTGGACTAGCTCCTAAAATCAGATTTATACTGTTTCTGGTCTGATTTATTATAGTTATCATATATTCAATCAAATCTTTATGTACTTCTACATCTTTAACTTCTTTCTGCATTTTTATAATGCTTTCTCCAGTAGTTACTGCTTCTACTTCAGCACTTAAAGTATTCGTAAGATTTTTTTCAACTATAAATTTTTCATCTTCAAATGATGGATATCCTAAAGAAATTTTCATCATAAACCTATCAAGCTGTGCTTCTGGAAGATTATATGTACCAAGATAATCTACTGGATTTTGAGTAGCAATTACCATAAAAGGTAAT
>CAZQDT010000174.1:0-5114 GCA_964592005.1 uncultured Eubacteriales bacterium
AAGACTTTTGAAATAATATTATAATTTGTTATTTCTTCAGCTGATAAAGTGTTAATCATTATTATGTAATCTACCTGCAAAGTTGCATTAGAAAATAATTGAAAACCTGCAAATTTATAAGCTCTTAAAAATATTTCTTTTACTTCTTTAAAATTAACTTTAAAAAACGAACTAATATTAGTTTTAAAAATATTTATAAAAGATATAAATGATACCAGCATTTGTGGAATTACATATACCAAAGCTGCACAAAACAGCCTATTTTTGCCAATCTCATTTTTATCCAATATAAATAAAATTAAAAATGCTAATAAATAACCTAATGCTGTAAAAATATTTGAAATATAACCTTTTTGAATTCCATAAAAAACTTTATAAGATATTGAAAAAATAGAATTTAAACTTGCCGCTATGCCAAATATTAATACTATAATTGATATATTATCTAATTGAGTTTCATAATTTTTAAATAAAATATTTGTAAGTGGTACAAAAATCAAAAACATTAAAAATATTATTATCACTATTAAAGAAATTGCCATAAATAATACTGCATTCATTTTTTCTGTATAATCTTTTTCTTTAGCTCTTGCTTCTGAAATAAAATTCTGTATACTATTTCCTATTCCAAATTCAGACAAATTAAACCAACCTACAAGAGATATTAAAACTGTATATATAGCATAATTTTCATTATCTAAATATCTAAGTAAAATTCTTATATTTAACAATTGTATAACTGCTGTAAATATTTTACTTATCCATGAACTCATTGCTACTATCAAATATTTAGGTATTTTTATATTTCTTATATTCTTCATTGTTTTACCTATCCCTTAACTTATATAATTCATATTACATTCTCTGCTCTAAGAGGTTTCATAACTTCTCTCTTTCTATAAGGTCTTTTTCCCCAATTTATATTTAACTTGACATTATTTTCTTCTTCATACTTCTTTGCCAAGTCTTTAAGCTTTATTTGTTTCCCTGAACTTACAAAATATTTTTTATGCTTTATTTCCGTTTCTTCTTCAAGCATTTCTGCTGCTTTTAAATATGCTTTTATCACATCATCTATATGTACTAAATCTAAATATTGTTCTCCACCAGACATATCCAAGCCTTCTCCTGTCTGTGCTATTTTTTTAAATAAATTCATTATTTTAGGTCTTGGGTCATCTTCACCATAAGTGTCAAATAATTTTAAAGTAATTGCTTTAAATCCTTCTGCTTCTACATAATATTCAAGTATTTTTTCAAATGCCTCTTTTGTTGCAGCATATAAATTTACAGGATTATAATTTTCATCAATATAGTTTTGCCAATATGTTCCTGTATTTACTATATTTTTTATCTCTGCTTCTTTCATTGCTTCTAAAATGTGTGTAGGAAATAGTATATTACTTTGAATTAAACCGCTTACTTGCTGACTGTTGTGTTCTGATACAATCATTGCAGCTATATGAAATACTATGTCTGCATTTGTTTTTTTTATAAATTTTATCATTTCTTCTAAATTCATATCATATTCAAATATTTCTATTTTATCTTTTACTTCTTCCAGCAAATCATATTTTGATGTTTTTCTTGCTATAATACTTACCTGTATTCCTTTATTTAACAATTCTTTTACTAATTTTGAGCCTGTATATCCAGTTGCCCCTGTTACTATAACTTTTTTCACAATAATACCTCTACTCTATCTTCATATATTCCTCTATCTGTTTTACACACAATTCATACACATTTTCTGTCTTATATCTCTTATACCACTCTGCTGTCATTTGTATTGTTTTTTCTATATTCATCTTTGGTTTCCAGCCTAATATAAATCTTGCTTTTGCTATATCCAGTGCCAATAGCTTTGCTTCATGTACCGCATTTGGGTCTGATACATCTTTCAGCTGTCCTTTTCCGTAATGTTTTATAAGCAAGTTCCCTATTTCCCATACAGGTACTATCGAATCCAAATTTGGTCCGAAGTTCCAGCCTTCGGCATATTTTACAGGATTTTCATACATTTTCTGTGCTAGTAACAAATATCCCGATAGCGGCTCTAATACGTGTTGCCATGGTCGTACTGACTGCGGACTTCTTATCTGTATTTCTTCTCCAGCCTCTATTGCTCTTATGCAGTCCGGAATTATTCTATCTTTTGCCCAGTCGCCCCCGCCTATTACATTTCCTGCTCTTACGCTTGCTATGGATTTATAGTGTTTTTCATAGTCTTTTGGATTCATAAATGAGTTTCTGTATGAGGCTATCAATATTTCTGCACAACCTTTACTCGAACTGTATGGGTCATATCCTCCAAATGGTTCATTTTCTCTATATCCCCATATCTGTTCTTTATTGTCATAACATTTGTCTGTCGTTATCATTATTCCTAATTTTGTATATTCATTATTTCTTATACATTCCAGTACATTTAATGTTCCCATTACATTTATTTCATAGGTTTCTTTGGGCTGTTCATATGAAAGTCTTACCAGTGGCTGTGCCGCAAGATGAAATACTATTTCAGGTTTATATTTTTCAAATACCTGCTCCATATGGTTTAAATCTCTTATATCTCCTCTTATATCAATGATTTTTTCTCCTATTCTGCTGAGTACATAGTTGTCTTTTTCACTGTAAGGTTCTAACGCATAACCTATTACTTCTGCTCCCATTTTATTTAGCCATATGCTTAACCATGAACCTTTGAAACCAGTATGCCCTGTTACTAATACTTTCTTATTTTTCCAAAAACTTTTATCTACCATCTTATTACCATACCTTCCATGGTGCTTTTTTTGTTATCCATAATTCTTCTAACAGATTTTTATCTCTTTGTGTGTCCATACATTGCCAAAATCCGTTATGTGAATATGCCATAAGTTCTCCTTGTTTTGCTATTGTTTCAAGTGGTGCTTTTTCAAATACTGTGCTATCACCTTCTATATAATCAAATATTTGGGGTTCAAGTACCATAAATCCTACATTTATCTTTGCTCCATCATCTTTATCTTTTTCTCTGAATGCTCTTATTGTATTACTTTCATCTATTTCCAATACTCCAAATCTTTGACCTACATTGTATGCTGTCATTGTTCCTATTTTTCCATGTGTCTTGTGATATTCTACCAGCTTGCCTATGTCTATGTTTCCTACTCCATCTCCATATGTAAGCATAAATGTTTCATTTCCTACATATTTTTGTATTCTTTTTACTCGACCGCCTGTCATTGTATTTAGTCCCGTATCTATTACCGTCACTTTCCATGGCTCTGAAAATTGATTGTGTATTACAATTTCATTTCCTTTTGTAAAGTCAAATGTTATATCACTTGTATGTAAAAAATAATTTGCAAACCATTCTTTTATTACATTTTGCTTGTATCCTGCACATATGATAAATTCATTGTATCCGTAGTACGAATATATTTTCATTATATGCCATAATATTGGCATTCCTCCTATTTCTATCATTGGTTTTGGCTTTAAATGTGATTCTTCACTTATTCTTGTCCCTAGTCCTCCTGCTAAAAGTACAACTTTCATATTGAACCTCCAAAAATTTATTTATTCACAAATTCCTTTATCTTTTTTATCATAGTTTCCAGCATTGCCTGTGTCATTCCCGGATAAACTCCTATCCAGAAAGTATTTGTCATAACCTTATCCGTTACTTCAAGCCCTCCATATATCCTGTAACCCTCTCCCGTTTCTCTCATTTCATCAAAACAAGGATGTTTTGTCAGATTTCCTGCAAAAAGATTTCTCGTCTGGATGTTGTTATTTTCCAAATATGCCACCAATTCATCTCTTGTAAAACCTGCATCTTCTTTTACTGTCATCATAAATCCAAACCAGCTTGGTTCTGAATTTTTTGTCGGCTGTGGAAGTATTATTTTATCCGATACACTTTCAAGTCCATCTCTCAATATTTGCCAGTTTTTCTTTCTTGCCTTGATAAAATTTGGAAATTTTTTAAGCTGTGCACATCCTACTGCTGCCTGCATATCCGTAACTTTCAGGTTGTAACCAAAGTGTGAATATACATATTTATGGTCATATCCATATGGAAGTTCTCCAAACTGCTGTGTAAAACGATGTTTGCAAGTATCATCCTTTCCCGATGGACACCAGCAATCTCTTCCCCAATCTCTGAATGACTCTATCAATCTTTTTAACAATGTATTATTTGTATATACTGCTCCTCCTTCTCCCATCGTCATATGATGTGGCGGATAAAAGCTGGATGTTCCAATATCCCCTATTGTTCCAGTATATCTCCATTCACCTTTATATAAATATTTTGAGCCAAGTGCATCACAATTATCTTCTACAAGCCAAAGATTATGTCTGTCGCAAAAATCTTTTACTTCAGTCAAATCAAACGGATTTCCAAGCGTATGTGCTATCATCACTGCTTTTGTTTTTTCTGACAATGCACCCTCCAATTTTGTTACATCCATGTTATATTCAGGTATTTTTATATCTACAAATACAGGTATTGCTCCATATTGAATAATCGGTGCTACCGTAGTCGGAAAACCTGCCGCTACCGTAATGACCTCGTCCCCTCTTTTTATTCTTCTTTCTCCTAATTTATATGAAGTCAATGCACTGAAAGCCAAAAGATTTGCTGAAGAACCTGAATTAGTAAGTGAACAGTGCTTTACTCCTAAAAACTCTGCAAATTCTTTTTCAAACTGTTGTGCATATCTTCCCGTTGTAAGCCAAAATTCAAGTGCTGAGTCTACAAGATTTTTCATCTCTTCTTCATCAAAAACCCTGCCCGCATATGAAATACGGTCACCTTCTTTAAATTCTTCGTTTTTTTTATGCTTTATACTGTAATATTCAGCTGTTAAATCTAAGATTTGCTGTTTTAATTCCTGTTCTGATTTCATAAAATTTCACTCCTAAAATTTTCTACATTAACTCCAATATATTCAACGTCTTAAATCCTTTTTTATCTAAATCTTCCTCGTATTCTCTATTCCATACAATTATCAAACTTCTTGACGGTTTATTTACTTTTTGTAAATCATTTATCAACTTACAATTTCTTGTCTTTTCTATTTCATCACAAAAATAAACCATCATTGGATATATTTCATTTTCTT
>CAZQDT010000175.1:0-5106 GCA_964592005.1 uncultured Eubacteriales bacterium
TAGAGGAACAGCAAGTTATCGGTTCGTATTTTTCAAACCTCGACCGCCTTATCACCCTTCATCAGCGTAAGTTGAATTATTTGGAAAGTTTCAAAAAATTGTGCTTAAAAAAGATGTTTTTAGACGAAAAAGATGAAAATATTGTAAATAAAGGGGGAAATATACATATGTCGTTTAAAAAAGAGGAAGATTTTGAAAATGCTTTGATAAAAGTTTTATCAGAATATGGCTGGGAAAAGAAAATTTTGAAATATTATACAGAAAAAGAGTTAATTGATAATTGGGCGGAAATTTTATATGAAAATAACAGGACAATAGACAGATTAAATGATTATCCTCTTACAGATGGTGAGATGCAACAGATTATTGAGCAAATTACATTGTTAAAAACTCCTTTGAAATTAAATTCTTTTATAAATGGAAAAACGGTATCCATTACACGTGATAATCCGGAAGATAAACTTCATTTTGGAAAAGAAATAAGTTTGAAAATATATGACCGTAGGGAGATAGCGGCAGGACAAAGCAGGTATCAGATAGCACAACAACCAAAATTTAAAACAGATATTGGTGACCGTCGCGGCGATTTAATGCTTTTGATTAATGGAATGCCTGTAATTCATATAGAACTTAAACGAAGTGGTATACCGGTAAGTTATGCTTGTAATCAGATAGAAAAATATTCAAAAGAAGGAGTATTTAGCGGTATATTTTCATTAGTCCAGATATTTGTGGCTATGAATCCGGAAGAAACAGTATATTTTGCAAATCCCGGTGCAGATGGAATTTTTAATGAAAGCTATTATTTTCATTGGGCAGATTTTAACAATGAAGCTATAAATGATTGGAAAGAAGTGGCAAAACATTTGTTATATATACCTATGGCACACCAGCTTATAGGATTTTATACTGTTGCTGATAATACAGATGGGATACTTAAAGTAATGCGTAGTTATCAATATTATGCAGCTAATAGAATATCTGATAAAGTTTCTGATACAAAATGGGGAGAAAGTAGTCAGTTAGGAGGAGTTGTATGGCATACAACGGGTTCTGGAAAAACTATGACAAGTTTTAAATCAGCTCAACTTATCGCAAATTCAGATGATGCGGATAAAGTTGTGTTTCTTACTGATAGAATTGAATTAGGAGTTCAATCTTTAAAGGAATATAGAAATTTTGCAGAGGAGAATGAAGCGGTTCAAGCAACAGAAAATACACAAGTACTTATATCTAAGTTGAAAAGTCAAAATCCGGCAGATACTTTGATAGTAACGTCAATTCAAAAAATGAGTAATATTAAAGAAGATGGCTTAAATTCAAATGACATAGATATGATAAATAAAAAACGTCTTGTATTTATAGTCGATGAAGCTCATAGGTCTACTTTTGGTGATATGCTTATTACAATAAAAAATACTTTTACAAAAGCTATTTTCTTTGGATTTACCGGTACTCCTATAAAAGATGAAAATCAAAAAAAGATGAATACTACTGCGTCTATATTTGGCAGTGAGTTACATAGATATACGATTGCGGATGGAATGAAAGATGGCAATGTATTAGGATTTGATGTTTATAAGGTGTTGACTTATAAAGATAAAGATATAAGGAAAAAAATAGCATTAGAAAAAGCAAAAGCTGCTACGGAAGAAGAAGTTTTAAATGATGAAAAAAAATCAGAAATATATTATAAGTATATGAATTCTTCTCAGGTGAAAATGGCTGGTTATTATGATGATTCTGGAAAATATATTAAGTCAGGAATAGAAGATTTTTTGCCTAATAATCAATATTTAAGTCAAGAGCATCAAAATAAAGTTGTAGAAGATATAGTTAGTAATTGGATTACATTGAGTAGAGGAAATAAGTTTCATGCAATATTTGCTACTAGTAGTATACCTGAAGCTATTGAATATTACAGATTATTTAAGTCTACAATGCCAAATTTGAAAACAACTTGTTTATTTGACCCTCATGTTAGTAATGAAGATGGAGAGTTTAAGAAATATAAAGGAGAAAAAATAGCATTTTTTAAAGAAGAAGGATTAAAGGAAATAATAGAAGATTATAATAAAAGGTATGAACAAGCTTTTACTTTAGCCTGTCATGCAAATTTTAAGAAAGATATAGCAGAAAGATTAGCACATAAAGGTCAATATAAAAGAATTGCTAAAACACCGGAAAAACAAATAGATTTACTTATAGTAGTAAATCAAATGCTTACAGGTTTTGATTCAAAATGGATTAATACTTTATATTTAGATAAGGTTTTAGAATATGAAGATATTATTCAGGCATTTTCAAGGACTAATCGAATATTTACAAAAAGAGAAAAACCATTTGGTATTATTAAGTATTATAGAAGACCACATGCAATGGAAAAGCATATAGAGGCGGCGGTTAAATTATATTCTGGGGATAAACCGATAGAATTATTTGTAGATAAACTTGAAAGTAATCTTAAAAAACTTAATAATATTTATATTGATATTTTTGAATTGTTTAAGGCTGCTAATGTATTAAATTTTGAAACATTGCCTAGTGAGAGAGTTGAATGTGCAAAATTTGCAAAGTTGTTTAAAGAATTTAACGATTATTTAGAAGCAGCTAAAATTCAAGGCTTTAAATGGGATAAGTTAAGTTATAGGTTTGAAAATAAGATTGTAGAAGTAAAATTTGATGAAACAATTTATCTTATCTTATTACAAAGATATAAAGATTTGTCTAATTCAAATGATGAGAGAAATACTGGAGCGGGTAATGAAGATATTCCGTTTGAATTAGATGGATACTTGACAGAGATGGATACAATAATAGATGCAGCTTATATGAATAGTCGTTTTGAAAAATATAGAAAATTGTTAAATCAAGAAGGAACGGAAGAAATTCAAAATCAGTTGCTTAATGAATTGTATAAATCTTTTGCCGTTTTATCTCAAAAAGAACAAAAATTTGCATATAAGGTCCTTCATGATATTCAAAATGGAGAGTTAACAATAGAAGAAGGGAAAACGTTAAGAGATTATATTACAGAATATCAATTTGATGATAAAAATGATAAAATTTATCAATTTTCACAGCTTTTAGGTTTGGATGAAGAAAAATTGAGAAATATTATGAGTTTGGGGGTAACTCAAGACAATTTACGAGAATTTGGAAGATTTGATGAGTTGAAAAATTCAGTAGATAAGTTAAAAGCAAAAGAATATTTTCAGAAAGTACAAGGTGTTGAATTAAAAATGTCTAAAGTGAATATTGAGATAGATAAGGTTTTAAAAAAATTTATACTTTCTCAAGGTGATGAAATAAATTTTTAAGAATATTTTACTTAATACTGTATTTATATTTGGCTTAAATTTTGAAAGTTTTCATATTAAAATAAATCATATAAAAATAAATTGAGTCAAGAAAGAAAACTTGCCTCTTTTTATTTTGTCAACGTAAGCCATAAAAATAACAGAGGAGATAAATAAAATGTTAAGTGAAATAAAAAAAACGGATTTATTTTGTGATTATTATGCTAGATGGATTACAGTATATAAAAAAGGTGCAATTAGAAAAGTAACTATGGATAAATATATTATGACGCATAAATGGTTGGAAAAATTAATTCCTGAAATAAAAATTTGTGATATGAATCGTTTGGTATATCAGCAGTTATTAAATGATTATGCTTTGTGTCATGAAAAACAAACTACTATGGATTTTCATCATCAGTTGAAAGGTGCTATATTAGATGCCGTAGATGAAGGACTTCTTGAAAGAGATCCTACAAGAAAAGCGATAATTAAAGGAAAGACACCAAGTGAAAAAAAGATAAAGTATTTAAATCAGTTTGAACTTCATACATTGTTAAGCAGTTTAAATTTAAAATCAGAGGTGAACTGGGATTGGTTTATTCTTTTAGTAGCAAAGACAGGAATGCGTTTTTCGGAGGCACTTGCTTTGACACCTAGAGATTTTGATTTTTCTCGTCAGACATTATCTATAAGTAAGACTTGGGATTACAAAGGAGAAGGAGGTTTTTTGCCTACTAAAAATAAATCATCTGTAAGAAAAATACAGATAGATTGGCAGACAGTAGTTCAATTTTCAGAATTATTAAAAGGACTTCCGGAAGATGAACCGATATTTGTAAAACAACAAGTATATAATTCAACGGTAAATGATATTTTAAGTAGATATTGTAAGAAAGCTAAAGTTCCTGTTATATCAATACATGGTTTAAGGCATACACACGCTTCATTGCTTTTATTTGCAGGAGTTTCTATTGCAAGTGTTGCAAGAAGATTAGGACATTCAAGTATGACTACACTACAACGCAGAAAACATATTTACATATTATACAAGAACTGGAAAATAAAGATATAGATTTGGTTATGCGTTCTTTGTCGAGCTTAAGTTAAATAAAATGAGGCTTACGTTGATTGTAAATATTTGTCTAGTTTTATTTTAGGATTTATTAATTATTAATCGTTTAGAATTATAATTCCAACTCAACCATTGGTTGTGAAAAACAACTAGCAGATTGTTGTTTTGGTATAAATGATATTTTATAATAAACGTATAAAAGCAAATGTCAAATAAACTGAGGAGGAATTGGATATGAAAGATATATTTAGCAGTAAGATGAAAAAATATCGTACAGATATGGGACTTAGTCAGGAGTTACTTGCACAAGAACTTGGAGTAAGTCCACAGGCAATAAGCAAATGGGAATGTACCTAGTCCTATCCAGATATTGAGCTTTTGCCCGAAATAGCAAAATTATTTAATATAACTATTGATGAGTTATTTTCAAAAGAAACAAGGTCAGTAGAAACAGTAAATAGTTTTAACTTACCTAGAGATGGTGTTTTAAGGATTGTACAGGTTAAAGATGGAAGAATTTTATCATCGGATGAATATAGTGAAGAATTAAAAATAAAAGTAGATTTGCAAGAGCTTAATAATATTTCAGATATTAATATAGAAATAAGAGGAAATGCCAGCGTATATGGTGATATTAATGGAAATGTGAATGCAGGACATGGAATAACCTGTAAAGGAGGTATAGCAGGAAATGTAGATGCGGGACATGAAATAACCTGTGGAGGAGGTATA
>CAZQDT010000176.1:0-5091 GCA_964592005.1 uncultured Eubacteriales bacterium
CGTTGACAGCTTGTTAAGTATATCACTTTTTAAATCGTTTGTCAACTACTTTTTTATTTTTTCAAATTATTTTTTAATTTGATTTTTTGCCTTCAACAGCGACTTAATTATAATATCATCTTTTTTATTATTTGTCAACTATTTTTTTCATTTTTCTTTAATTTAATTTTCATAAATAAGTTCATATATTTTTTCTTTGCAACAGCAACTTCGATATGATAACACTTCATTTTGTATTTGTCAACTATTTTTTTATATTTTTTCAAAAAAATAGAATAACATTATAATTGCGACCAATAAATTGGTCGCAATTATAAAAATTTTATTTATTTCAAAACTCTACTACATCACTATATGGATTTACCCTTTATATTTATAATTCTTCACTTTCTTCAGTTTCTTTTACTAAACCTATATTTCTATAACGTGCCATACCTGTACCTGCTGGTATAAGTTTACCAATAATAACATTTTCTTTAAGACCAATAAGTGGGTCTATCTTTCCTTTAATAGCTGCATCTGTAAGAACTCTTGTAGTTTCTTGGAATGATGCTGCCGAAAGGAAGGAATCTGTTGCAAGAGAAGCTTTTGTTATACCAAGAAGTACTCTTGAACCTGTTGCTGGCTCTAAACCATTTTTAACAGCTTCTTTATTCACTTCTTCAAATTCAAGCCAATCTACAAGACTTCCCGGAAGAAGATTTGTTTCTCCATTTTCCTCTACTTTAACTCTCTTTAACATCTGGCGAACTATAACTTCAATATGTTTATCATTTATATCAACACCTTGCAAACGATAAACACTCTGAACCTGCTGAAGCATATAATCCTGAACTCCTCTGATACCTTTAATTTTAAGAATATCATGTGGGTTTACACTACCTTCTGTAAGTTCATCACCAGCTTCTATTTCCTGTCCATCCATTACTTTTATACGTGAACCATAAGGTATTAAATAAGGTCTGCTTTCTCCTGTTTCTTCATTTGTAACTACAACTTCACGCTTTTTCTTTGTATCTGAAACCGTAACTTTACCAGCAAACTCCGATATAATAGCAAGTCCCTTAGGTCTACGTGCTTCAAAAAGTTCTTCAACACGAGGAAGACCTTGTGTAATATCGTCTGCTGATGAAATACCTCCTGTATGGAATGTACGCATTGTAAGCTGTGTACCTGGCTCACCAATTGATTGAGCTGCTATAATACCTACTGCTTCGCCTATACGAACTTTAAGACCTGATGACATATTTGCTCCATAACATTTAGAACATATTCCTACTTTTGAACGACATGTAAGAGCCGTACGAATGTGTACTTTTTCTACACCTGCTGCCTCTACTTCCAAAGCTTGTTTAGGCGAAATCATTGTATCAGCTTCAACCAAAACTTCTCCTGTTTCAGGATGAACTATTGCATCTACTGTCCAACGTCCTCTCAATCTCTCACTCAATGGTTCTATAAGTTCATTTCCATCTTTAAATGCCTGAATCCACATTCCTGGTACTTCTTCATCTGTACCTTCAACGCAGTCCATTTCACGAATAATAATATCCTGTGATACATCAACAAGACGTCTTGTAAGATAACCTGAGTCAGCTGTACGAAGAGCTGTATCAGAAAGTCCTTTTCTAGCTCCGTGTGCAGAAATAAAGTACTCAAGAACTGAAAGACCTTCACGGAAATTAGCCTTAATAGGAAGTTCAATAACTCCTCCTTTAGGACTTGCCATAAGACCTCTCATACCTGCAAGCTGTTTAATCTGGTTGTTAGAACCACGGGCTCCTGAATGTGCCATCATATAAATATTATTGTCTTTTTTAAGCCCATTAAGAAGGTCTTCTGTAAGCTTATCATTTGCTTTATTCCAAGCATCAACTACTTTTCTGTGACGTTCATCGTCTGTCATAAGTCCACGCTTGAACATTCTTGTAACTTTTTCAACTTCTTTATCAGCTTCTGCCAAAATATCTTTTTTAGTTTCAGGAATTTCCATATCAGAAACTGAAACTGTCAAAGCACCTCTTGTAGAGAATTTATAACCCAAAGATTTAATCTTATCCAAAACTATGGCTGTTTGAGTTGCTCCACAAGTATTTATACATTTATCAACTATTTGTCCTAATTCTTTCTTTCTTGTAAGGAAATCTATTTCATATTTAAAAGCATTTTCAGGCTTACTACGGTCAACAAAACCAATATTCTGAGGTATTGCTTCATTAAATATAATACGTCCTACTGTTGTATCAACCAATTGAGATTTCATTTCTCCATCTATCTCTAATGTACGACGAACCTTAATCTTTGCATGAAGAGATACTTCTTTATTTTCATAAGCAAGCAAAGCTTCCCATTCATCTTTAAATATTTTTCCTGTTCCTAAAGCCGGCCTATAAATTCCATCTTTTCCTTTTTCTTCATCTCTTTCAAGAGTAAGATAATATATACCTAAAACCATATCCTGTGAAGGAACTGCAACCGGAGCACCATCAGATGGTTTTAAGAGATTGTTAGGTGAAAGCAAAAGGAAACGACACTCTGCTTGTGCTTCTACTGATAACGGAACATGGACAGCCATCTGGTCACCATCAAAGTCAGCATTATAGGCTGTACAAACCAAAGGATGCAGTTTTAAGGCTCTACCTTCAACCAATACTGGCTCAAATGCCTGAATACCCAATCTATGAAGTGTAGGTGCTCTATTAAGCATAACTGGATGTTCTTTTATTACCCTTTCAAGCACATCCCACACCTCTGGTTGTAATCTTTCTATCATTCTCTTTGCTGATTTTATATTATGTGCTAATTCACTTTTTACCAATTCTTTCATAACAAAAGGTTTAAAAAGCTCTATTGCCATCTCTTTAGGCAAACCACACTGATAAATCTTAAGTTCAGGTCCTACAACGATAACTGAACGTCCTGAATAGTCAACACGTTTTCCCAAAAGATTTTGACGGAAACGTCCTTGTTTTCCTTTTAACAAATCTGATAAAGATTTTAAAGCTCTGTTTCCAGGTCCTGTAACAGGTTTTCCTCTTCTTCCATTATCAATAAGTGCATCTACTGCTTCCTGAAGCATTCTTTTTTCATTACGTACAATAATATCAGGTGCAGCCATTTCCATAAGCCTTTTTAAACGGCTGTTACGATTTATAACTCTTCTATATAAATCATTTAAATCTGAAGTAGCAAAACGTCCACCATCAAGCTGTACCATAGGTCTTAATTCAGGAGGAATAACTGGAACTACATCAAGTATCATCCATTCTGGTCTGCTGTTGGAAACTCTGAAAGATTCTACAACTTCAAGCTTCTTGATGATACGCATTCTCTTCTGTCCTACTGTATCTTCCAACTCAGCTTTTAATTCTGCTGCTTCTTTTTCAAGGTCTATTGCAACTAAAAGTTCTTTAATCGCTTCTGCACCCATACCTACTCTAAAACTATTTCCATATTTACTATAAGCATCTCTGTACTCAGCTTCTGTAAGTAATTGTTTTTCCTGTAAACCTGTATCTCCACCATCTAAAACTATATAAGATGCGAAATACAAAACTTTTTCCAAAGCTTTTGGAGACATCCCCAGTATAAGACCCATACGGCTTGGAATACCTTTAAAATACCATATATGAGATACAGGGGCAGCAAGTTGTATATGCCCCATTCTCTCTCTTCTTACTTTTGACTTTGTAACCTCAACTCCACAACGGTCGCATACAACCCCTTTATGTTTTATACGTTTGTACTTACCACAACTACATTCCCAATCTTTTTGAGGTCCAAAAATCCTTTCGCAAAAAAGTCCTTCTTTTTCAGGTTTCAAAGTTCTATAATTAATAGTCTCAGGTTTTGTTACTTCACCTCTTGACCATTCAAGAATTTTTTCGGGAGAAGCCAAACCGATTTTTATGGAACCAAAGGTTGTTGCTTGTTCTGTACTTTGTTGTTCAGTCATGCTCTTCATTCTCCTTTACTCATCTTCATCTTCAAAAAGATTATCACTTTCAGAATCTATATTAAAATTAAATATATCATCAAAAACATCATCTGAATCATCTTCTACCTCTGAATCTTTATCAGTAAAAAATTCTTCAAGTAAATCTTCAGCTTCATCGCGCTTCATCTGTCCTACATTTGCGTTATCATCTTCCGCACCTTCTATATTAATATCCAAATCATCTACATCATCTATATTTTCTTTAAGTGTAACTTCTCTAAGGTCATTATCATAAAGCCTTACATCAAGTCCAAGTGACTGAAGTTCTTTCAAAAGTACGTTAAATGACTCAGGAACTCCCGGTTCAGGTATATTTTCACCTTTAACTATTGCTTCATATGTCTTAACACGTCCTACTATATCATCAGATTTAACTGTTAAGATTTCCTGTAATGTATATGCTGCACCGTAAGCTTCAAGTGCCCAAACCTCCATTTCACCAAAACGCTGACCACCAAACTGAGCTTTACCACCCAATGGCTGCTGTGTTACAAGCGAATAAGGACCTGTTGAACGTGCATGAATTTTATCATCAACCAAATGGTGAAGTTTTAAATAGTGCATAAATCCAATAGTTACTCTATTATCAAAAAGTTCCCCAGTACGTCCATCTCTAAGTTCAACTTTTCCATCTCTGCTTATTGGAACACCTTTCCACTCTTCTCTATGCTCTCTATTATCATATAATGACTTCATTATATTTTCATCAAGGACATCTCCCCATTTAGCTTCAAATTCTTCCCATTCTTTATTAGCATAATCATTAGCCATTTCAAGAGTATCCATAATCTCTACTTCAGTAGCACCATCAAATACCGGTGTAGCAATCTTCCAATCTAATACTTTAGCAGCAAGACTTAAGTGAATTTCAAGTACCTGTCCTATATTCATACGAGAAGGAACACCCAGAGGATTAAGAACTATATCCAAAGGTCTACCATTTGGAAGGAAAGGCATATCCTCTACTGGTAAAACTCTGGAAACAACTCCCTTGTTACCATGACGACCAGCCATTTTATCTCCGACAGAAATCTTTCTCTTCTGAGCTATATAAACTCTTACAAGTCTGTTTACTCCTGGAGACATTTCATCTC
>CAZQDT010000177.1:0-3866 GCA_964592005.1 uncultured Eubacteriales bacterium
TGATAGTACAACTACTAAAACTGTTACAAGAAGATGTAATATGTTTTGTGGTTCTGATGTAGTTGCATCACTTACCCATGGAAATAATTCATAGCCAACATTGCATATCCATTCCATTGCAGCGAAACAATAAATCCCTGATTTTAGTTTCTTTAATTTGCACTCGCTAATTCCAACGCAAACTGCCATAATAGAAACAATAGCACATGGTCCGAACAAAGCATTTAGTTGAGATGCTAATGCTTCAGATGGTGCACCTTCAGCAGATAAATCACTGACTGCCATACATAGCCAATTGTATTCCGGATATGCCAATGGTGAAAATACTACCATTGCTGTATAAGAAAGCAGACTAATAATTCCCAGTATGCCAAGTCGCTTTAAATTTTTCTCCATCTTTTTTATGACTTCCTTTCTTGATTATATTACTTATTAAAGTTGTTTGAGTATTTAAGTATGTCAGTAGTTGTTATTTGTTTTTTTATAAATTGACTTTTGATTTCAATTTCTAAATATGTTTATCCATTATAAAAATTAAACAAGCACTAATTCCAGCTATTCAGAAAAATGTAAATAGAAATGCTTGTTTTAGAGTATTTATTCTCGATTAATCATTCTTATTATAGTATTATAAAAAACTCTTGTCAATGAGAAAGTTGAAAATTATATCTATTAAAAAGTAAAAGAGCATCAGCTAAGCTAATGCTCTTACTTTATCTGGAAACACTTCCTAAAAATTCAACAGTACGAGGATTTTTAGGATTTGAAAATACTTCATGGGGATTACCTTCTTCAATAACATGACCTTTATCCATAAAAATAACTTTATTTGAAACATCTCTTGCAAAGGACATTTCATGTGTAACTACTATCATTGTCATTTTTTCTTCTGCAAGTTGTTTCATAACATTTAAGACTTCATTTGTAAGCTGTGGGTCAAGAGCAGATGTAGGTTCATCAAAAAGCATTATTTCTGGTTTCAACATCAATGCTCGTGCTATTGCAACACGTTGTTTTTGACCGCCGGAGAGTTGAGAAGGCATAGCTGAAAGTCTGTCACCTAGTCCTACTTTATCTAAAAGGACTTGAGCCTGTTTTAGAGAAGTTTCTTTATTTATTTTTTTGGAAACAATAGCAGGCATTGTTAAATTGTCGCCAACTGTCATATGAGGAAATAAATTGAAGTTTTGAAAAACCATTCCCATATGAGATGTTATTTTTTGTAGATTTTTACTATCGGTGTATATACCATCTTTTATTAAATAATCTTCACCTATTTTAACTGAGCCATCATCAAATTTTTCAAGATTTATAAGACCTCTCAAAAGTGTACTTTTTCCTGAACCGGAAGGTCCTATAATTGAGATAACATCACCTTTGTTGACTGAAAAGTTTATATCTTCCAAAACTTTTAATTTATCAAAAGATTTTTTTACATTTTTTACAGTAATCATAAATACACCGCCTTAAAATTCAAGTTTTTTCTCTATTTTTTTGAATATTAATGTCAATAAAGAATTGATAATTAAATATATAACAGCAGCTATCAAAAAAATAGAGGGGTCAGAGGTTCTATTTACACTTGTTTTAGTGTAGTGTAAAATTTCAGGTACAGAAACTGCATACAATAAAGAAGTATCTTTTATCAATGTAATAGATTCGTTTGTAAGAGATGGTAAAGAAACTTTTAACATCTGAGGAAGAATAACTCTTATAAATGTCTGTATTTTATTTAATCCTAAAACTTGAGCAGCTTCATACTGTCCCTTATCTATTGAAAGTAAACCACCTCTGAAAATTTCTGCAAAATATGCAGCATAATTCAAAGTAAATCCTATTATAGCAGCTGTAAATCTTTCAAAAATTAAGTAATTGCCTATAACCGGAATGAAAGGCAATCCAAAAAATATAAATAAAAGCTGAAGTAAAAGAGGTGTACCTCTTATTATATAAATAAATCCATTAAAAAGAAAATTTATAACTTTATGTTTACTTCTTGCACCAAAAGTGATTAAAAAAGCAATAGGCAATGAAGCAATAATAACGATTATAAATAATAAAAGACTTGTTTTAAGACCTTCTAAAAGCGATAAAGTTATAGATAAAAAATCCAAGTATTTCAACTCCTTTTGATTTAAAAAAGAGTATCTCAAATAGTTTATGATTAATTGAGATACTCTTTGAAATTTGTTATTTATTATTTTCTACTGAAATATAATATCTTGCAACTACTTCATCAAGTACCACTGCATCTATACGGCCAACTTTTAAATCTTGTAAAGCAGTTACATTGTCATCATATTGTACAACCTGACTTAATTCTGAACTTATAGAGTCCTTAGATAAAGCTTCTTCAGCAGAAGAACCAGTCTGAACACCAACTTTTTTACCAGAAAGACCTGATTTTTCATTAATACCAGAAGTTGAATTAACAACAACAACTTGATTGTTTTTTAAATATGAACGGGATAAGAGGAATGTTTCTTCACGTTCATCAGTTCTAGTTAAACCATTCCAAATACAATCAATTTTTCCGCTTTCTAACTCTAATTCTTTGGTAGCCCAATTTATAGGCTGTAAAACTAATTCAATGTTAAGAATTTCACATACAGCTTTTGCCATATCAATATCAAAACCGACTATTTCATTGTTTTCATCACGAAATCCCATAGGAGGAAATGAATCGTCAAGACCCATTACAAATGTAGTTTTTCCTTCTGGATAAGCAGCTTTTTCAGCCTTTGTATCACTTTTCATAACAATATCTTTTCCAAACCATTTGGTTGAAATTTCAGCGGCTTTACCATTTGCAATTACTTCATCAAAAGCATACATTATAGCATTATGTAATTCTGTATTTCCTTTTTTGAAAGCTATGGCATATTCTTCAGGACTTAAAGACTCATCTAATACTACAAGCTGTGATTTGGTTTCGTTGTTTGAAGAACCTGAACAACCTGAAATAAGTCCTAAGCAAAGGATAGTTACCAATAATAAACTAATAAATTTTTTCATAAAAATCATACATCCTTTTCGTTGTTTTTTGAATTACCGATTTAACGTGATAAAAAGAAAGTCCCAACACTAAAACCCACTTTAAATACACTCTTTCAATGCTTTTTATTATACAACTTATTGATTTGAATTGCTAATATTATAAAGTAAAAAAAAATGATTTTTTGACAAAATATCTTGCTTTTTCTTTTAAAATCTTCTATTTTCTTAGGCAATTAAAAATGTTGCAGATTTTTAATACTTCTATTTACAGATTAAATTTTTCTTAACAAAAATTGATTTTTTCAATGGTAAAAATTTGAATTTTGAAGAAACTTTATAATTTGATGTCCATTTGTCACTATATATTGTCGTTTTGTCACAAGGATATTGAAAATTATTTTAAGATGTTATATAACTAATTTAATTAGAAATTTACAACATCTATTTATATTTTAAGTGGTTATTTATGAAGGAGGAGTTTAAAATGAACAGAAAAAAACAACTGCTTTCCATGATAATGAGTATTTGTATGATTATGGCAAGTATAACGATTGGAGGTGTAGAGGCAAAGGCAGATACAATGGCTGCAAGCAATATTAAGCTAAGTGATTCAAATGATTTTGATAACACTTATTATAACTATATACAAAATAGATATGCGAATAATGCAGGACAGATAGAGATTTATAAGGATATAGTAAAAAAGTACTATTATTATGATGGTACTACACAAAAGAAAGTTATTGAGAGAAATGATATAATAACATTGGAGCAAGCAAGTGATGTTATACTGCAAAAAGAAGGTACTACGGTAGAAACATTGTCACAAGTAGAGCAGATAGACTTTAGTTTAGTGGCTGATAAATTGG
>CAZQDT010000177.1:3876-5089 GCA_964592005.1 uncultured Eubacteriales bacterium
GAGAAGAATGGATAATAATTGGCAAAGATGTAAGTGATGATGGTACTATAACGTTTAATCTTACAAATTCATATGCCAAACCTTCTGTATATTTAAGGACTAATAATAATACTTATGTTTTGGCTACGTTGGATGAGGCAGATGAAAATGGTATGTCATCAGTATTACTTCCAGATTCACTTTCTGGAACAACTGAAGAAACTGTTTATGATGGCTTGAGTATTAAGGTAACAGATTGTGTATATAAAATGGAAAAAGGTTCTTTTAAAGTCAAGATAATAGATGAGTGTACTGGTAAAGATGTAAGCGATTTATTTAGTTTTAGGGATTCTAATGGTAATCTATGGAATTACTTGGGAGAATGTATAAATAATGACGATAAGGTTTTAGGAGGAGTTTATGATAGCGGAGTAGCAATAAAGATTGATAAAAATAATGGCATACTTAGAATAAATGCATCCGTAAAAGGCAAAGGAACCATTTCACCGGAATGCAAATATTATGACGCTAGTAGTAGTTGGGGAACGACATATACAGTAGAGCCTGCCAAAGGTTATTGTATAAAAGATGGGCAATTGCAAAAAAGACTAAATGGTGAGGAAGAATTTTCAATATTAACAGGTGAACGAAAAGGAGAGGTAATAAGTTTTGAGGTAATACCTTCTGAGTGGAGTAAAGATCCTAGTAACTTACGTTTTTCAGAGATAATGGTTAGCTTTACTAAAAAGGAATATGCTATTAATTTTGATATAGATGGATCAGTCGGTGTATATGAGAAAAAACAGGAGGGTTATAAAGAAGTTAAAACAGGCAGTAGTCCTGGAGTAGCATTTGAAGAAGATAGTGCTATTTATTATATAAAGCTTAAAGATGGTTATCCGGAAGAAAGATATTCCATTGTATTTAAAGATAATGATACTCCGGTAGAGCTTGGGGACAAAGATGCTCAGGGATATTATACATATCAGATAAAAAATATAGATGATGCTCATAATATTGAGGTTGGATCAGAAATTAAAAAATTTGAAGTTACAGCAAAAGCGGTTGCTAATGGAAAGATAGAACCAGCAAAAGTAGACGTAGAATACTCGAAAGACCAAGAATTTACAATTACACCAAATACAGGATACAAGATAAAAGATGTAAAAGTAGGAGAAGCATCAGTAATTAATGGTGTGACAATAAATGAAGAAACAGGAATAGGCACATATAC
>CAZQDT010000178.1:0-5074 GCA_964592005.1 uncultured Eubacteriales bacterium
AAAACTTTGGGGACTTAAAGGTATTCAAATTTCACAGCCAATAGCAGATATCTTGACAGGTCTTTTAAGTGTACCATTTATTTTGTATTTTATGAAAAAAACGCCAGATGAAGCAGAAGCATTGACTTATAAATAAAATTATATTATTCTTAAATAAAAAGGTGAGTTGTATATTTTACTTGTAGACCCTAATGCAGAATTGTAAGGGGGAATTATTTTAAAGGGGTTAATATTTATATATTGACTTTGTAAAAATGGATAAAATATCGGAGGAGTGGTTATGATGTATGAAATGAAAGATGAATATTTAACAGGAATTAAACAAATTGATGATGAACACAGAAAGCTTTTTGAACTTACAGAGGAAGCTTATCAGCTTTTAAAAAATGAATTTATTACAGATAAATATGACAAGATAGTTGAAATTTTAGAGGGATTGAGAGAATATACAAAAGTACATTTTGCACATGAAGAAG
Source organism: uncultured Eubacteriales bacterium (assembly GCA_964592005.1). GTDB lineage: Bacteria > Bacillota > Clostridia > Lachnospirales > CAZQDT01 > CAZQDT01. The sequence continues at coordinate 477 of CAZQDT010000178.1, forward strand.
AATATATGGAAAGTATTGGCTATAAAAAGATATTTACCCAGAAAATACAACATAGAGATTTTATAGAAAAAATTGACAACATTGATTTAGAGCATATAGATGAAAATCAGGAAAGGGCAATCAAAGATATTATAGTATTTTTAGGAGATTGGCTGGTAAATCATGTTCTTCATACAGACAAACAGATAGCTGAAAAATAATACATAAGAGGTGTTTTTTGATGAAATTTGAATTTGGAACAGGAAAAATTGAAAAGAAAAATATTTACAATGTAAAAGATGGTTATGGTTTCTTAAATTCTTCATGGATTGAAGCAGGTGAAGATGATATACTTTCTAAAATAAATATTTTTGATAATGGAGCAGATTTTATACAGGACTGTTCAGATTGTATTCAAATTACAAATAATAGCTGGAATGAAGAAAAAAATAATGATGGATTTATAACTACTTTTGTGTATGTAAATACTTCTGTATTTTGTGTAGATTTAGAACCAGCAGATTATAAGGTAAAAGTAGTTTTGAAAAACAATGAAATATCAGCTAAAACACAGGTACTTTTACAAGGAATTAAAAAGCCTTTGATGGAAGAAAATGTAAACAAGGGGTTTTTAGAAAGAAATTATGTCATTTCTTTAGTGGAAAATCAGCTTAAAATTCAATTTGAGGGAACACCTGCACAGATAGTCAGTTTAGAAATTCTAAAATTAGAAAAAAGAAAAGCTGGGGAAAAGAAAAGTATATACATAGCTTCGGATTCAACAGTTATGACATATAGAGTAAATAATTATCCTCAGACTGGTTGGGGACAAAGATTAGGTCTTTATTTTGATGACAGTGTAGAAATACGAAATAAAGCAATAGGAGGTAGAAGTTCAAAGTCTTTTGTGAATGAGGGAAGACTTGATGAAATTTTAAATGAAATTAAACCAAACGATTATTTATTTATTCAATTTGGTCACAATGATGCAACAATGATAAGACCTGCAAGATATGTTTCTGAAAGACATTTTGAAAAGTGGATTCAGATTTATGTAGATGGAGCAAGGCAAAGAGGAGCAATACCAGTATTGGTTACCCCTGTTCCTTTGAGAATTTTTACAGATGGAAAATGTGACATAAGTTTTAAGGGTTATAGAGAAGTTTTTTTGAAAATGGCAAAAGAACAGAATATACCGCTTTTGGATTTGGGAAAAAGTGGAGCAGAATATTTGACGGAGTTGGGATTTGAAGAGTCAAAAGCAGTGTTTTTGTTTGTGCCTGCTGGAGTTTTTGAAGCTTATCCTAATGGTTCTACTGATAGAGCACATTATCAAGAGTTTGGAGCAGATATGATGGCAAGACTTTTGATTGGTGAACTTGAAAAGAATAAGGATTTATTAGAATTGAAAGAATATATAAAAAAGGCAGAAATACCTCAAAATGTTCCAGAAGTTCCTCGAAATCTTAAAATTGTAAAGACCAGTAGTTCAAATGTTACAATGAATTGGGAAAAGGCGGAAGCTACAAGATTGTATTATATATTTAGAAAACCTGAAAATGGTGATTTTAAACAATGTGGAGCTACTGCATTTACTACTTATATAGATACAAACTGTGAAGAAAATCAAGAATATTCCTATAAAGTAAGAGCATGGAATGATGCAGGATATTCGGAGTTTTCTAATATTCAGACTACAAAAACTAAATCTGCGAATATGCGTTATATATTTAATGGGGAAGTTAAAAACGGATGGCTGAATGTTGAAATAGATTGTGTTTATTTACAGGAAAAAGGTTATGGTTTTGAAAAAGAAAATTTATTTACAATAGATGCTCCAAATGGTGATTATTCAGTAAAACTTGTAACCGATAGACGAGATGTAAAATTAATTGATGTGCGAGTTATTGATGGAAAAATTAAATTTGAAGTGGCATCAAATATTTTAAATGCTGAAATAACACAGCTTTCACTTGCACCTAGTGCATTAAGATATTATGAATTAAATCTCGAAAGTACACCGCCTACTGTTGTAATTACATGGACAGCCACTGAAAGTGCAGTTTCTTATAATGTTTATAGGAAAACGGATAAACAGGAGAATTTTGAAATTATTTATAATACAAAGGATACTACATATTATGAGGAGTCTGCAAGCTTAGGAAATGTATATACATATTATATAACTGGTGTTATGGAAGATGGCACAGAAACAGCTCCTACAAATGAAGTAGAGATAAGTATGGTGGTTTAACTAATAAGAAAAGACTGTATTGAATATGATACAGCCTTTTCTTATATCTATAAAAATTTAATTTTGTTATTTATTAGCAGCAATTTCTAATATTTTGTTGCTTCTTTCAATAAATTTTACCATTTCATCAGTATTAAGTTGGCGATAGCTTAAAAGAGCCAAATCATATACCTGTTCACATATAAGTTTAACATCTTCTTGTTTTTCTGAGTTTCCTCTTATATCCAAAAGAGTTTTTATTAATGTATTATTTTTATTTAATACAAGAGTCAAATCATCTTCTGGTGCAGAACCAAATCCCATATTTCCAAACATTTTGTACATTTCCTGCATTCTTCTGGATTGTTCAGATAAAAGCATTATAGCTGATACTGAATTATCTTTTAATGCTTCTAATTTTACTTTAATTTTATCAGATGCTAAAGCGGATTTGAAAGTATTTTCTATATCTGTCTGAAGTTGTTTTGTTTCTTCTTCGTTTTCATCTTTATCTTTTAAAGTGTCAGATAAATCTGAGTCAATTCTTGTAAAACTTACGTTTTCATTCTTGGATTCAAGGAAAGACATATAAGGTGTATCAATCTTGGTATCAAGAATAACAGCATTTATATTTTGTTCTTTTATTAATTTGATATATTGAGCTTGTTGTTTTTCATCTGAAACATAGAAGACTTTATTTTCATTTGTTTCTTTAGCAGCTTCAAGATATTCTTCCAAAGTCAAATATTTTCCATCAATATCTTTGAATAAAAGGCAGTTTTTAATTTTTTCGTATAATTTTTCTTCTTTTAGACAGCCATATTTTATAAATATACAGATATCGTCCCAGAATTTTTCAAAGTTTTCTCTTTCGTTTTTAAATAATCCTGAAAGTTTTTCACCGATTTTTTTAGTAATATATCCTGAAATTTTAGTAACTTGTCCATCATTTTGAAGGAAACTTCTTGAAACATTTAAAGGAAGGTCAGGACAGTCGATAACACCTTTTAAAAGAAGCATAAATTCAGGAATAACTTCTTTGATATTGTCGGCAACATATACCTGATTGTTGTAAAGTTTAATTTCGCCTTCAGCAGTTTCAAGCTCGTGGCTCAATTTAGGAAAATATAAAATTCCCTTTAGTCTGAAAGGATAATCCATATTCAAATGTATCCAGAACAAAGGTTCTTTGAAATCATGGAAAAGTTCTCTATAAAAATTTTTATATTCTTCATCTGTACAGTCTTTAGGGTCTTTAAGCCATAAAGGAGATGGATTATTTATAGGTTTTGGAGCTTCAATTACATCATTTTCTTTATTTTCTTCTGTTTCTTTTTTGTCATCTTCACTTTCTTTTTTAATTACATCAAGATATATTTCAACAGGCATAAAAGAACAGTATTTTTCTAAAATACTTCTTAAAGAATATTCATTCAAATATTCTTTTCCATCTTCACCTACATAAAGAGTGATGGTAGTACCTCTTTCAGAGTAATCACTGTCATCCATTTCGTATTCTATACCGCCTGTACAAAACCACTTTACAGCTTTTGCACCATCTTTGTAAGAAAGAGTATCAATTTGTACCTTATCAGCTACCATAAATGCAGAATAAAATCCTAAGCCAAAATGTCCTATAATCTGATTGCCAGCACTCATTTCTTTTTCATATTTATTTACAAAATCTGTAACTCCTGAAAAAGCAATTTGATTTATATATTGTTTAACTTCATCAGCAGTCATACCAATACCATTATCCTTAATCTGGATTGTTTGATTTTCTTCATTTATTGTAACATTGATTTGATATTTATTATCTTCAGCGACAGAGGCTTCACCGATGTTTACAAGTTTTTGAAGTTTTACAATGGCATCATTGGCATTTGAAACTAATTCTCTGATAAAGATATCTTTATCAGAATAAAGCCATTTTTTTATGATAGGTAACATATTTTCACTGTTAATAGATAGATTTCCATTTTCCATTATGAATTCCTCCTAAAAATTAAATTTATTTTATGAATAAAATTGCTTATATTTATTAATATACTACATTTTTTTTAAATGTCAAGAAAAAATTAGCACTCATTGAACGAGAGTGCTAACAAATGATTATGGTAGTGGAAAATTTACTCATAATTGAATTAAAAGTTTGTATGGTAATGACTTAATAATCAAGTTAGAAGATATATTTTATAATTTAACTTGTTGTGCTATTTAAAATTTAGGTAAAATACTCTGCAAAAAAACACAAAAAGTCCCTATACTATAAAACAGTAATTTTTTTAGAAAATTAGTGTTTTGATTTTACCAATTTCGCAATTTTTGTCAAAAAAGACGATTTAATACCAGACATATATTATATGCTAAAACTTTATTAACAAGT
>CAZQDT010000179.1:0-5033 GCA_964592005.1 uncultured Eubacteriales bacterium
ACGCATTAGGAGTATTTATTATGAAAAAAGCAAAATATTGGAAAAGAAAATCACAGAAAAGAAAAATTGAACAACAAAGCAATAGACTAATTGATTTCATCAAAATTATAAGTCACTTTTTTAAAGATTTTTCAACTTGGATAAATGAAATGTCAGATGGTCGTCATCAGTCTTATATTAAATATTCACAAACTGATTATCTATTAAAATAAACAAATTTAATTCAATAGCAAAAACTTTTTACAACGTTTTTGGGTAAAAATTTTTGCTACGCTAATTATTTGTTTATTTATATATGGCAATAATGAAAAATGTGTGTGGTGTAGAAAGTATGTGCCAAATGGAGGAAAAATTTATTCTTTGTTGCTGTATAATACTTTGGATATTGGCAACCTTAAAAAATATTTCTTATTTTCCTATGGTTATTTGCTTTGTAATGTTTTTAGCAAATGATATATATGGTTATTATAATTGGATAAGAATGAGAAAACGTCAAGAAATGCAATAAAGATGTCAATTTTTCTATTTCAAATATTAAAGTTTTGTTATATAATTCAATACTAAAAGGAATGAAAAATTTGCTCGAACCGCAAATGTTTTCATATTTGAAATAGGGAGTGAATTTATGGGATTTATTATCAAACAATGTGATTATGTTAATTTAAAATACAATTTGAAAGAAACTGAAGCTGTTAAGTTGGCAATTTTAAATTTAAGGAGAGATTTATTTAGAGTTTTGAATTGCTATGTAAATGAAAATGTTCAATGTAATGCAAAGAATATAGTGATAGGTTCTTTAGATAATAAAGATTTTTATATTTCAAATAAGGTAAATCTTAGTATTTTACAAGATGAAAGTGGTAAAAACAGGAAAGAAACGTTTTTAATTCAAGAGAAAGAAAATGTTTTATATATAATTGGTACAGATAGGCGAGGAACTATTTATGGTATTTATGATTTTTGTCAAAATCAACTTGGAGTTTCACCATGGTATTTCTTTGCAGATGTTCCTGTAAGAGAGAAAAACGAGGTATTTATTGAAAATAACTTTATTAAAGTTGATTATCCATCAGTAGAATACAGAGGAATTTTTATAAATGATGAAGAAGAACTAGAACATTGGGTACAGCGATATATGGGAGAAGAAACCATAGGTGTAAAAACTTATGAAAAAATATTTGAGCTTTTACTTAGATTGAAATTAAATTATATATGGCCTGCAATGCACGTTAATTCTTTCAATATGAAACGTGAAAATGGTGCATTGGCAGATAGAATGGGAATAGTTGTAGGTACTTCTCATTGTGATATGCTTATGAGAAGCAACAACAGAGAATGGAAACCATGGTTAAAACAAAAAGGTTATACAGATATTGAATATGATTATTCTATTCCTGGAAGAAATAGAGAAGTTTTAGAAGAATACTGGAGAGATAGTGTAAAGCAGAACAGAGATTTTGAAGTAAGCTATACACTTGGAATGAGAGGTATACATGATTCTGGTTTTAATACGAAATTTTTAGCTGGAAAAAAGGGGGAAGAATTGCTTAAAGGAAAAATTGAACTTTTGGATTCTGTTATAAAAGCACAGGAAAAAATGCTTGATGAAGGATTAGAAAAAGAAACTTTGAAAACTTTTGTACCGTATAAAGAAGTTTTAGAGTTGTATGACAACGGTTTAGAAGTCCCAGAAGATTTGACTTTGATTTGGGTAAATGATAATTATGGTTATATAAGACGTTATCCGGGAGAAAAAGAAAAACAAAGAAAAGGCGGAAATGGAATATATTACCATAATTCTTATTGGGCACCTCCGGGAAATTCATATCTATTTATTTGTTCTATTCCTCTTTCACATACTAGAAATGAGTTAAAAAAAGCTTATGAAGAAGGAATACGTAAAATATGGGTTACAAATTTTGGGGCAATAAAACCTTTAGAACAGCAGCTTACATTTTATGCAGCATATGCTTGGGAAGTGGGAAAAGAAAATGCACTGACCGATAATGAACAGTTGTTTTTAGAAAAATGGATTGACCAGACTTTCAGTGGAAATTACGGAAAAGAATTATCAGTTATTTTAACGGAGTTTGACCAGATTACTAATGTTAGAAAACTTGAGCATATGGAAAGCGATGTATTTTCACAGACAGCATATGGAGATGAAGCAGCTGAAAGAATACATAAATATGAAAAAATGTTTGAAAGGGTAAATCGGATATACAAAGAATTACCGTTACAGGAAAAAGATGCTTTTTATCAGCTTGTTGTTATGAAAATTCATGCAGCATATTATACGAATAGTATGTATTATTATGCTGATAGAAGTAATCTTTGTATAAAGCAAGGAAAATATTCAGCCGCAGATAAATATACAAGACTTTGTAAGGATTTTGACCATGCAAGGAGAAAAATGATTTATTATTATAACCATATTATGGCAAATGGCAAATGGAATGGAATTTTAACTCCTGAAGATTTTCCGCCTCCAAGGACTGCAATGTATCCTGCTTGTGTACCTCCATTAAAAATAGGTGATAAAGAGCTAATTGTGACTTTGTGGAATGATGATGACAAAATTGTGTTTACAGAAGCAGGAGAAAAATGGTTTGAACTTGCAAATGCCGGATTAGGGGAGTTTTTATGTGAAATAAGTATACCTAAAGGGTTAAGTTTGTATAATAAAAACTTGGAATTTAGTGGATTTAAAGATGCTAAAACAGCCATTTATGAACTTAAAGTTTCACAAGAAGAAAGAATTTTAGTTAGATTAGAAAAAGAAAATTTTGATGAATTTGATGGTAAAGAATTTTTTATATCTGTAAAAACTCTAGAAAATGACAAAATTTGCAATATTCCTGTTATGGTTTCTTCTGAAATGCAGAAAGAAAGAATATCAATAGAAGCTGAAAGTGAATATAAAAATTGCAACGGTTGGAATTTAATACCTAATTTGGGGCGTGGAAAAGGTGCATTACTGGAGGGAAGAAAAGAGAATGCAGAAATTTCATATACAGTTAATTTTAAACAAGGCGGAAAATATTTGTTAGAACTTCATCGTTTCCCAACTTTAAATTCAATAGGCAGAATAAGGATAGGTGTTACAATAGATGACAAAGAAATGCAGATTTTGGAGTCAAATGCAAATGATGAAAAGAAAGGGAATTGGAAAAACAATGTACAGAATAATGTAGATAAATTATATCTAAATTTGCCTAAAATTTCAGCAGGAAATCATAAAATTACTTTTACGGTAATTGATAAATATTTTGCATTTACAAGATTTGTGATTTATACAAAAGATATGAAAGAAAATAGTTTGAGTTATGAAATTGTAGAGCAGACATTGCCTAAAGAGATTGATATTGATAAATTTACAGAAGATTTTTATGGGAAAATTAAATTAAAACCTAGAAAAGTATTGTATTTATCAAAGTCACATACTGGAGATACACTGGTATTAGATGATGTTTTTACAGAAATGGAAAATTATGGAGAAGCGGTTTTGCCAATGCAGCTTATTGAAAAAGGAAATCAAGTATTGACTGAAAATAACGGAAATCTGTTAATAGAGCTTTCTTCGGCTATGGCACAAAGTGAATATGCCTATACCAATAATTATGATTGGGATTACTGTAATGCACCATCATATGGAGAAACAGGGCTTGCAATGTATATTCGTAAAAAAGGGCTGAGATTTAAAGAGGATATGGAAAATATTCCCATATTAAATTATAAAGTTAAGCTTTCTGGCGGAAAGTATATTATATGGGTAAAAACTTTTTCTTGGGGAAATGACGAGTCACATTTTACATTAGGTTTGGATGGTAAAATGATACCTGAAAAAGAATTGTATGGTGGGAAACGTTATTGGTGTTATGCAAATGAGCATATTTGGAAATGGATTCCAATATATAGCATAGAAATAGAACAGGGAGAGCATCTGTTGAGTATATATTCTTTGGCTTCAGGTATGAGATTTGAACAAATGTATATTACAAAGGGAGAAGAATTACCGCCGGCTTTAGTATAAGTTGTTACGTATTTTAGAGTTGTCTATATTTAAAGAGTTTTCTTTAAATATGACAACTCTTTTTATTTATATTGAATAAACAGTATAAAACAGTTGACAAAAGTTGCATACTGTTATATACTGTTTGTGCTGGCGGAAATATTTTAAGAAAAGAGGTACCTAGATGAATATTATTATAAATAATTCTTCCATGCAGCCTATTTATGAGCAGATTGTAGAGCAGATAAAATCTGAAATTTTGAAGGGAAATATGAAGCAGGAACAAAGATTGCAATCAGTTCGTGAATTGGCAAAAGATTTAAGAATAAGTGCATTGACAGTGAAGAAAGCTTATGACACCTTGGAACAGGAAGGATTTATAGTAACTGTACATGGAAAAGGAAGTTTTGTTTCAGGGGTAAATCAAAATTTAATTTTGGAAGAGCAGAGAAAAGAAGTTGAAAAGGATTTTGAAAATGCAATACGCAAAGGAAAAAGCTGCGGTATGACAGACGAGGAGATTTGCGAGTTGTTTAATTTAGTTATGGAGGGATAGTTATGGAATTAGAGTTATCTAATGTTAAAAAGAAATATAAAAATTTTGAACTTGACTGCACTTTAAGTTTAAAAAAAGGTTATGTAACAGGTTTGATAGGAAGAAACGGTGCAGGAAAAAGTACAACTTTTAAAACAATTTTGGGTTTGATAAAGGCAGACAGCGGCAGTATTAAAATAGATGATAAAGATATAAAACAAATAGACAAAAAGGATAAAGAAAATATAGGAGTAGTTTTGTCAGATTCTGGATTTAGTGGATATTTGACTGTAAATGGAATAATTTCAATTATGGAAGCAATGTATTCAAAGTTTAATAAACAAGAATTTATTTCAAAGTGTAAGTATTTTGAAATACCTATGAATAAAAAGATAAAAGAATTTTCCACGGGTATGAAAGCAAAATTGAAAATATTGATAGCAATGTCTTATAAAGCTAAATTATTGGTTTTAGATGAACCGACAT
>CAZQDT010000180.1:0-4959 GCA_964592005.1 uncultured Eubacteriales bacterium
CTTTTTTTTCTACTTAGTTTGGACTCATGTATATTTTTGGTTTTTTTGTATATGTTATCTATAACATTGGGAATTCCTAAAACAAGAAGTAAAAGAATATTTGTGTATCTTCCTTTTTTAATTAACATAATTCTGGTAATAGTAAATATTCCGACTCTTAAATATTATGAAGGAGAATTAAGTAATTATTCTATGGGAGTTTCTGCATATACGTGTTTTATAATGGCAGGAGTTTATACTATGTTAAGTTTTGGGATTTTTTTTAAATGCTGGCGATATATAAAAAAATATAAGAGGATAAGTATTTTTACATATTTATTTATATTAGGATGTGTTGCAGTATATCAAATGATTTATCCACAGGCATTATTAAGCAGTATAGGTATTACAATTATTGTTTTGGGTATTTATGTAAATCAAGAAAATCCTTCAGTTGTAGAATTGGAACACTATCACAATGAAATGATAGTTGGATTTGCAACACTTGTAGAAAATAAGGATGGAAGTACGGGTGGTCATATTAAGAGAACAGCTCTTTATGTAAAACTTCTTGCTGATGAATTAAGAAAGAGAGGATACTATAAAGAAACTTTGACTAAGGATTATTTAGAAAATTTATATATGGCTGCACCTATGCACGATATTGGAAAGATAGCAGTGCCAGATTTTATTTTGCAAAAGCCGAATAAATTGACAGATGAAGAATTTGAAAATATGAAACTTCATACTATAAAAGGAGGAGAAATTATTAAAGATACTTTTGGACATCTAGGGGATAGAGAATATGCAGAAATGGCATATTATGTAGCAAAGTATCATCACGAAAAGTGGAATGGAAAAGGATATCCAAGAGGTTTGAAAGGGGAAGAAATACCACTTTGTGCAAGGATTATGGCAGTAGCAGATGTTTTTGATGCAGTATCTCAAAAACGATGTTATAGAGAGGCTATGCCACTTGATAAATGTTTTGAAATTATTGAGAGTGGAAGTGGGAAAGATTTTGAACCAATATTGGTTGAAATATTTTTAGACATAAGACAACAAGTTGAAGAGATACATAAAGAGTTTATTCATTAAAATAAATAAGAAAGAAGGTTTTAATATGAGTTTACTTGATAAAAATGAGAAAGAAGCTAATTTGATTGTTGCACAGGTTATGAGAATTGTATTTGTTATTTTTACAATTGTCTATATCCTAGATTTAGTAGGAATATTTATGGTGAAAAAAGGAATTATGACGGTTGCTTATATATTGGGAAGTATATTTCTTTTGATACCTACATTACTTATAAATATATTGAAAAAAGAAGATTGGTATATTAAATATATAAATGTGATTTGTGCAGTTGGATTGGTATTGTTGTTAAGTAGTACACTTACATATCATGTAGTGGTATTCTATGTATTTCCTATTGCTATTGCAAGTCTTTATTTTTCGAGAAAACTTAATTTATTGGCAACAGGCTTTACAGTGGTTGGAGTTTCAGTAGGTCAGATTATGGCTTTTTATTTTCAGACAATGCCAGATAAAAATTTTATGGATTTGAAGTATGTAATTGTTTTTGGAATTATTCCACGTTCATTGGTATTGATTGCAATTGCTGCTATTTTTACAATGCTTTGTAAAAGAACAGCTTCTATGCTTTCAAGTCTTCTTGGTGCAGAAGAACAGAAAAAGCTTTTGGAAAATATGAAGAAAATGAAAGAAAATGCAGTACATACTTCTGATAAAATGTTTGTAATGATGAAAGAGTTATCGGGAGTTACAGAAACATCTCTTCAGGCAAATCATAAAATTGCTGAAGAGACAGAACATTTACTTATGGGAAGTATGGAAAATACAGAAGCTGTTGAAAATGCAGACAGTAAAATACAGGATATTACAAAACAGCTTTTCGGGCTTAGTGAAATGAATCACAGAACAGCTCAGCTTACAGATAAAATCAGTGAAAATACGCTGGAAAATCAAAAGCGAATGAATGATGCAACTTCAAGTATGGAACAGATAAACAGTAGTACAAATCAATGTAAGGAAATTATAAGTAATCTTGGAGAAGAATCAAAAGAGATTATTGGAATTATACAAACTATTACAGAAATATCCAGTCAAACCAAAATATTGGCTTTGAATGCTACGATTGAAGCAGCAAGGGCGGGAGAAAATGGAAAAGGTTTTGCAGTAGTTGCAGAAGAAATACAGAAACTTTCTGAACAGACACAGACTGCTGTGGAAAATATTGGAACAATAGTGCGTGAAGTAGTAAAAAATACAGAAGAAGCTGTTGTAGCAATGGAGCAAAATGTTCAATTTACACAAACAGGAATGGATAGTATTCAAAAAGCCAATGAATCAGCGTCATTGATTACCAGTTCTAATGAAGAATTGGTAAAACAAATACATGATATTGACAAATCAGCAGAAATTATACGTGAAAAAAGCGATGAAGTAGTTGAAAAAATGAAAAAAATTAGTAATAATACTCAGAAAAATTGCAATGCAGTAGAAGAGGTTACAGCTGCAACACAGGAAAATACTGCTGGAACAGAAAGTATTTCAAATATTGTAGAGCAAATAAAAGAACTTTCTGAAAAATTGAATAAATTGGTACAAGAATAAAGATTTATTTGATTTTTATAAAAAACTCTTGTCTTTTATAAATTTAAGAGTTATAATAAGTATGTTGATTTGAAAATAAACATATAATTAGAGTTTGGACTCTGAATTTTGTTTGTTTTAAATAGAGATTAAAACTTTGATAAGGATAGTAGGTTATATGAAATTTTCAGAGAGAAAGCATATTGGCTGGGAATGCTTTTAAGGGATTATAATTGAAAACCACCTTTGAGTGACTCTAATAAAGTCCGATGATTACGTTATAATCATAACATAATCTTTAAGATTATTTTGAGAGGTTTTAGCAATTAGGGTGGAACCGCGGGTATATACTCGTCCCTTTTCTATATATAATATGTAGAAAAGGGACTTTTTTATTAACTCCTAATTACTTACAAATTTTAATCTAAAGGAAATTTTATTTTGAAAGGAGATTTTAAAATGATAAAGGTAACACTAAGAGATGGATTTAAAGAATATCCAGAAGGAACTACTGTTTTTAAAGTAGCTCAAGATATAAGTGAAGGTTTGGCAAGGGTTGCCTGTGCAGCAATGGCAAATGGAAAGGTAGTAGATTTAAGGACTGAATTGAATGAGGATACAGAACTTACAATACTTACATTTGATGATAATGATGGTAAAAAAGCTTTTAGACATACAACTTCACATATAATGGCTCAAGCTATTAAACGTTTATTTCCTGATACAAAATTAGCTATTGGACCATCAATAGATGATGGTTTTTACTATGATTTTGATAGAGAAACAGCTTTTACACCAGAAGAACTTGAAAAAATAGAAGCAGAAATGAAGAAAATAGTAAAAGAGGAACTCCCTCTTGAAAGATTTGAACTTCCTAGAGAAGAAGCTATCAAATTTATGGAAGAAAAGGGTGAACCTTACAAAGTAGAACTTATAAAAGATTTACCAGAAGATGCAGTTATTTCTTTCTACAAACAAGGTGAATTTACAGACCTTTGTGCAGGACCTCACCTTATGAATACTAAATTTGTTAAAGCTTTCAAACTTACATCAGTAGCAGGTGCGTACTGGAGAGGTAGTGAAAAAAATAAAATGCTTTCACGTATTTATGGTACAGCATATACAAAGAAAGCAGACCTTGATGAATATTTGGAAAGAATAGAAGAAGCTAAAAAGCGTGACCACAGAAAACTTGGGAAAGAACTTGGGTTATTTACAATTATGGAAGAAGGTCCTGGTTTCCCATTCTTCTTACCTAAGGGAATGACTTTGAAAAATACACTTATTGATTATTGGAGAGAAGTTCATAAAAAAGCAGGTTACCTTGAAATTTCAACACCAATGATATTAAACAGAGCATTATGGGAACGTTCAGGACATTGGTATCATTATAGAGAAAATATGTATACTACTGTGATAGATGAAACAGATTTTGCTATTAAACCAATGAACTGTCCGGGAGGAATGTTGGTATACAAGACAGAAATGCGTTCTTATAGAGATTTACCTTTGAGAATGGGTGAGCTTGGATTAGTTCATAGACATGAACTTTCAGGAGCATTACATGGACTTATGCGTGTAAGATGCTTTACACAGGACGATGCACATATATTTATGATGCCAGAGCAGATAAAAGATGAAATTAAAGGCGTTATAGATTTGATTGACAGTGTTTACAGCCTTTTTGGTTTCAAATATCATGTGGAACTTTCAACAAGACCAGAAGATAGTATGGGAAGCGAAGAAGACTGGGATAGAGCAACTAATGCACTTAAAGAAGCATTAGAGGAAAAGAACCTTGACTTTGTTATAAATGAGGGAGATGGTGCTTTTTATGGTCCTAAGATTGACTTCCATCTTGAAGATTCTATTGGAAGAACATGGCAGTGTGGTACAATTCAGCTTGACTTCCAGCTTCCTGAAAAATTTGAACTTGATTATATAGGTGCAGATGGAGAAAAACATCGTCCTGTAATGATACACAGAGTTGTATTTGGAAGTATTGAAAGATTTATTGGAATACTTACAGAACATTTTGCAGGAGCATTCCCTACATGGCTTGCACCAGTACAGGTTAAAGTTAGTCCTGTATCGGATAAATATAGTGATTATGCAAAAGAAGTTACAGCTAAATTTACAGAAGCAGGAATACGTGCAGAAGCAGACCAACGTTCTGAAAAACTTGGATATAAGATAAGAGAAGCACAACTTCAGAAACTTCCTTATATGGTAATTGTAGGAGAAAAAGAGCAGCAAGAAGGTAATGTTTCTGTAAGAAGTAGAGCAGAGGGTGACAGAGGTATGGTCGCTATTGATGAATTTATAAATGAATTGAAAGAAGAAATTACAACAAGAAAAAATAG
>CAZQDT010000181.1:0-4948 GCA_964592005.1 uncultured Eubacteriales bacterium
AGCTTCAATCATTATATTCCATTATTCTTTAGAAGAAAGAGAACCATCTGGTCTGCGTTTAAATACTGTATCTTCAAATATAAAACGGCTTAAAATATCAACAATTACCTGTGCAGCATCTGAAATACTGCTTTCAAGTATTGTAAGAGAAGTTTCTTTATCAGCATTTTTTAAAGTAGCTTGATTTATTATGGTTTCACAGAAAGTAGAGGCAGTTTCTGCAATAGGCATTGGATAATCGCTGTTTAAAGGATATTCATTTTTAAGGCAGTCACCATGGTAAGCATGACCTAGTTCGTGTGCAATGGTAACTACATCAGAATAACTTCCTGTAAAATTTGTAAGTACTCGACTTTCACCTATACAATGAAGATTTGAACAAAAAGCACCACCTCTTTTACCTTGACGAGGAAGTACATCTATCCAACTATGTTCAAAAGCATATTTCGCAAAATCTCCAAGTTTTTTGCTGAAAGTGTTAAATTTTTCAACAATATAGTTGGAAGATTCTTCATAACTGAAAGAAAGATTACTTTTTCCTATTGGTGCAAATATTTCATAAAAAGGAAGTCCGTTTTTATATCCAAGCATTTCGGCTTTTTTCTTAAAATATCTACGAAAATCTGGCATACTTTCTTTCATAGCAGTAAACATTGCATCTAAAGTTTCAGAATCCATTCTTGAGTTTATAAGGGTCATTTCTAATGGTGATTTATAACCCTTTAATTTACTTACTGTTATAACTTCGCCTTTAATTCCATTTAAAGCATATGCTATGGAATCATCTATTTGAGGATAAGCATTAAGTTCAGCCTCATAGCCAGCTTTACGTACTTCAGGTTTAGGGTCATAAGCAAGATTTCTTACAGCAGGCAAAGGCATTTTTTGTATTTTACCATTTATATTTACCTCAGGCATAATATTTGAAGTGAGAAGTTCCTGAAGTTTGGTCCAAGAGGCAGAACCAGTATTTTGCATTTTTGAGATAATTGTTTCTTCTTTTTCTGATAAAGTATATTTTGCTTGTTCTCTTAGGTCTTTAAGATAAAAACTATGTGATTTTATAAATTCAGAGGAATTGATTACTGAGTCAAATTTAGGCATATCACTTAGCCATTTTTGAAATATAACAGCAGAAGGAGTTATATCAGTAATGATATCTTCTATCTGGTTTAAGGTCTGCATAGCTTTTTCATTAGAAGCATCTGTACTTAAAATAAGTGAACAATATTCAGAAAGTTTTAATGTAAGAGAATTAAAATCATTCTGTAATTTAAGCATTTTTTCAAGTTTTTCTGTGATATTTTCATAGTTTTTCAAATTTTCAAAAGCATATTTACTGATATTATTAATCATAGGTTTAAGTTTTTCAAAATCTTCTGAAAATTCTTTGCTTTCTAAAGCAGGGTAAAGTTCTTTTAAACTCCATTCAAGTTCCATTTAATCAATCCTTTCAAAAAATTTTATTTAATGGATAATTTATTATTAGCTTTTTAAAATATAAATATGTCTATATATTTAAAAATCAATCAAAGAAATGCAATAATATTCCATAAATTCACAGCCAAATTTTAGTTTGAACTGAAAATGTTGTTTATATTATTGATTTTACATCAAATTTATATTAATGAAAAGAAAAAAATGTATTTGTTTCTTTAAAAATTGCAAAAAAATTTTTAATAAATATGGAAAATATATTTATTTTGGTTTATAATATAATTTAAGTAATGAGAAGTGCAAATTGAAAGTTTATATAATGACTGTTGAAAGCTTGCTTTCATAAAGGCATTGTATAAAATTTTAATTTATAGGGCGAATGCCCTATACTCATATTTTTGTATCAAAAAAATCTATGATTTAACAAAAATATGAGTAACACTTTTTTAGTACAAAATCTTCTGCCGCTAGAGCAGAAATTTTGTTTCCTTTGAATATTAAAAAATATAAAAGGCAAAACTTATACAAAAGCTGTGAGGGAGTGAAGTAATGAAATTCATAGAAAATATGTATATTGGAGAAGGTATTAAATCTTCTGAAAATATAATAGATATGCTTAAAGATAAAAAAACGGTTACTAATTTATATTGTATATGTATTGATATGAATGCTAACTCTCTTATGGAAATTTTATATTCTCATGAAATACATAAAAAAGTATACGAGCAGAAAGATTATATAATTATAGGCTTAGCATATGGCAAAGATGAAGCAAAAAAGATAGTATGCAATATAATACAAGAAGCTTATGATTATGATAATTCATTAAGTAATGTCAAAGACTTCATTTATAATACACTTGTGAAACGGGGTGATGATTGATGGGGTTTTTGAGTGTTTTGTGGGCACTTATAAAAATAATTTTAAGTGTAATTGGAATACTTTTGTTAATATTTTTAATATTACTTGGAATTATACTTTTTTCGGCTATACGTTATAAAATATTTTTTAAGAAAGATAGAGAAGATATCAGTGCAGATTTAAAGGTGAATTGGATTTTTAAAATAATCAAATTTGAATATATATTTGGTACAAAGGGCAAAGAAACGACTGTTAAAATATTCAACAAAATTGTTTATGAAACTAGAGAAAGGTTTAAAAATGAAGAAGAGGTTAAAGAGCAAGTAGAAGAGGGCATTGATGAAGTTGAAAAAGCTGAAAAGAAAGTAGAAAAAAGTAGTAAAAAAGTAGTAAAAGATGAAAAAGCAGAAAATAAAATCGAGAAAATTCCTGAAAGTAAATCCAAACAGAGTTCACAGGAAACAAAAAATAGAAACAAAATAAAGAAAGAAGAGAAAGAAACTTTATCAGAAGATGTAAAAGAAGAAACAGAAACTGAAAATTTGGAGAAGCAAGAAGAAAATATTATAAAAAGAGCCTTAAATCTTTGGAATCACGAATTTAGAAAACCTATTCAGACACTTATTATAAAACTTATAAAAAGACTTATAAGAGCATTAAAACCTAAATCTTTGAATATGGAGATAGAATATGGAAGTGATGACCCGGTAGATACAGGAATTGCTTTGGCATGGACAAGTATTTTAACATTGTATTTTGGGGACAATGTTAGGGTAAAAGGAAATTTTCAAGAAAAAGTATTTAATGGTATTGTAAATACGGAAGGAAAGTTTACTTTATGGGGTATACTTTATCCGCTTGCTGCGTTTGCATTATCTAAACCTATAAGAGGTATAATTTGGAATTATTTAAAAAATAGAAAGAAGGAAGATTAGTATGGGAGAAATAACTAATAATTTAGAGGTAATGTTTGCAAATATGGAAAATTTTGTATCTACAAAAACAGTAGTAGGAGAACCGACGAAAATAGATGATACAATATTACTTCCACTTATAGATGTAAGTTTTGGAGTAGGAGCAGGTTCTGCTGTGGATAATGGAGATAAAAATAAGAAAGATGCAGGAGCAGGAGGACTTGGAGCTAAGATTACACCAAGTGCTGTTATTGCAATAAATAATGGCAATGTTCAGCTTGTAAATGTTAAAAATCAACAGGGACTTAGTAAGCTTTTAGATTTGGTGCCAGTTGTTTTGGCAAAGATAGAAAATATGATTAAGGGTACAGAACCTACAAAAGAAGAAAAAAAGAAAACAGAAGAAAAAGCTAAGAAAACAGTAGAAAGTTTTGCAGAAGAAACAAAGAAAGAATTGTAAAATTTTATAGATATCTTTTTCTGATGTAAGAAGATATTGATAAATTTTATTAGATTTTTAGTGTAAGACTGCTATATTAAAAAATTTATTTTTTGATATAGCAATCTTAACAGATTACATAAGTGAGGTTTAATTATGGAAAGATTGTCAATAGAAGATAAAATGAGAATAATTCAGGAAATAGTTCCAGGAAAACAAATTACTTTGGCACATATAATTGCGGGTCCAGATGAGATTATCTATAAAAAACTTGGCTTAAATCCTGCGATAGATTATTCAAGGGCAGCCATAGGAATAATTACCATGAGTCCGAGTGAAACAGCAATCATTGCAGGAGATATTGCAATGAAAACTTCAGGTGTAGATGTAGGATTTATAGATAGATTTAGTGGTACGCTTATAATTACAGGAAGTGTTTCAGAAGTAGATACTTCTATTAAAGCGGTACTTGATTACTGTAAAGAAACATTAGGTTTTACAGTATGTGAAATGACTAGGACTTAGGAGTATATTATTATGAAAAAGATAATACTTATGGGTAGAAGCGAAAGCGGAAAAACTACACTTACACAAGCTCTTAAAGGAGAAAAAATACATTATTATAAAACGCAGTATATAAATCATTTTGATGTTATTATAGATACTCCGGGTGAATATGCAGAAAATAAAATTCTTGCAAGGGCATTGGCTTTGTATTCTTATGAAGCAGATGTTATAGGATTATTATTAAGTGCAACAGAACCATATTCATTGTATAGTCCTAATATAACACCGATGGCTACTAGAGAAGTTATAGGTATTGTTACACAGATTGACAGACCTGATGCTGACCCTGATAGAGCAGAAAATTGGCTCAGGCTTGCAGGTTGTGAAAAAGTATTTAGAGTAAGTTCTTATACAGGAGAAGGAGTGTGGCAAATATTGGATTATCTTAAAGAAGATAGAGATATAATGCCATGGGAAATTTAGTTATAAGTGTGGTATTACTTATTGTAGCTTGGCTGTATGTAAAAAAAGAAATGAATAATAAGATAATAAACCGCATTGAAGATATTATCAGTGCGGTTTATTATTTTTAAAGGACTATTACGGTATCAAGACAATTATTTTTAGCGGCATTTATAAGTTCTGTTGAAAAGTTTGTAATGTCATTACTTAAATAATCAAATATTTCTAGGTTTTTATTATATTCTTTTTCTATCAATGAAAATAATAATTGATTTAAAGAATTTTCAAGTTCTGTTTTTTCTAAAGAAATTATTAAATTATGTAATTT
>CAZQDT010000182.1:0-4943 GCA_964592005.1 uncultured Eubacteriales bacterium
CTATTTCAATCTTTTTTTCTTAACTGTTTTTTCATAAATCACTTGACACTACCAATTTTTTATAAAAATTACTAAACAGATATTCGTAACCCGTATTTGTTGCTTGCTTATAATTGAATAACTGCTTATTATTCTTCACAATTGGTGCAAATTCTGTCAAATAACATAGTCCCAATCTTTTAATATTCTTCTTAAAAACTGTAATGTCCGTTCTTCTTTTGGTGCAGTAAAAATTTGTTTGGGTGTACCTTCTTCCACAATTACTCCGCCATCCATAAATACTACTTTATTGGCAACGTCTTGTGCAAATCCCATTTCATGAGTAACTACAATCATAGTCATACCATCTTTTGCCAGTGATTTCATTACATTTAATACTTCTCCTACAAGTTCCGGGTCTAATGCTGACGTAGGTTCATCAAACAATATTACCTCTGGATTGACAGCTATTGCCCTTGCAATTCCCACTCTCTGTTGCTGACCTCCTGACAAATGAGAAGGATAATAATCATATCTGTCTGAAAGTCCGACTTTATCCAGAGCATTTTTTGCTATTTTTATTGCTTCCGTCTTTGGTACTTTTCTTGCTGTAACCAAGCCCTCCATAACATTTTCCAAAGCTGTTTTATTTGCAAACAGATTATAATTCTGAAATACAAATGCCGTTTTTTTTCTTAATCTGTTTATAACACTTTTATGTGCTGTTTTAAATTCTGTGTGAATATCTTCAAAATCAATACTTCCCTCATCGGCTTTTTCCAAAAAATTAATACACCTTAACAAAGTAGTTTTTCCTGAACCACTTGGTCCTAGTATAACAATAATATCTCCTTTTTCTACTTTGAGATTTACCCCTTTAAGAATTTCATTATTATTAAAAGTTTTATGTATATTTTTTATTTCGAGCATATCTATTCCCCCTTATACAGTCGCAGTTTTTTTATAAGCTGACACTCTTTTTTCAATTAATCTAAACAATACCTGCACTGTTGTACACAACAAAATATATATCAATAAAATATCCAAATAAGCTTCAATATAATTGTATCCATATGCAGCTTCTATCTTGGCAATAGCTGTAACATCTTTTACAGTCATCATAAATGCAAGCGATGTACTTTTTAATAAACTGACCGTCGCATTACAGATATTAGGCATTGCTGAAACAAGTGCCTGCGGTATAATTATTCTTATATATGACTGATATATATTAAGTCCTATCGACAATGCTGCTTCCATTTGTCCTTTCGGAATATTTTTAAGTGCTGACCTAAATACTTCAGTCAAAACTGCTGTTGTATTAAGAATAAAGACTATATACGCATATATAATCGGATTAAATTCAAAAACATTTATATCTAAATTCAATACCTCTCTTACCGTATAATTTAATAAAGATGGCAATATACTGTATAAAAATAATATTTGAAGCACAACAGGTGTTCCTCTTATAAATGAAACGTATCCTGTCGCCAGAAAATTTCCTATTCCTTTTTTGTCTGATTTTACCAATGCCAATAAAAAACCTAAAATCATTGAAATAAATAATGTTACAAAAGTTAATTTTAATGTAGTCGGAATACCCTCCAACGCAAGCCAAAATGTTTTTACCATAAATTTCGTATTAAGCTTCATATTCTCTCACCTGCCAAACGTTTCTCCAAATATTTAAAACTCTGCTCTATCCCAACTGTCAATATCCAGTACAATATAGCCAATGCAATATATATTTCTACACTGTAAGAACCTTGATTTTTACTAATTATTAACTGTCCTTTACCCATTATATCTATCAAACCCACTGTATAAGCAAGAGAGCCTTCTTTTATAAGGCTCACAAGTGCATTTCCAAAATTAGGTAATGCCAATATGCCACATTGAGGTAAAATAATTCGATAAAATGCCTGCCATTCACTCAAACCTATGCTAAGTGCGGCTTCTCTCTGCCCTTTATCTACTGCTTCATAAGCTGACCTAAATACTTCTGAAATATTTGCCGAAAACAATATGGTAAATGTTGTAATTACAAAAAATCCTTTTCCTACATCATTTATATCAATCCCAACACATAACAGAAGTTTCGGCAAACCATAATATATAACAAACAACATAACTATGGAAGGGACACATCTTGTAATATAAATATATATTTCTGTAATTATTGTACCAATCTTTCCTTTTCTTATTTTAACAGTTGCCAACAATAATCCCAAAACACTTCCCAATAAAACCGTACCTATTGTCATAAATATTGTAACTCCTAAATATGGGATTAATTGTGGCAATACTTCAAATATATATGATGGATTAAACGGACGCATATATGTCACCTTCCTAAACTCTGTTATTTTGCTGAAAATTCTTTTGCTTTATTTCTTACCCATTCTAAATGTTCATAAGGTGTATCACTTGGAATTGTACAATCTGCTCCTAAAACAATTCCCTTTGTTCCAGCTTCTTTTAAAAGATTTTCTGTATAATCTTCTATTTCAGCTTTTGAACCTTTATATAAAATTCCATCGGTTGTATTTGCAAATCCACCTATAACAGCTTTGTTTTTAAATATTTTCTTTCCATCTTTAAGATTTACTCCCTCAACTGTAACTGCCCAGTTAATTACTTTAGCAGGATAATCTGCATAAATAGTAACATCATTTCTTGAGCCCTCATATCCACAAATGTGCAAAATATTGTATTTACTTACACTATTTGCTATATTTAACACTTTAAGTTCACTTGGTGCAATATATTTCAAATACTCCTCTTTTGACAATCCTGAATTTTGTATATTCTGTACACTTAAATAAATTCCATCTGCACCGCCATCAGTAATTACCTTTTTTGCTAATTCTGCAATGGTATCTCCTATTTTATTTAAAGTTTGAGCTACCAGTTCAGGATTAATTTTTAACAAATCATTAATAGAAAGTTTACTTTCATTTTTTTCAAGTATAAATCTAAAATATGTTGCTGGAGCAAATATATTGTAAAATGAAACAACTTCATCTTTAAAATCATCCGTCAACTGTTTTACTAATTTCACTTGCTTCTCAATCCATTTATCTGCTTCAAAACTCTCAATATTTTTTAAATCTTCTGCTTTTTCAATATTTTCTATACCCTTACTTGGATAAGTAAAATACCCATCACTCATTAATTTTAAAAAATCAGGTTTAAATTCCTCAAAAAATTTATGATGACCTGCTATGTTCTTTTCAATAATTTCAGGACTTTCATTAAATAAATCATCAGGTGCAAAATGAAACCAAAAACCTACGGGTACTCTCTCTACTTCCTTATTATCAAATGCGTCTAATACCAAATCTCTTTTACTCATACCAAATCTCTCCTTTAAATTAAATTTATAATGTATCGCCTTTTTTATATCCTTGTGGAATATATTCAAATAAACTATATCCAAAATATTTTTGTGCTAGATTTTCTAACGTTCCATTTTTATCCAGTTTTTCCCAAGCTTTATCATAAGCATCTGCAAGTTCTTGATTATCAATATTAAAAAGTGGCCATGTTGGAATTGCCTCATATGTAATAAATTTAAGTTTATCTGCAAATTGATGATATTCTCCATTTTCTGCTTCAACGCTGCTTTCATAAGAAGTTTTTATATTGATATATGCGTCATATCTTCCCTCTAAAACCCATTGATAAGCATCAGATATCGTAAACTGGTCTGCTGCAATCAAATCAATTTTTGCATTTGGATGAACATTATTATAATTTTCTACTATCGTATATTGAGCATTCTGTGGTGCTATTGGTACAAGTTTTCCGCTTTCTTTTGCAAATGTTTCCAAATCTATTATTTTCTCAGAGTCTTCTGAACGTATAACAATTCCTATAATACTGCTTCCAATATAATGTTCAGGGAAAATATAAGTTTCTGAACGAGCTTCTGTCCACCATACCCCTTTTACTCCCACATTATACTTTCCCGTATTTACTCCAATTAAAAGGTCATCATTAGTAGTTCCTACATATTCAAACTCATAGTCCTCAAGCAATTTATCTACCTCTTTAAGTACAGCAATTTCATAACCATCTGCACTTCCATCATCATTAATAAAATCATATGGATAATATCCTTGGTCATATGCAACTTTAATTTTTTTTACTCCATCATTTGAAACTTCTTTACTTTCACTCTGACCACAGCCACTTAAAGCCATTAATACTGCTACAAAACCCGCTAATAATTTTTTCTTCATAATAAACTCCTCCTTTATTGCAATGCCTGTTCTAAATCTGCTATTAAATCTGAAATATTTTCAATTCCTACTGACATTCTTAAAAATTTTTCTGTAATTCCAAGCCTTTCTCTTACATCTTTCGGAACATCTGCATGTGTCTGAAGCATTGGATAAGTAATCAAAGATTCTACCCCTCCAAGACTTTCTGCATATGAAATAAGCTTCACTTTTTCAAGTATCTGCTTTGCTGTTTTTTCTGTATCTGTTGTAAAAGAAATCATACTTCCAAATCCTGATGCCTGACTTTTATTTATTTCATATCCCGGATTTTCAAGAAGTCCCACATAATATACTTTTTCTATCTTTGGCTGCTTTTTAAGCCATTCAGCTATCTGTATAGCATTGCTTTGCTGTCTTTGCTGCCTTATTGCCAATGTTTTTATTCCTCTTAAAATCAAAAAACTGTCAAATGGTGCTAAACAAGGTCCTATGGTTTTATACATAAAACGTACTTTTTCTGAAAGTTCTTTATTTCCTACACAGATAAAACCTGCTAATGTATCATTATGTCCTCCCAAAAATTTTGTTCCACTATGTATTACTATGTCCGCTCCTAATCGAATTGGATTTTGAAAATAAGGAGAAAGAAAAGTATTATCCACAGCTAAAATTAAATGATATTTATCTGCCAGCTCTTTCATTTTTCTTAAATCCGTAACCATCATTGTTGGGTTG
>CAZQDT010000183.1:0-4925 GCA_964592005.1 uncultured Eubacteriales bacterium
ATATAAATTATAATCAAGTATTATTTTCAATATTCTTTTAGTTACACAACCCAAAACAAAAAATATAATAATCGTTAAAATTACTCTTCCAAATACATCTGTAATACTGTCCTGTCTATAAATACCAAACATCTCAACAATAATCGCCGCTACTAAGGGTATTATTACATGAATTTTTTCAACCATTATCTAATGTTTCCCCCTCTTTTCAAATGTTGCTATATATACATACTGCTACAAAACTATATTATATTTTGTAGCAGTTTTAATAATTATATTTCTTTTATACCATATCCTATGGTTTTTATACGCAATATTCCATTTTCTGAATAAAGTTCTACCGTCCTACCATAGTTCTTTCCTGTATCTTGAGCAACAACTGGTATACCTAGTTTTGCTAAAATTTCCTGTGAAGCAATTGCATTTCTATATCCAATTCTCATCATATCATTAGAAGCATCACCAAAAGCAAACATCTGAGCGCCCCCCGCTAATTTTGCTATAAGTTTATTCCTTTTTGCTCCTATTTTTACCATATCATCCACTAGTTTAACCGCCGCTGTATCCGCAAACTTAGCAATATTAGAATTATTTTTAATTTGAGTACTATCAGGTAACATAATGTGAGCTAAGCCGGCTATCTTAGTAGTAGGGTCATATAATGCAATACCAACACACGAACCCAATCCAAGGGTAGTCAATGCCCCAGGATAGGCTGTTACATTCATATCTGCCATTCCTACCTTTATCATATTCTCATAATTCATACTACATTACTCCCAATGACTCTAAAATAACTTTAAAAGAATTAATATCTGAAACAAGTATAAAATAACCTTCTACTGATTTTTCTCCATCTGTTATACCTGACTCAATAAATAAAACCCTATCATCTATCTTTCCAAATTCTATTGCAGGAACACTTAATATTGCTCCTGCCATATCTGTTGCTACTTCCGGCGGCATAATTTTTATTTTAAGTTTCATCAAAGTTGCTAGTGAAGATAAATATGAACCTGCTAAAATATTTCCTATTTCTTTAAGAGCAGACTCTTCCATTTCTGAAAATTCTTTGTCTTTTTCTATTTCCTCTCCCATAAGAACACTTAAAAGTGCACGGGCAGAATCTACACTTAAAACATACATCATCAAACCTGTTATATCGCCCTCAACACCAAATAACAGTCCAACAACTTCTTTTTCTGCTCCTCCTAATGTATCTCCTACATCTTTAAAATCCAGAACTTTAACTTTGGGAACATCCATATCTACTTTCTTATTAATCATTTTAGCTAAAGCAGTAGTTGCATTCCCCGCACCAATATTTCCTATTTCTTGAAGTACGTCTAAAAACTGTATATTCAAATCAGATATACTAATATCACCCATAAAACTCCAACCTTTCAAATAGAATTAATTATCTAAACTCCCCTTTGAAAAGTCAATTAACTTCTTCAAATCCAACAATGTAACTATTCTATCATTAACCTTTCCTACGCCTGATACAAATTCTCCTTCTGGACCAGAAGTAATTTTTTGAACATTTTCAATATTTTCTTCTGAAAATACTAATACTTCTTTAACACTGTCAACTATTATACCTATTGAATCTTCCTCTAACTTAACAATAATAATTCTTGCTGCATCATTATATTCTATTTCTGGCAAATTAAATTTAAGTCTTAAACTCATAACAGGTATTATTTCACCACGCTGATTTATTACACCTTTTATAAAATAAGGTGCTTTAGGAACACGTGTAATAGCAGAAACTTTTTCTATTATCTGTACCTTTTGAATATCGATACCATACTCTTCTTTATCTAAAGTTAAAACTACACATTGCAATTCATTCTGTGATAATCCTTCTTTGTTTTCCATCATTAATCCCTCCTTTTATAAAAGTGTATTTGTATCTAATATCAATGCAACTTCACCATTACCAAGTATTGTTGCACCTGTAATATTCTTTATACCACTCAAATATCTTCCTAATGAACGAATAACTATTTCTTGCTGTGCAATCAATGTATCTACTATAAAGCCTGCTAAAGTATCACCTTTCTTAACAATAACAACCGTTATTGAATCTGAATTTGTTTCAACTCTAGGTACTTCCAAAACTTCTGCCAAGTCAATTATTGGAATTACTGTATCTCTTAACAAAATAACATCTTTGTTCTGAACATACTGTATATCTGTCTTCTTAACATCTTCAATAGTCTGGATTGTATTAAGAGGTATAGCATATTTTTCATTTCCTATCATAACCATAAGAGCTTGTATAATAGTTAATGTCATTGGAAGTCTTACTGTAAATTTACTTCCTTTTCCTAATGCTGTTTTTGTTTCTATAACTCCACCTAAAGAAGAAATTTTACTTTTTACAACATCAAGTCCTACACCACGTCCTGAAACATCTGTAATCTTTTCTGCTGTACTAAAGCTTGGTTTAAATAATAACTCAATAACTTCTTTTTCAGTAAGTTTATCTGCTTCTTCTTGAGTATATGTACCTTTTTCAACAGCTTTTCTTTTTACTTTCTCTATATCTATTCCCTTACCGTCATCTTCAACTTCGATAACTACATTGTTACCATCTTGATAAGCTCTTAAATATATATTTCCTTTTTTAGGCTTTCCAGCTGCAATTCTTTCTTCTGTAGTTTCAAGTCCATGGTCTCCTGCATTTCTAAGCAAATGAAGAAGAGGATCACCGATTTCATCTATAACTATTCTATCTAATTCGGTATCTTCACCTTCAATATGTAATTCTATTTCTTTATTAAGATTTCTTGCTAAATCTCTTATAGTTCTAGGAAATCTATTAAATACCTGTTCAACTGGAACCATTCTTACTTTCATAACTGCATCATTAAGATTAGTAGTAACTCTTTCAAGGTACTCAACTGCCTCTTGATAATTTTGACCTACATTGTTACCTTCAACCCCTTCAAGTCTTGTTTTAACAATAATAAGTTCACTAACAAGATTCATAAGTGTATCCAATCTATCTATATCTACTCTTACTGTCTTTCCTGACTTAGCTGCTTTAGCCTTATTCGCATCATTTGAATTAGATGCTTTATTAACATTAGATACTGCACTAGTCTTAGATTCTTCTTTATTTGCAGAAACAGTTTCTTCTTTTATTTTTGCATTTTCTTCTAATTGATTATTTGTCTGTTCCTTTGAGTCATTACTTATATCACTTATATCCACAATGTCTATTTTTTCTATTTCTGCTACTGAATTTAATTTTTTCAAAATTTCTTCTTTTTGTGTTTTTGTAATAAACATAACTGAAAAATCAAATTCAAATTTTTCATCTTCAATATCTTCAACTGATGGATTTGATTTAATAACTTCTCCACATTCTTCTAACTCTCTAAATACTATAAATGCACGAGCAGATTTAAGTACACAGCCTGTATTTAATTTTATTGTAATAGAGTATAAAGACATTCCATCATCTTTAACTCCTTTTGCAATAGTTTCTTTTTCTACTTCAGATAATTTAAATTTCTCAATTTCATCTTTTATTTCATTGCTTTCTTCTGAGTTCTTAGTCTGTTCTGTGCTTTGTACAGATTTTGCTTCTTCTGGTTTATCTTCATTTTCTATTATTTTATTAAGACTATCTATCAAACTTTGGTTATCTTCTGTTCCATCTGAACCAGTCTCTACAATAACATCTGTATATTTCTCTAAAGCATCTAAACACTTAAACAACACATCTACGATATTCGGATTAACTTTAAGTTTTCCATTACGAAATTCCGACAACACATTTTCCATATCATGTGTTAATCTCTGCATACGTGAAAATCCCATAGTTCCTGCCATACCCTTTAATGTATGTGCAACTCTGAAAATACTATTTAAAAGTTCTAAATCCTCTGGTGAGTTTTCAAGAGCTAACAAATTTTCATTCAAACTTTGTAAATGTTCCTTTGTTTCATCAATAAAAACTCCTAAGTACTGACTCATGTCCATAATTAACACCCCTCTATCATTTTTGTAATTTCTCTTGCTATTTCATTAAGTGGAACTACTTTATCCACTATTCCTGCCTCTGCAACAGCTTTGGGCATACCATAAACTACACTTGATGCTTCATCTTGAGCAATAGTTATTGCACTATTATTTCTTTTGAGAGCAGTCATTCCTTCACAGCCATCATTCCCCATACCTGTCATAATAACTGCTACTACACTCTTTATATTTGTTTTTGAAAGGGAATTCATCTTATCATTAACTGATGGTCTATGCCCTCCTATTGGTGGTTCTGAAGACAATTTAATAATATATTCTCTTCCCTTTGTGTCAATTTTAAGATGATAATCTCCCGGAGCTACATAAACACAACCAGCTTTTATAATTTCTCCATCTTCCGCTTCCTTTACATAAACCTTACTCAAAGAATTAAGTCTATCTGCTAAAGATTTAGTAAATCCTGCTGGCATATGTTGCACAATAACCATACCTGCTTGTATATTTTCAGGTATATAAGGTACAACATCCTGTAAAGCTTTAGGTCCTCCCGTCGAAATTCCAAGTGCTATTATTTTATTTGCAGATACTACTGGCATTTTCTTATTTAAAACGGACTCCTTTGACTGCATAAGAACTTTTTCCTTTTTTATATTTTTGTTAATTGATGTCTTTTCTGTCTTTCTACCAGTAAACTTTGAATCTAAAATATTAGTTTCAAAATCTTTCCTTTGAATACTAACACTTTTTTCTTGGTTTTCCACATTCCTTTTAGAAGAAACAATTTCAGTACCAATTTCTTTTGCTGTATATAATGGTTTAGATACTCTGTTTTTCTCATTTCTAAATAATTCACTTTTCGTTGAAAGAGATGTAGCCATAATTATTTTTTGAATAATTTCTTCTTTCATTTGCTCAGTGTTTACTTTAAA
>CAZQDT010000184.1:0-4891 GCA_964592005.1 uncultured Eubacteriales bacterium
CTTTTGGAGTACAATTAAAGTAAAATATCATATAAGGCTGTAAATACTAACAATTTTTTATATAATCATTTAATTATCATAATAAAAAATATAAGAATTTCTTCCTATATTTTCTAAAATTTTCTAGTTTTAATAATGCCAGCATTTATTATATGTTTTACATGTAGTTTTGTATGTATATGAAGTTCTTCCACATGTTTGACATTTACAATAATATGGTTGCTTTTTCTTTGTACATTTATTCTTATTTTTAGGACATCTGCATTTCATACGACCATAATAACTCGATGAACATTTACTTGGACCCATTTCGTACAGATTAGACTCAGCACAGTAGCTGTGAGAATAAACAAAAGCATATGAATATTTAGTGACATAATTCCATGTTTTGCATGTACAATTACCATAAACTCTTACATAATAATTTTTGGAACCAGAAGCAGTATTACCCGCTTTATCAGTACATGATGTACTATAAGTTTTAGGTCGAGCTGCCGATGTTCTTGACATTGTTTTTGAGTTTGAAGAGTATTTTTTATCATTTATTTTAAATGTATTTACACCACTATTATTATCTGTACAACTAATTGTTACTTTAAATGGTTCTGAAGATGATGTTTTATACCAACCATCTTCTGTTTTTTTCTTATTAACTTTATATGTGATAGTTGGTTTAACTTTATCTATTTTTACTGTTGTACTTTTTACATTACTTTTGTTTCCTGCTGCATCTACTGCTTGCACATACATTGTAGTAGTACCAGTTTTTGTATATTTTTTTGTTCTTTTAAGTGGTGAAATTGCTGGATTTTCTAAGCTTCCTAATCTTGTTCCTTTTCCTTTTGTACTGTTTTCATAATAGATTATTTCTGATACTTTTGTCCCTTTATCTGTTGCAGTTGCTGTCACTGTGACATCTTTGTTGGTCCAACCGGTATTAGAACTACTTACTGCAATTTCTGGTTTTATTGAGTCTACATTGATTGAATTGGAATCAATCTTTCTACTTTTATACTTATCATCATTTGCAATAAAACCCTCTGCAATGGTTATGGTTGTTTTTCCTGTAACATTTTCTTTTGGTTTAAACACTATATTAAAATTAATCTTATTATTAGCAGCATCAGGTTTTTTATTATCGATTGTTGTGGTTCCAAGACTAGTATTATTTACTGTTATTTTATTTTCATCTAGAGTTATTTTATCAGCATTATATACGTTGCTACACTCAACATTTAATGTTTTTGATGTATCGTATCCATTAACACTATACCATTTTGTGTCATTAGTATCGTTAATTATTCTACAAACTGGAGTTTCTCCTAATTCTACACTACATTTTCCTGTATTCCCCGCTTCATCTTTTACATATCCATAATAAATACCAGTCATATTTTTGTTTATTGATTCAGTTATTATTGAATCGCCAATTCCTCCTTCAATACTTTCATTGTTTAAATTTGAATCTCTTGAAATCACTTTATTTACATTATTTTGGTCACTATAATTATCACTTGTTGTTAGCGTTATTACTCTTTGATTATTTTTTACTTCTTGTTTAAGATTACATTTTGGTTTTTCATTATCAATTACAAAACTAGCACATTCATTTGAATACTTACCATTATCACCTACTAATTTTACAGTATATTCGCCATCTTTTTCTTCTTCTTTAACATTAATATTTAGCTTATCTATTACATTTATACCTGTTATTTGTTCTTTATCTAGTATTGTTTGATATTCTCTCCCTTTTTTCATTTCATTTATAACAAATCCTGTTATATTCTTACTGGTAGTATTTAAAGTAACACTTGTTGGATTAAATTCTTTACCACCTTTACTAGTTCCACCACTATATGTAGAAACACTACATCTTGGGCCTACATTATTATCCCAGTTTTGTCCAAGACATACAAGATCATTTTCACTATAATTTATTTCCTCTCCATTTTTACCTGTACATATTAAACATGCATGATAATTGTATTCTTTTCCATTTTCATTTTGTCTTACATATACATAACTTTCTTTACAACCTCTTCCTTCAGAATCTATAAAATCTTTACTTACAAGATTTTCTCCTTGAATTTCTGGTAATGTAACTACACTATAATCTTTATCATTTCTATAAACATCTCCTATCTTTATAGGAAGTTTTTGTGTATGACTACTATAATATTCTTTTCCTGAAAGTAGCAATTGCGATTTTAATTTTTCATTATAATCATCTTTTCCTTGTTTTAAGTAATTAGAAACCATAGGAACTGCAATTACTACTAGAATACCTAGTACTATTACAACTCCTAGAACTTCAACCAAAGTAAACCCTTTTCTTTTGCTTTTTTCCATGACAACCTCCATATTTTTATAAGTTAATTTTAAACTTTATGTAAAAACTTGTCAATTAATTTATTGAAAAAAGATAAACTAATTACTTAATTTATCTTTTAATGTAGTAGTAACACTTTTCATATCACATTTATTCTTTAAAAGTGGTGTAATAACTCTCATAACAGTACCTAAATCTTTTATATTAGTAGCACCCACTTCTTTTATACCATTATCTAGTATTACATTAATTTCTTCTTCTGTTAATCTTTTTGGCATATATTCATTTAATATATCTATTTCGTTTTTATAAGAATTTACTAAATCTTCTCTATTTGCTTTTTCAAATTCTTTTATAGAATCATTTCTCATTTTTATTTGTTTATTTATAACCTCTAGTAATAATTCTTCATTTTCTTCTTTTTTATTATTTATAATCTCTAATTGCATAGCACCTTTTACTGCTCTTAGGGTATTTAGTTTTACTTTGTCTTTTTCTTTCATAGCAGTAATCATTTCACTTTTAAACTTTTCTAACATAATTCCTCCTTTAGAAAAAAACAACTTATATTAAGCTGTTTAATTATTTCTACTTGCTCTTTTATTTCTTTTTCTAGAATTGATGATGTTTTGTTTCTTTTCTTCTCTTCTTTTAACTCCTGGCTTATCATAAAACTTTCTTTTTTTGGCTTCAGAAAGGACACCATCACGTGCACATTTTTGTTTAAATTTTTTTAATGCTCCATCTAAATTTCCTTTAACTGTTACTTCGGTCATTTTTAAACCTCCTTTCTTGCCTTTACTACATCGTAGTATAACATATTTTGTTTATATATTTCAACTTTTTTTTACATCTTGTAACTTTTTTTTGCTATTTTATTAGAAAAACTTGTTTATTTTACTTATTTCTATAATAAAACTATTTTATTTTCATATTATTAAATGAAAGTGAGTGATGTTGATGGATAAGCAAGAATTAATAAAGAATATTGCATATCGTACTGGTGGGGATATTTATTTAGGAGTTGTGGGTGCTGTTAGAACTGGTAAATCTACTTTTATAAAAAAAGTTGTTGAAGAGCTTATTGTTCCTAATATAGAAGATGAATATGAAAGAAAAAGAACTCTTGATGAAATACCTCAGTCAAGTGGTGGTAAGACTATTATGACTATTGAACCTAAGTTTGTTCCTAATAATATTGCTAAGATAAAAATAGATGATATGACTTGTAATATGAGACTTGTAGATTGTGTTGGTTATGTTATTGATGATGCTAAAGGATATGAAGATGAGAATGGTCCTAGAATGGTTAAAACACCTTGGGTGTTCGTGAATAAGTGATACCCCAAAAGAAAAATAAATAAAGCCCATAAAATAAGGGTTTAGACAATATTTCACTTTATTAGTTAAAGACTAAATTTAAGAAAGTGAGATATTTTTTTATGAAAAATGAGCAAATTTTTAAAAATCCCGAGTTAATACCTTTACTGATAAGATATGTTGAGGTAAATAAAATTGTATTCCCTATTGAGAAAGTTAAGTATTTATCTAATGAAGAAATTATAAATATTTTAAATGATTGTATTAACAATAAAAGAATATATAATCCTAATTATGAATTAGTAAAGAAAATTACTTTATTAGAAGATAATGATTTAAAAGAAATATACCCTCTTATAAAAATGAGTATGGATTATATCAATTATGATTATATGAGAGATATTAAAGATTTAATTAATAGTGTTAATTTAAGAAAAAAAGGTAAAAAATATACTTTTGAAGAACATTTAAAAGCATTAATTCTTGCTCTACTCTCTAATCATAGATGGGGTGATAATAATATAAGAGAAAATATGGATACTATTGATGAAATATTTCATAATTATAATAAGAATTATTTAAAAATAGTTGATCCGAATGTTTTAGTAAAGAAATTAAGGAATATTAATTGTACTAATCCAATGATTAATAATCAAATGAAAGCATTATCAAAAAATATAATGGTGTTAGAAAAAATTGAGAAAGATTATGGAAGTTTAGATAATTTTGTTAATAAAGAAACTCCTAATGACATTGCTAATATGTTTAATTATGGTAAATATAAACTAACACAAGTTGGACGAGCTTTTGCTTATGATTATTTAAAACGTGTTGGTGTTAATACTTGTAAAAATAGTTCTGGGTTACAAAGGTTATTTGGTAGTCATAGACTAGGAATTGTAGAAATGCTAATGCAACAGAACAACAAGTATTAAATATAATTAAAAAGATAGCAATATTAAATAATTGTGATGAAATAATCGTAGAATCAATAATTGGGCAATTTTGTTTATTAAGGTCAGCAAATATATGTGGTGAATATCCTAAATGTGAAAAATGCAAGATAAGAGAATATTGTAATTATAATAAAAATGATTTAAATTCAGTATGTGAGGAAAACTTAAATACTGAGTAATATATTGTTTAAAAAACTATGATATTACTCATATTAATAATGTGAATTTATTTGCATAAAATATATTTTTAATTGCATCATTTTATGATATAATTGTGCAAATG
>CAZQDT010000185.1:0-4866 GCA_964592005.1 uncultured Eubacteriales bacterium
TTTGATACTTGCACTTGATGACAAACATGAATTTTGGTCAGCAGAAGCTGAGCCATTGCCAGAATTGGACAAGGTAAAATATATACCAGAGTGTGATATGATTATTCAAAGAAGAAAAGGTGAAGTTTCAGCGTTGACAGCAGGGCAGTATGCAGTGGTACAGCCTGTCCATGTGGCGGAAAAATATTCAAAGTTTGCTTATTCGAGTATGTTTGGATTTAGTGTGCCACGTTCTTATTGTAAAGAAAATGAAGCAGCGGCAGATAATATGCTTTCATTTAATGTATATAATATGATTTGGGTAAGAAGAAAATGTAGTGAAGTGAGATTTGAAAATAATGTTGTATATTCAAAGTGGTCGCCATTAGAAGGAATAGTGGTAGAAACTATGATTATGCCAATAGAAAATGGGCATGTAAGGAAGCATAAAATTATTAGTGAAATAGAATGTGAAGCCTATGAAGCAGGTTTTGCATATCCTTATACCAGTGGAGTTACAAGGATAAATAAAGATAAGGGTATTTGTGAAATTTTGGACAAAAATGGTAAAAGTGCGGTATATTCAAATACAGGAGAAGGGCATCTTATAAATGCAGCTTCAAATACAAATTTAATATTTTCAAAGACAGGAATTCCATCAATAATTTATAAAATAGAAAAGGGAGAAAATTGCTTTGAATCTATTATAGAAACTAAGATAGCGGATAGCATCGCTATATCATATAGTTTAGATTAATTAAGATATTTTTTATGAAATGGAGGAGTTGTAATGAAGAAAAGAATAATAGCAAGTATTTTATCAAGTATGCTGTTATTAGCTGGTTGTGGTGGAAATACAGAAAATAATGCTTTAACAGTTACAGGCGAAAATCTAACTACTAAAGAAGATTTAAGTACGGAGAAAAAGTCAGAACAGACAACACAACTATTAAATAGTGAAAAAAAAGAAGAACAGACAACACAAGTAATAAAAACAGATAATAAAAATGTATTGAATAATAAAGTAAATTCGTTTTTAAAAGCAGAAGCTTCAGACCGTTTGGGTATGGAAAAATTAACAGATAGAGCCTTAATAGCAATAGATTTATCAGGAAATAAATCTGCAAATATAAATATTACTTCTGAGGATGAAAATGGAAAAGCTTATACAAAGGGAGTATATCTAAGCTGGCGTTCGATGTATGGTGATGATGAAAATACAAGTTTTACAGTTTATAAAAATGATAAAGTGATAGCAGAAAATGTTAAACTTACTAATTATATAGATAAAGATGGTAAATATGGAGATATATACAAGATAATAGGAAGCAATGATGTAAAACTGGGATTAAAGCAAATAGATACTCAAGTCTGGGAGAATTATAGCCAAGAATTTATACTCAATCCACCACCAGCTCAACAGTTACCTACGGAAACAGTAGAATTTACTGCAAGTGATATGTCATTGGCGGATTTGGATAATGATGGAAACTATGAATTGGTAGTGAAATGGAAACCTGATAATGCAAAAGATAATGCACAAAAGGGGATAACAGGTTATACATATCTTGATGGTTATGATATAGATTTTAGCACAGGAGAAACAACTCAACTTTGGAGAATAGATTTAGGACCTAATATTCGTTCAGGTGACCATTATACACAATATATGGTATGGGATATGGATAATGATGGCATAGCAGAGATAGCTTGTAAAACTGCTGATGGTAGTACAAGTTATAAAGCTGTAAATGGTGAACTTATAGAAACAGGATATGTAGGAGCTTGTAATTCGTCAGCAATAAATTCTGCGGTTATAGGAGAACATCCTAATGATTACAGAGCAGGTACTGAAGCAGGAAGACCGGGATATATTATGAATGGTCATGAATATTTGACCATATTTAAAGGAAGTACGGGAGAAATTATTGACACAGTAGATTATTATCCGCAAAGAGAAGATACAAGTGGATTAGATATTACTTGGGGAGAAAATGTGGATAAAACACAGTTTGCTCCACAAGAAGTGGATATAAATTCATTAGATACTGTTTGGGGAGATAAGAATGGCAACAGAGTAGACCGTTTTCTTGCTTGTGTAGCTTATCTTGATGGTAAAAATCCAAGTATGGTATTTTGTAGAGGATATTATACAAGAGTAACTATGGCGGCATATAGGCTTATAGATAATAAGCTTGTACAGCAATGGACTTTTGATTCAAATAAACAAGAAGGAAAAGATGGTTCAAAACAGGGAAATCATAATATAAGTGTTGCAGATGTTGATAATGATGGTAAAGATGAAATTATATATGGCTCACTTGTTTTAGAAAGTGATGGTACTATTAAGTATAATACAAAGCTTGGTCATGGAGATAAGATGGATGTAGCCGATATAATTCCAAGTAGAAAGGGTCTTGAAATATTTTCTGTACTTGAAGAAAAAGATGTGAAATATCAGTTTGTTCTTAGAGATGCTGAAACAGGGGAAATTTTATTTGGACTTACTCCAAGAATTGATGTAGGAGGAGGTATGGCAGCGGATATTGACCCACGATATGAGGGAGATGAAATGTGGTCAGGAAGTATTGATGCAAGTATTTATTCTTCAGCATCTACTTTTGAAGAGCCTATATATGTATATAAAGCATTTTCAGATTCAGATAAAAATGGTGCAAAAAAATTGTCGGATAATGCTTTTACGATGTATTGGGATGGAGATTTATTAAGAGAAGCACAGTATAATTCAAAGCATAAAGATGAAAATGGGAACAGTTATTATCATCTTTGTATTCTTGATTGGAATTATGAAAGTCAATCTACAAATACATTATTTGATTCTCCATTTATAGGTAAAAGTAAGGAAAAAATGGGAATGGTTGCAGATGTAATAGGTGACTGGAGAGAAGAAATAATTTCAGCTGATGCAGAAGACAGAAGTAAAATCAGAATATATATGTCGACTATATTTACTGATTATGTTGTGCCATGTCTTATGCAGGATGAAATGTATAGATTAGGTATAGCTTGGCAAAATGTTGCATACAATTTGACACCACATATGAGCTATTCTTTAACAGATGGTTTGAAAACATCAGTTGTTACAGTTGAGGGAGCAATAGAGGAAAAAGCTAATTCATATATATTGTCAGGGGCTGATGAGATAAAACTTAATTTCACTCAGGCAAGTGATGGTAAGTATGGGTATGAAGTTGAGGGATATGAAGTCTATAAAAATTCTGGTGTTGGGGCTTTTAGTAAAATTGCAACACTTGATGCAAATACATTTACTTATGTGGATAAAGATGTATTATCTGCTGATGGCTCGGTTTATAAATATAAAGTTGCGGCGATAGTTAAGGGAAAAACATCATATTATTCTTTGCCAATTACAGTAAAAACAGGTGCAGAGGCTGCTAAATCAATCATTAAATCTGTGGAAATTGCAGTAAGTAAAAAAACTTATAATATAGGAGAAAATTTAGATAAAAGTAGTGTAAAAGTAACTGCCACCTTTGGAGATGGTACAGAAAGAATATTAAATGAAGATGAATTTGAAATAGAAGGTTTTGATTCAAGTAAGGAAATATCAAATCAAACAGTCAAGGTAAAAGCTGGAAATATTACAAAGGAATTTGAAATATCAATAATTTCAAAATCAGTTGTATTTGAGTATGATGGTGAAAGTGCAAAAGCAGCACCAAAGGATTTGACTAATGTAGAATTTCAAGAAGAAAAACAGGGTAAAGCAGGAGCTTTGAAAATTACAAGTAAAACAGAACCAGTAACTATACCATTTGAAAAAATAACTGATAAAGCAGTTTTTGAATTGGAGATGGCACCTTATACTAAGTCTGTTCAAAGTGTGGTGTTTAAAAATAGTGAAGGTAAGGTGTTATTTACCATTTGTAATGATACAACTAATTTTACACATAATGAGATATTAGGTAAAGACCAGTATAATTCTGCTATGTATTTTGCAAAAGAACAAAAAGGAGAAAAAATAGCAGTTATTAAAGAAGAATTTGATGCAAATGTTTGGGTAAATCTTAAAGTGGAGTTTGACTTTAGTAATAGTGAAACATTAAAGTATAAAATAAGTACTTCAAAAATGGGAAAATATATTGATGATGAAAATGCTTGGGAGGAGCTGGGAACTATATCGGAAGAAGTTATGGTAAAAGCAGGTTATGCTAATGGTACAGTTACATCTGATATTAAAGTATTTGATTTATCTTCAATAGAGATTTATGATACAAATGGAGGAAGATGGATTGGAGATATTTGTCTTTCAAAATAATAGATTGATTAAAAGTATGATTTTGGCAGAGAGGGAGGATGTAATGTGATGAAAAATAGATTTATGACATTATTTTTGTCTGTGGCAATGCTTTTATCAAGCTGTCAAGCAGTTTCAGAAACAAATACAGTTTCTAGTACAACTGCTCAGACAACAATAAGTTCAGAAATACAATCACAAAGTAGTACAACAGCTTTTAATACAGAATTAAGTACAGAAAATAATTCGACAGTTTTAGATAAAACTAAAGTTGATAAAGTAAGTGCAGATAATTCTAATATTGTAGTATTACCTTTAAAAAATACAGAACAGGTTAAAAATGAGAATGTTTATGTAGCACCAAAAGCTTTATCCAACACTTATAATATGAATGTGGGTTGGAAATTTACAAAGGCACCTGAAAGTAAATTGTGGCCATTAAAAACAGCACAAAAGGCAGTTCAAAAAAATGGAAAAGAATTTTATGAAGTAGACTATGATGATTCTGAATGGGAAGATATAAGTTTGCCACATGCTATAAGTGCAGATTTGTCATTTGTAGGCAGAGCATTAGATGGCGGAGATAGTGGAGTTTACAGAGGAATTGC
>CAZQDT010000186.1:0-2584 GCA_964592005.1 uncultured Eubacteriales bacterium
ATGATGAGATTTATGTTAAGGAATTACAGGATAAATTCGGGGATATTTTAAGTATTTACCGTTCAGAACCTTTTTTCATAGAAATTATGCCTCAGAATGTAGATAAAGCAGCTTCCCTGGAGCATATGCTGAAATCGGTAGGTCTTACCAGAGAAGACGCTATTTGTTGCGGAGACGGCTACAATGATATTACCATGATAGAATATGCCGGCGTAGGTGTTGCCATGGCAAATGCCAGAGTTGAAGTAAAAGCAGTAGCAGATTACGTCACCAAATCCAATGATGAAGACGGACTGGTAGACGTCATCGAGAAATTTATTCTTTAAGCCTTACACGGGTACCCAGATTTCACCGGCATTTTCTTTTACATTCACATAAATGCTTCCGTTATTCACCGGTACCCGCACACCGGAAAGTGCACCTACATATTCTGTTACGTTTTCTGCCGGCAGATTCATGGCAAAATCATTGTCAGCATTATTGACCGTTACGATTACGGATTTCTTATTGTAATTTCTGGAAAAAGCATACTGGCAATTCGTTAACAAAAGCTCTTTGTAATCTCCGTAAGCCAGTGCTTCCTGCTCATTTCTTATTTTACCGAGTGCTTTTATCAAGGCTGTACAGGCATTTGTTTCTGCCTCTTTCTCATATTGCTCCAAATTAAGCGCAGGTCTTAAGGATTCATCAGAACCTTTTTCTTTCTTTCCTTCTATACCAAATTCAGAACCATAATATACAGACGGAATGCCCGGCAATGTATATAACAGAATATGAGTTGGTACATAATGTTTCTTATTATTCAGCTTGGTATAAATCCGTTCTACGTCATGATTATCTACAAAATTATATAATAAGAAACCCTCTGTACGGTTTCCGCCCATGTCATAAAGACGCTTTACTGTATGGGCAATCTCGAAATAATTGTGGTCATTATGTCCGGAATACAATGCCTTGTGAAGCTGATAGTTTGTCACGGAATGCAGCATACCTTCATTTACCCAACGTGTATAATCTCCATGAATCACTTCTCCTAGAAGCCAGAAATCCGGCTTTATTTCATTTGCAAGCCGGCGTAATGCCTGCATAAACTCAAAATCCAATACATCTGCTGCATCTAAACGAATGCCGTCCACGTCAAATTCTGCTACCCAGAAACGGATAACATCACACAGATACTCTCTTACGGCCGGATTTTTCTGATTTAGTTTTGCAAGCAGATTATAGCCACCCCAGTTTTCATAAGAAAAACCATCATTATATTCATTATTTCCATAGAAATTTACATTACAATACCAATCTTTATAAGGAGAATTTTCCCGATTTTTTTGTATATCCTTAAATGCAAAAAAATCTCTTCCGGTATGATTAAACACACCATCAAAAATCACTTTTATTCCCTGCTTGTGACATTCAGCCACATATTCTTTCAAATCATTATTTGTTCCAAGCCTGGAATCTAATTTTTTGTAGTCTGTTGTCTCATATCCATGTCCTACAGACTCAAAAAGCGGTCCTATATAAATTGCATTGCAGCCTAAACTTTTTATATGAGAAATCCAGGGCAGCAATGCCTGTAGTCTGTGTTTTGGTTCTCCGTAATCATTCTGTTTTTCAGCCCCTGCCATCCCTAATGGATAAATGTGATAAAATATTGCCTGATTATACCATGCCATTTTTCTATTCTCCTCACCTTTCATCTCATTTTCTTAATATTTATTTTGCAGTCTTTCTTAACAATTTCTCATACATAACTGCCATCAGTAACAAAATGCCGCCGAGAAAAATCGGAAAAAGCATTACACTGATATGACTGGCAATCATACCAAATACCGGAGGCATAAGACAGGTGCCGGTATAGGCACTTGCCATTTGTACACCTACCAACGCCTGGGAACGTTCTTCCCCGAAATGAGCAGGGGTAGAATGAATAACACAGGGATAAATAGGTGCGCAACCCAATCCTACTAAAATCAAACCGCCAAGTGCTACCTGCTTGCCAAGGGGAAGCAAAAGTGTAATACAGCCTATTGCCATAATCCCCATGCCAAGCCGTATCATCTTGGTATCACTTAATTTCATTGCTAAAAATCCGTTTAGTCCGCGTCCTATGGTAATACCTATATAAAACATGCTTGCAAATGATGCAGCTGTTTGTGAGTCAATTCCGTGATGAAGTACCAGATAGCTGCTTGCCCATAAGCCTGCTGTGGATTCAAAAGCACAGTAACAAAAAAATGCTATCATGATTTCCTTAGCACCGGGAATCTTGATAATATTTCTTAGTGTGAGCACTTCTTCCCTGTGCATGTTTTCATCCGTTTTTTCTTTTTTTCTTTCCTTCCACAAAGGAAGACTTGCAAACAGAATTGCGGACAATATTACCTGTACAATTCCAATATATCTGTATCCCATGCACCAGCTTTTGCCTCCGGTTAAAACCCAACCCATTACATAAGGACCGGCTGCTGCACCAACACCCCACATACAATGAAGCCAGCTCATATGATGACTTCCGTAATGTAAAGCTACATAATTGTTAATAGAAGCATCTACACTTCCGGCACCTAACCCATAGGGCACT
>CAZQDT010000186.1:2594-4866 GCA_964592005.1 uncultured Eubacteriales bacterium
AGACATAATACCAAAAAGGAATTGCTAAAAGAAAAGCCTAATAAGGCAATGGCAGTAACTGCCACACTAAGCGCTGTAATTTTTCCGGTTCCTAGCTTTTTGGTCAATCTGTCACTCTGCAAACTTGATATTACTGTTCCTGCTGAAATAATCATGGAAACAATTCCGGCATATGACATCGGAACATTAAGAGATAAATACATGGATGGCCACCCGGCACCCAGTAATCCATCCGGCAATCCCAGGCTTATAAAAGATAAATAAATGATAGCAAGTAATAAATGAAACATAGCCTTCTCCATCCTATAAAATTCACAAACCCTTGAAAACAGCCTGTTTTCAAGGGCTTTTTTTTAATCGTTCTTGCCGATTTTGATAAGTCTTACAATAACAGAACTCAAAACAATATTCACTGCCATCTCAATCAGGAAATTGATTCCTACCATACCTACAATCAGATAAGAGCCTATGGATGCAAAGCCTGCTGCCTCACCCCATCCGTTAATGGTATCCATGAAAAATACCACACAACCCAGTAAGAAAATACCGGTATTTACAACAGGACATATAATTGCAGATACAAGTACTGCTATATAGCGGTTTTTCTTTTCTATTAACAGATATACAATACCTGCTGCAAGACCGGCAAGAGTTCCTTTTAATACTACCGTAATAATCGTTCCGGGTACACTGACTGCCAGGAATGCACTTGCATCCGTAAACAATACGACAATACTAAATACAAATCCCAGCCATGCACCTGCTTTGTATCCATATAGTGCCGCACCGACTACTATTGGTACCAAAACCAGTGAAATGTTAAACACACCTGTAGGTCTGATTGCTACTGCAAGCATCTGAAGTACTACAACAATTGCAGTTAGTAAGCCAATACCTACCATTTTTTTTGTTCTTTGTCTCATATTTAATTTTCCTCCTTGTTATCATTCTTCCATCCGATTGTGCATGCAACAGGCATACACAGGGAAGATACAATACGCGCATATAGTACCATTTCCATCAGGGAAATGCAAGGAAAACTATTTATGATTCACTTATTCTTCTACTTCATCCATATTCTCAATTTCACCCTGCTCATCAGAAGCCTTTTCTCTGACTTTTGCAATCTGTGCCACCTTTACCCCTTTATCAAGGTTAATCAGTTTGACACCGGAGGTAATACGTCCAAGGGTGGAAATCTCCTGTGTACGAAGTTGTATAATAATTCCCTCTGTGGTAATCATCATGATTTCATGCTCATCCGTTACCGCTTTCACACCGATTACTTCACCGGTTTTTTCGGTAATCTTGTAACATTTTACACCTTTACCACCGCGCTTCTGAACAGTAAATTCATTAAGCTCAGTACGCTTTCCAAGACCGTTTTCAGAAACAATTAGCAGGGAATCTCCTTGTTTTTCAAGTTGCATACCGACTATTTCATCACCATGGGTTAAATTCATTCCGATAACACCCATAGAAGTACGTCCGGTTGCACGTACATCTGTTTCTTTGAATCGGATACACATACCGAATTTTGTTACCAAAAAGATTTCGCAATCCTTTTCAGTAGTTTTTACCTCAATCAATTCATCATCCTCACGCAAATTGATTGCTGCCAGTCCATTTTTGCGCACATTTGCAAATTCCATAAGAGGAGTCTTTTTTACAATACCGTTATTGGTCACCATAAACAGATTTTTATTTTCTGCATAGTCTTTAATAGGTATCATGGCAGTTATTTTTTCACCGGGATTTAGCTGTAACAAATTGATTACTGCTGTTCCTCTTGCAGTTCTGCCTGCTTCCGGTACTTCGTATGCCTTTAAACGGTATACTCGTCCCTGATTGGTAAAGAAATTCAGGTAATGATGGGTATTCATCATCAATAAATCTTCAATGTAATCCTCTTCAATGGTCTGCATACCCTTAATACCTTTACCGCCGCGATTTTGGGATTTGAAATTATCCACCGTCATACGCTTGATATAACCAAGTCTGGTCATTGCAATTACCGTATTTTCTCTGGGAATCAAATCTTCCATGGAAATATCAAATTCATCAAAACCAATCTTACTTCTTCTGTCATCTCCGTATTTATCTGCAATTGCTGTAATCTCTGACTTAATAACTCCTAACAGAAGCTTTTCATCCGCAAGAATTGCTTTTAATTCTGCAATTTTTGCCAGTAATTCTTTATGCTCGTTCTCAAGCTTCTCTCTTTCCAGACCTGTTAAAGCACGCAGACGCATATCTACAATAGCAGTAGCCT
>CAZQDT010000187.1:0-4856 GCA_964592005.1 uncultured Eubacteriales bacterium
ATAAGGTCATATATAGATTTATTTCCTTTTGTAGTATACCTGGAAGAGTATTGTTCGAGCAATTTATTAATTAAATTTTCATTATCACGATATGCCTTCCTAAGATTTTTTATATCCATACAGTGTAATTTTAATATAACAGATGGAGAAATAAGCTCAAATTCCTCAAAATCGTGTCTATTCAAAAGACAATCTTCATAAGGAATATTTATATTAAAAAAATTTTCAAAAGAATAATCAATACTATTATATAATTCTTTATATTTAGAAAGTTTTTCTTTTTGCAAATTAATGGAATTTAATATTTTTTTATGTTGTTCTTCAAGTTTATCAATTATTTTATTTAACTTAGAAATTTGATTATTTAATTTTTCGATTTCATCATTAGATTTATGAATAAGTACATTATTAAATGAAAGAACTTTTTTCTTATTATCTAATTCATTTTGACATTCAGTTTTTAATAAATCAATTTTTTCTAGTGTCTGCTCATATTCTGTTATTCCAAGTTTATCTATGCGACTATTAAGTTGTTTGTTATCCGATTGCAAAGATTTGTTATCTTCTTTAAGTTTTTTATTATCATTCTGTAACTTTTCATTATTTTTTATAGATTTTTCATTATCTTTTTTTATATTATTTAGTTCTTCTTGTAAAGAATATAAATTATTAGATAGATTTGTATTTTCAGTAATGAATTGAGAAAGTGTGTCTTTATCAATAATATCTCTTTTATACAATAATATACCACCAATAAAAGAAGGTATACTTAGGAGAATAAGAAATGTATTTATAAAATCTGTATCAATTTCTAAAAACGAAATCAAGAGATTGATATAGGAACTTATTATTAACCAAGATAATGCAAACATAAAAATTATAAAAGATGTATTATACCACCAATTAGTTCTTTTCATATAA
The DNA here is from genome assembly GCA_964592005.1 of uncultured Eubacteriales bacterium. GTDB lineage: Bacteria > Bacillota > Clostridia > Lachnospirales > CAZQDT01 > CAZQDT01. Next base: position 922 of record CAZQDT010000187.1, read on the forward strand.
ACTCCTCCAAACGATGTATTATATAAACTCCCTCTATATAATTAATGTACCCAGACTATCAAAAAGTAACAAAATTCTACAAAAAAATAAAAGTTCGGCAAAATTACTAATATTAATTCAAATGTTTTGTAGGGTTATACTATAAAATATCAACTTTAGAACAAATGTTTGTAGAATGGCTTTGCCAGAATGAGTATTCTGTGATAAATAACAAAAAGCTTTGACATAAAATTTAATTATTTTTGTATATAGTATTGGATTTGGTGTAAAAATAATGTATACTAAATTTAGTATAAGTTAATCTTGATATACATTTATGGGGGAATAATATGGATAAGGAGAAAATAAAAGAAGATTTAAGCATATGCTATTTAAAATTGATTACGGCTGTCAATGGTATAGCATTAGAAGATATTAGACATGATGAGGACAGCGTGGATGCAATAATCAAAAAGATTGTACTGTTAAGTAACAACCGTAAATTTAATGCTCAAATTAGCATTCAGTTAAAATCAACTTCATCAAAGTCACAGTATAGCATCAATGATGATGGAGTTACATATAAATTAAAAGTTAAGAATTACAATGATTTGTGTATGGCGGCATCTATGCCAAGTATATTGGCACTTTTGATATTGCCAGAAGACGATGAAAGTTGGGTTGATTGGAATAAAGAAGAATTATCGCTGAGAGGAAAGATGTTTTGGTTGAGTTTACAAAACAATGAATTATCTTCAAACAAAGAAAGCGTAACAGTAAAAATTCCAAAGAGTAATGTGTTGAATAACATATCTGTTGAAGAATTATTAAAAAAGGTTGCAGAGGAGGGAGAATTATGATATATTCAGTAAATTTTGTGGATATGACAGAGAAATTAAAGCCTTCAGCGGTTTGTAAATATTTATCAGAAACAGAATGGGAAATTTTTGAAACCAAAAGAGAGGACATAAAGATATATCAATATGATAAAAATGATATATTTGAGCAAATAACTGTACCATTAGATAAATCTTTGAGAGATTACAAAAGAACAATGTATGATGCAGTTAAGAAAATAGCTAATATTGAAAATAAATCCGTAGAGCAGTTAATGCTTTTTTTGATGAATCCTAATACAGATATTTTGAAAATCAGATTAGATAAAAAAGATGTAGAATCAGGAAATATTTTGATTGATGATGCAATACAATTATTTGACAATGCAAAGAAATTGTTGGCAGCTACTGCATTGGATATTATAAATCCTAAAAAGATACATTACGGAAGAACTGACGAATCAGTACAAAAATTTTTATCTCAGTGTAGGTTCGGTCAAACGGAAATAGGGAGTTATGTTGTTTCAATAGTTTGTCCTTTTGCAGAAATATCAGAAAAGGGATACAGACAATTAAGTATTTTTTCAGATGAAGAAGAATGTGCAAACTCTTTGACAAGACAAGTCACTAATCGTTTGATGAGTAATATTTTAACTATAAAACAAAAGATAGATAATGATGAGCTTGAAAGCTTATTAAATTCAGAACAAGTAATTAGTTCTAATTTTTATGAAGCGTTGAACGGATTGAGTTTGCAATCACCTAATACAGTAGTTGAATTTACAGCAGAGTGGGCACCTAACATTAAAGCAAACAGAGTAAAATGTAGCAATATAAAAGTATCGAATGACTATTATCAACCTATATCTACAGTTATCGGTAAAATTAAGGAATATACAGATTTTAATACCGAAATAGTAGGGAAGATAAAAGAATTATCAGCTTCGCCTGTGGTTGATGAAAGAAATGGTGGAATAGTAGTTGTTGTATATGTTGGAGATAATAATAAAGCAAAGTCGGTAAAAGTGAAACTTACAAAAGAGGATTACAGAAGTGCGGTAGAAGCACATCAACATGGAAAAGCAGTTAAAATAATTGGAGATTTAAAAAGCAAATCAAGGGCAACAATGGAAAATGTAATATTCTCTGTAATTGAATAATAATCATATGACAAAAGCATTGGCTCGCACCAATGCTTTTTTATATTACATATCCCAATCTATTCCTATGGCATTGATATAGCCGCTTTTTTAGTATTTTCTAAACTGATGTTTTCATGAATTAATAATAAGGGTTAGGTTTTAAAAGAATTACTATAAGGTCAACAAGTGTCCCTATGCCAAAAAGTCCAAGTGTACACAGATATATTATTCCAAGCAATATTTTACCTTCATAAAATTTATGAGCACCTATTCCTCCTAAGAATAAACAAAGTAAAAAAGCTACCCATTTGTTTTTAGGTCTTACACCACCCACCGCTACATTATTATTAATATTGTTATTGGCATTGTTAATGATTATCTGTTGTGGTTGAGAAGTTTCCTGCTGTTTCAATTCTGCAACTTGTCTGCCACAGGCTGTACATAATACTGCATCTTTTGGAATTTTTGAACCGCAAAATTGACAAAATTTAAAATTGTTTTCAAAATTATTATTATCCATTTTCATTCCCCGAAAAAGTATATTTTAAGATTTCTTACATTTTACTACAAATTATACAAAAAAGAAACAAAAAGATATAAATATTCTAAAAAAACAAAAATTCGTTACAATTATCAATTTTTGGCTTTTTGTTTTGTTTATTTTTACAATGCCTTTATCTTATATTCAACCAATTTTTCTTTGTAATTAATACTGTACCATTTAGTTTTATCAAATCCAGCTTTATTATATTTGGCTGTAAATAATAAGTTCTTATTTTATTTCGTCAAAAAAATATAAAATATTTCAAAAAATACTTGACAAAGCACATTACTGTGCAAGCACATTACTATGGTTATAATATAAGTATAGTAACTGAAGTTACTAAATAAAACAAAGGAGTTGATAAAATGGAAGACAAAATAAAAAAGCTTACTAAGCTGATAGCACAACTTAATAAGCTTGGGTTAAAAGTTCTTGAGTTGTTAGGAACTTTAACTTTGATAGGTCTATCAATTAAATCATTAATAGACTTATTCTAAATAACAAAAGCTGAACCGAGGGTTACCTCGGTGAAGCTTATGATATAAATATACCATAAAATAAGGAGGTAGACAAGATGTTAAAAAATATTTTTAAATTATTTTTTAAAATAATTGAGTTTTTAATAATTTTAGCTGTTATTGTTTTAGGTTCTTGGGGATTGATTAATTATATTTTTTGAAGCAAGAGAAAAAAATAAAAACCCTGCTTGAAAGATAAGCAAGGCTAAAGCAAATATCAAAAGCAAATGGTGACTTGCCCGCCATTTGTAATTGACAAAAAAATTATAGCACAGCATATAAAAAATGGCAAGGTTAAATTTATTGAAAAGAGGGTGTGAAGAATGTTAGGTACAAAAGAAATGATTGAATTGCTTGAAATGCTTAGACAACTCCCAGAGGAAATACAAAAAGAAATATATTTTATGATTAAAGGTGCAAAACTGGTAACAGAAAAAGGGATATAAGAGGTTAAAATGGAAAAGCAGGGGGTTATGGTGATATTGAAAACTTGGTGAAAGGAGAAATAAAATGGCTACAAAATTATCACCTTGGTGTAAGAAAGCCAAAATTGCAATGATTGAACAGGAGTTAAGCGTAAAAGATTTAGCAAAAGAACTTAATTTGACTAGAGAATATGTATCAGCAATCATAAATGGCAGGTCATATTCTCCGGCTGCTGTAAAAGCTATAAGTGATTTTTTAAACATTACAGAAACTGCGTGTTCAGAAAAAATTTAAGGATAAAAAGATAGGTACAAAATGGATATTGTTAAATTAGAGGAAATCTTATCAAAAGAATATGGAATTAATACTAAAGAAGAATTTGATGAAGCAGTAGAAAAGTTCATAGGTTTAGATATTGGAATTTTTATAACACCTATACATAGTAAAGATGAAATTACAATAAAAAAGATTTAGGAACAGAAATTGAAGG
>CAZQDT010000188.1:0-4855 GCA_964592005.1 uncultured Eubacteriales bacterium
AAAAGTATATTTGTAGTATTAATCTGAATAAATTCCTGATGCGGATGTTTACGTCCACCCTGTGGAGGAACTGAAGCAACTGTACCTTCCAATATCTTCAAAAGTGCTTGTTGTACACCCTCACCACTTACATCTCTTGTAATAGAAACATTTTCAGATTTTTTAGTAATTTTATCTATTTCGTCAATATATATTATACCCATTTCAGCTCTTTCTACATCATAATCTGCTGCCTGAATAAGCTTTAAAAGTATATTTTCAACATCTTCACCAACATAACCTGCTTCAGTAAGTGTAGTTGCATCTGCTATCGCAAATGGAACATTCAATAACTTTGCAAGTGTCTGTGCAAGAAAGGTTTTTCCAACTCCGGTAGGACCTACCAATAATATATTACTTTTCTGAAGTTCTACATTATCAGCTTTACTAGGAACATTTATACGTTTATAATGATTGTAAACAGCAACTGCTAATGCTTTCTTTGCATTTTCCTGTCCTATTACATATTCATCTAATTTAGCTTTTATTTCTTTTGGTTTAGGCAAATCTCTCAAATCAAATTTGTCCTCTTCCATAAACTCTTCTTCTATTATACCATTACAAAGATTTACACAGTCATCACAGATATAAACCCCGTTAGAGCCTGCAATAAGCTTACGTACTTCTTCTTGAGTCTTTCCGCAGAAAGAGCACCTTAATTGCTCGCTGTTCTTTCCAGCCATTTGCTCACCTCATTTATTTATGTTCTATAACTGCATCTATTAATCCATATTCTTTAGCTTCTTGAGCTGTCATATAATTATCTCTTTCAGTATCTCTTGTTATTTCTTCTATCGATTTTCCTGTATTGTTACTTAAAATCTGATTAAGCTTTTTCTTAATTTTTAAAATTTGTTCTGCCTGTATCTGAATTTCAGTAGCTTGACCTCTAGCTCCTCCTAAAGGCTGATGTATCATAATTTCTGCATTTGGAAGGGCAAATCTTTTACCTTTTGCTCCTCCTGAGAGTAAAAATGCTCCCATACTTGCTGCCATACCTATACATATAGTAGATACATCAGGTTTTATAAACTGCATTGTATCATATATAGCAAATCCTGCTGATACAGAGCCTCCTGGACTGTTAATATAAAGACTTATATCCTTATCTGGGTCTTCTGCTTCAAGGAATAACATCTGTGCAACAACCAAACTCGCTGTAACATCATTTACTTCTTCACCTAAAAAAATTATTCTGTCTTTCAAAAGTCTTGAATAAATATCATAAGCTCTTTCTCCACGATTTGTTTGTTCAACGACGGTAGGTACTAAACTCATTTATGTATTCCTCCTAATAAAATGATTTTTAATGTTTATGTGGTGAGCTTACACTCACCACATAGTTAATTCTTAATTAAACTTCAACTGCTTCATTGATTAACATATCTAATGCTTTTTGAACTTTAACATCTTGTTTAACAGCTTCTTTTTCCTGCTCCTGCATTACTTCTTCTAACTTAGCTTTGTCAATTCCATAAGCTTTAGCCATTTTCTCAAGCTCATTGCCGATTTCTTCATCTGTAACCTCAAAGTTCTCTTTAGCCGCTACTGCTTCAAGTACATATCTAGCTTTGATATTAAACTCAGCTTGTGCTTCAAAGCCTGCTTTAAATTGCTCTTTAGTTTGTCCTAAATATTGTAAATACATTTCAAAAGGTAAACCTTGTGATGTAATTCTTTTGCTATAATCTTCAACCATTTGGTCTGCCTGCTCACTTACCATTACTTTAGGAATGTCAATAGAAGCATTTTCTACTACTTTAGCAATAATTTTGTTTTCTTTTTCATGTTTAGCATTTTCTGCTTTCTGTGTTGTAAGTTTTGCCTTAATATCTGATTTATATTCATCTAATGTATCAAATTCTGAAACATCTTTTACAAATTCATCATCAACTACTGGTAATTCTTTGAATTTGATATCTTTGATTTCTACTTTAAATAAAGCTGGCTTGCCGGATAAATCAGCCTTTCCATAGTTTTCAGGGAATGTAACATTTACATCTACATCATCAGCCAAATTTTTTCCAACTAACTGATCTTCAAATGTATCAATAAAAGTATGTGAACCCAACTCTAAATCGTAGTCTTCACCTTTTCCACCTTCAAAAGCGACACCATCAACAAATCCTTCAAAATCTATTGTTACAATATCTCCCAATTGAGCTGGTCTATCATTTACTGTAACCAATCTTGAATTTTGGTCTTGAACTTTTTTAATTTCATTTTCAATATCTTCATCTGTTACTTCAGTTTCAACTTTTTCAATCTCTACACCTTTGTAATCTCCGAGTGTAACTTCTGGCTTAACAGCAAATAAAGCTGTGAAAACCATAGTTTCTCCCTTAGCAACTTTTTCTACATCTACTTCTGGTCTTGAAACCACTTCTAAATCATGCTCTTTTACTGCTTCTGCATAAGCATCTGGAAGTACATAATTAATAGCATCATCATAAAATACTTCTGGTCCATAAACCTTTTCAATTATATTTCTTGGTGCTTTTCCTTTTCTGAAACCTTGAAGACTAATTTGTGATTTATTTTTATTATAGGAATATTTCATTCCTTCCTCAAATCTATCAGCCGCAACCTCAATTGTAAGTTTCACCATATTATTTTCTAATTTTTCTAAAGTACTCATAAAACCCTGTTCCTCCTTATTATTGCTTTTAGCAACACATACTCTTAGATATGTATACTCATTTTAATATTATATCACATCTATTTTATAAAATCCACATAAATTTTATAAAAATTAAATTATTTTTTTATTCTTTTAATATTAGCTTAATATTAACTTAATATTAAATTTCTTTTTTAACCGCTAATTTCTCCAAAAGCTTTTGGACTTCCTGCTCATAAGCATTTACTATATCAGAAATGATGTGTCCTTCAGTCATATCCTTTCGTTGAAGTTCCATAATACTGTCCCAAAGCTTCTCCTGACGTAAATTCAAATCTTCAAGCTCTCTTTGAGTTCTTTCTTTTATTTCTTTTATCTCTTTTTGTAAAAGTTTTTTATCATCTAAATTTATCAAATATAAAAGGCTTTCAAAAAGATTTTGTACATCTTGTATACCTTTTTTCTTAAAAAGTTTCTCTATGTCAGTAAAAATCTCAAGCATTCGGTTATTGATTGCTATATGTTTCTTGTTTATTTGTTTTTGGTACAAATACTCGTCCCAGTTACTTTTTAACATTTCTGAACTTTTAACTTTATATTTTTTATATTCAAAATTCAAAAAACTGGTACAATTAGCATATAAAACCTTTGCTCTGTTCAAAAGTTCTACTGCCCTTATCTGTAATCGTGCATTCATTTCAAGCTCAAATCTGAATTTTCTTTGAAAGTAATATGTAGCTGTTCCTACTACAATTGTAAAAACTGCAAGCAAAACTGCGGGAATAAATATTTTTTTATTTAAAGCTATCTTAAAAAGTCCCATTGTAAAAGTTATAACTGCCATCACGCATACAAAAACTATTGAAAATTTATATAAAAAATCCAAACTATTCTCAAGCTGTTCTTTATCATATATAAGTTCTTCTTTCTCTCCCTGTATATATGCTATATCTCTTTTTAAACCTGACTGTCGCCTTTCATGATACTGCATTTCTTTTATGGCAGGCTCTACCTGATGTTCAATCTTTGCAAGATAATCAAATGCTCTGTCATAATTTTCCACCTGATTTTTAAGCCCTTTTTTTTCTTTACTTATAGTCTTATATTCATCTATTTTTTCCTGTAAAGATTTTAACTGCTCTCTCGAAAATTCATTAAATAACTCTAAATCTTTTTCTTTGATATATATATTCTGAAGTTCTTCACTATAAGCAATTCTTTTTTCTGACAAATATATAGCTTCCTCGCAACAATCAACAGCTTTCCTTACTGATTCATATTCCGGGTCCGAAATATCTAAATTTTTTAAAAAATCTTGAAATTTTGTATTATCGTAATTTATTTCAAAACCATTTTTTTTATGTTTTTTACCAAATACTTTTTTAACAGAATTAAAAAATCCTCCTATTTTTTTCAAAACAAATCACCTCTTTCTGTGACTTTGAGATTTAAAAAATTTTGGTACTCCAATCTTCACAATTCCATATTTCTGTCACTACATCTCTATAAAATTCAGGCTCATGGCATACTAACAGAATACTTCCTTTATATGCCTGTAATGCTCTTTTCAATTCATCTTTTGCATCTACATCGAGATGATTTGTAGGCTCGTCAAGCACAAGTATATTACTTGGTCTGTTTATTATTTTACACAGACGAACTTTTGCCTGCTCTCCTCCACTCAAAACCATAACTTTACTTTCTATATGTTTAGTAGTAAGTCCACATTTGGCAAGTGCTGAACGTACTTCATATTGTGTATACGATGGAAATTCATTCCAAACCTCTTGTATGCAGGTATTTGTATTTCCTTCTTTCATCTCCTGTTCAAAATAACCAAGTTCTTGGTAATCACCTCTTATTACTTCTCCCGAAATAGGAGTAATAAGTCCAAGTAAACTTTTAAGTAAAGTAGATTTTCCCAATCCATTAGCACCTACAAGAGCAATTTTCTGTCCTCTTTCCATTTGCACATTTAAAGGTTTAGTAAGAGGTGAATTATAGCCAATAACCAAATCTTTTGTTTCAAATATTATTTTTCCGGCTGCTCTGCTTTCTTTAAATACAAATTCCGGCTTTATTTTATCTTTTGGAAGTTCAATTTTTTCCATTTTATCCAAAACTTTCTGACGTGATTTTGCCATATTGGTAGTCGCTACTCTTGCTTTGTTTCTCGCAATAAAATCTTCTAATTTG
>CAZQDT010000189.1:0-4847 GCA_964592005.1 uncultured Eubacteriales bacterium
ACAAGTTAAAAATTTTAATTTTGAAAGGTAGATTTTAATGGGATGTATTATACTTTTATTTTTAATAGTTATTGAAATAATTTTCTGTATTTGGAATATAGCTTCTGGTGTATTTCACATAAAAGAAAAAGATATTGCAAATGTTGGTATATTTTTGGCATTTGTATTATTAAATATTTCAGGAATTATTAAATGGAGTTTTAGATATTATATGATAGCTTTAGTGTTTTTTATACAATATTTGCTAGCAATAATAAGAATTTATAAAGGAACAGAAAATCAAGAAAATATATTAAATCAATCCATTGAGAAAGTTATAGTGAAAAGTGTGTTATATGTTTTAGCATTAATTTTAACAATATTATAATAAAGTAGTAAAAAATTATATTTTAATGATATTTTTAAAATTTATTTAGTGTTTGATTTTAGAATAAAAAGGTGGGGATAATATGAAAGATAATATAAAAAAATCAATTAAATTTGTTTTGATTTTACTTCCATTTGTGGCAATAGGAGGATTTTTCACAGGAAGGTATTCATTTAATTCTTTAACAGTTGAAATGCAGCAAATTATGCTAGAACAAGGAACAGATATTCAAGTATTAGGAATTATTGCTATGATACAGGCAGTTATATATTCAGTGGTTTGTGGTATACTCGGATATATATTGTCAGAAAAAGTAAATTTATTAAAGCCTTTAAATTTCGATAAAAATAAATTAATTAAGACATTATTAGCAGGTGTAGTATGCGGAATAATATTTTCTTTAGATTATTGGACATTTAGAAATTTTATACCAGAAGTGGCAGCATCATATGAAAATGAATTGACTATAAGAAGTGTTGACAATTGGATTGCTTCTATTTTATATGGGGGAATAGTAGAAGAACTTATGTTAAGATTTTTTCTAATGTCATTAATAGTTCTTATAATTTGGAAATTATTTTTTAAAAATATCAAAAAAGAAGAACTTCCTGTTAAAATATATTTAATTGCAAATATTATTTGTGCATTACTTTTTGCAGCAGGACATCTACCAGCGACATTGGCATTTTTTGGTAAACTATCGGTTTTAATTGTAATTAGATGTTTTTTGATGAATGGTATGTTTGGATATATATTTGGTGAATTATACCGTAAATATGGAATACAATATGCTATTGTAGCACATATGACAACACACATTGTTTCAAAATTGATTTGGATTGTTTTTATATAACCTAGAATAAAAGACGGTTTTAAAAACCGTCTTTTATTCTATCTTCTGTTATTACGTTTATTAAGACTAGCCTGACGTTCAGTAGCTTGTTTGTTAAATTCTTTAAGTTTATCTTCAAATGCTGCCATAGGGTCAACAGGAGTTGTTGATTGATTTTCTGCTGTATTATTTGCAGACGTATTTTGGCGGTTATCTTCTGAAAAATTACGTTTTTGATTATTATTAAATGTTTTTCTTTGACGAGCTTGCTGTGGCAAAGCTTCACGAATAGATAGAGAAATTTTATTATTTTCGCTATCTATGTTTATAACTTTGACTTTGACTATATCACCTTCTTTTAAATGTTCATTTATGTCTTGAACAAAACCATTAGCAACTTGTGAAATGTGTACTAATCCTTGAGTCGTGCTATCTAATTCAACAATAGCCCCAAAAGGTTTTAATTTAAGAACTTTACCCTCTACAATACTTCCTACTTCAAACTTATTTTCTGACATGAAAACACTCCTATAATAATTGTTTTATATTGGTTTATGTAACCATTACACAGTATATCATAAATATAAAAAAAAACAAACAAAAATATAAATTATATTAAAAAATTTTTAAAGGTAATATTTACCAATTCGAACAAAGTAAATGTATTTTATTTTTAGGTATAAAAATATCATTATCGAAAAAAATATTCTATACAATTTAATTCAATTATGAAAATATTTGAGATTTAAGCAAATTTTTCATTTTATTTAATATTGAATTTTATAGTATTTTATAAAGAATTTTTTAATGATAAATATTTACAAGTAGTGATATTGTAAAATATTAGAGCAGATGTTATAATAAAAGTAGTTAGATTTGACTAACTAAAACATTTTGGAGGTTAAAATTGATATGGATTATTTAAAGATTGAAAAAATAATTGGAAGAGAAATTTTAGATTCAAGAGGAAATCCTACTGTTGAAGCAGAAGTACATCTAGCAGATGGAACTATCGGAAGAGGAACTGCACCAAGTGGAGCATCTACAGGAGAATTTGAAGCCTTAGAACTTAGAGATGGTGATAAGTCAAGATATCTTGGAAAAGGCGTTACAAAAGCTGTAAATAATATCAATACAACTATCAATGATACTTTGGTCGGAATGATTGCCTCAGATATTTACGCAGTAGATAAAGCAATGATTAAAGCAGATGGTACAAAGGATAAATCTAATTTAGGAGCAAATGCAATTTTAGCAGTATCTATTGCAACAGCAAGAGCAGCTGCATCTTCATTAGATTTGCCTTTATATAAATTTTTAGGAGGTATATCAGGAAATCGTTTACCAGTCCCTATGATGAATATTTTGAACGGAGGAGCTCATGCAGCTAATACTTTAGATGTTCAGGAATTTATGATTATGCCAGTAGGGGCACCAAGTTTTAAAGAGGCTTTAAGATGGTGTGCTGAAGTATTCCACACTCTTGCCTCTATATTAAAAGCAAAAGGGTTGACAACTTCAGTAGGAGATGAGGGAGGTTTTGCTCCAAATCTTAATAGTGTTGAAGAAACTCTTGATTATATTTTGGAAGCTGTCGAAAAAGCAGGATACAAAGCAGGTACAGATTTTATGATTGCTATGGATGCGGCGGCAAGCGAATGGAAAGGTAGTAAGAAAGGTGAATATATTCTTCCTAAGGCAGGTACAAAATTTACATCAGTAGAATTAATTAACTATTGGAAATCATTGGTTGAAAAATATCCGATTATTTCTATCGAAGATGCTTTAGATGAGGAAGATTGGGAGGGCTGGAAACTTCTTACACAGGAACTTGGAAATAAAGTTCAACTTGTAGGTGACGATTTATTTGTTACAAATACTGAAAGATTACAAAAAGGTATTTCTTTAGGTTGTGGAAATGCTATTTTGATTAAATTAAATCAAATAGGTTCTGTTTCTGAAACCTTAGAAGCTATAAAAATGGCACATAAAGCAGGTTATACAGCAATTTCATCACATCGTTCGGGAGAAACAGAAGATACAACTATTGCAGATTTAGCAGTAGCACTTAATACTTGTCAGATAAAGACGGGAGCACCAAGCAGAAGCGAGAGAGTTGCTAAATATAATCAATTACTTCGTATAGAAGAAGAACTAGGAGCGAGCAGTGTATATCCGGGAATAAAAGCTTTTAATATAAATAAATAAAAAAGAACTCTTTCTTGAAGTTAAAAACTTTAAGAAAGAGTTTATTTTTTATTTTTCTAAAAATTTGTCCATTAAAGTATGTCCTACTGGTATAAATAATCCTGTTTTTTTAGCTTCTTCTTCAGTATATGAAGAAACATTGGATTGTTTCTTATCTGTACTTCTATAAATTATAAATGGTACAGGGTCAGATGTATGCGTTTTTAAAAGCAAAGGAGTAGGGTGGTCAGGCATTACTAAAATACTATAATCTTCTTTAGCATCTTCTAAAGCTTTGATTAATGGTCCTACTATTTTTTCATCTATAAGCTCAATAGATTTAACTTTATTTTCTACTTCACGTCTATGACCACATTCATCAGGTGCTTCAACATGTATATATACAAAATCTTTGCCATCTTTTAAAAGTGTATCAATAGCTGCTTGTCCTTTTCCCTCAAAATTAGTAGTAATATTTCCAGTAGCTCCTTCAACTTCAATGGATTCAAGTCCTGCACATATACCAATACCTTTGAGAAGGTCAACAGCAGAAATCATTGAACCTTTTAAGTTGTATTTATCTGAAAATTTGGCAATAGCTGGTTTTGTACCCTCGCCCCAAAGCCAAATAGAGTTTGCTGGTCTAAGTCCTTTAGCTTCTCTTGCTTTATTTACAGGGTGGTCTTTAAGTATATCATAACTTTTAACCATCATATCCAATATAATTTGTTCTTTAGGTAAATAGTCTGTTATTTTTCTATCTGATATATCATGAGGAGGTGTCAATTCAAGATTTTGTTTTCCATTATGCCATACCATACAATGTCTGTAACTTATGCCAGGGTGAAATTCTATCTCAGATGTTTTAAAAGCTTCATTTACTGCTTTAATAAGCTTTGCTGCTTCTTCTGTGGATATTTCATCTGAACTATAATCTACCATTGTTTTATCAGCATAATTTGGCTCATTAGATAAATTAACGAGATTACAACGGAAAGCTATATCAGTAGGTGCTAAATCAATCCCAATACTTACAGCTTCAAGAGGTGAACGTCCTGTATAATATTGAAGAGGATTATAACCCATAACGGAGAGGTTTGCAACGTCACTTCCAGGCTTTATTCCATCAGGAACAGTTTTAACCATACCTACAATACCATTTTTAGCTAAAGCATCAATATTAGGTTTATTTGCACATTGTAAAGGAGTTTTATTTCCAAGTCCTTCATATGGTAAATCTGCCATACCATCTCCAAGCATTACTATGTATTTCATAAAAAAACCTTCTTTCTGAAAAATTATCTCTAACACACAGCATTATATCAAAAAAATATATTTTTTTAAAGAGTTTTTTACTTTTTTATTATATTTAAATAAAGTTAATTTATCAATTAAATAAATATATATTATGATTAAAATATTCAATATAACTATTCGTAAAATCTGTATTTTGCGAATAGT
>CAZQDT010000190.1:0-4842 GCA_964592005.1 uncultured Eubacteriales bacterium
AACTCAAGCTTTTTAAATGTACCAAAAAATTTAATGAATACATATGTAAAGTCAGTAGTTTTTATTGTAATTTCTTTTTCATTTTCTTCTAAATTAAATATTTCTAAAGATAATTTATCTACTATATTTTTTTTAACGGAAAGCTCTGAAAATTCAAATTGGTCAAAACCTAATTCGTGTCCTGCATCTGCCCACAAAGTTGCTTTTTCTTGACGATAACTTATAATAAGAAAATATCTTCCATCTGCTTGACTTGGATATTCATAATCAAGTTTTATAACAGTGCTTTTCTGCCCTTCTAATCCTTTTACTCTCTGATTTCCACTTTGTACAGTAATACCATCTTTTTCTATTCTCCAATTAAGTATTACCAAATCAAGAGTTTTAAAATCATATCTATTGGTTATTTTTACAAGCCCTTCTTTAGATGAAATCATTTCTGCTTTTACAGGAGAAATGATATTTTTAAGCTCTAAAAGACCTGTATGAGGAGTCCTGTCTGGATATACAAGTCCATCTACACAAAATTCCGCATCTGTTGGAAAATCTCCAAAATCTCCACCATAAACGTAATATTTATTACCATTTTCTGTATATTGTGTAATTGAATGGTCTGTCCATTCCCATACAAAACCACCTGCTGAACGAGGTTCTCTATACATTATATCCCAATATTTTTTCAAATCTCCGGGACCATTTCCCATTGCATGACAATATTCGCATAATACTAAAGGTCTTTTATCTTCTGAATTTTTAAAGAAATCTTCCATCCATTCCAATGATGGGTACATTCTGCTTACCATATCAAGACAGGAAGTTTCTTTATCATTTTCATTGCCGTCCCATGTACTGAAAGCTCCCTCATAATGGAACAATCTTGAATTATCTTTTTTTCTGGCGGCAGCAACCATTCTTCTATGATTTTCTCCATATCCCGATTCATTTCCAATAGACCAAATAACAACGCAAGGTTGATTTTTATCTCTTTCTACCATTCGTTCCATTCTGTCAATGTATGCTTTTCTATAATCAGGATTTTCAGAAAAATATGATATATTTCTTGGTTTTGTTCCATGGTTTGCACCATGTGTTTCTAAGTCCGCTTCATCTATTACATAAAATCCAAGCTCATTACATAATTCAAGAAAATGTGGTGCATTTGGATAATGTGATGTTCTTATTGCATTTATATTATGACGTTTCATAAGGTATAAATCTTTTTTCATTGCTTCGACAGGTGTAACATATCCTAAATCAGGATTTGAATCATGCCTGTTTACCCCTTTAAATTTTACAGCTTTATTGTTAATGGTAATTATTCCGTCTATTACTTCTATTTTTCTAAAACCTACTTGAACAGGTATTATTTCATTGCTGCAATATAAATATAATTTGTATAAATTTGGAATTTCCGCACTCCATAATTCAGGATTTTCTACTTCAAATTCAATAGTTCCATCTGACTTTATATTTGTTAAAAGTTCTGTAAATAGCTTTCCTTTTGGTGTTTTAAATACAGCTCTTACTTCTGAAGATTTATTTCCTTTTAATTTTAATTCACATACAACTTTAACATTTGTAAGTTCTTTGTTAAGGGTATATTTTACAAATATATCTTTTATATGTTCTTTATCTCTTGAAATTATGTAAACATCTCTAAAAATACCCGATAAACGCCATTTATCCTGGTCTTCAAGATAACTCCCATCACACCATTTAAGAACCATAACAGCAATACGATTTGTGCCGTCTTTCAAATATTTTGTTATATTAAACTCAGAAGTTGTGTGGCTTACCTGACTATATCCTACATATTCACCATTTATCCAAACATAAAAACAGGAATCCACACCTTCAAAAAACAGATATTGTTCTTTAGATTTATCTTTTTTAATTTCAAAATCTCTTACATATATACCTGCCGGATTTTCAGTAGGTACATATGGAGGGTCAAAAGGAAAAGGATATCTTGTATTTGTATAGTGTGGTTTATCGTATCCATATATCTGCCAATTTGATGGTACGGGCAATGTATCCCATAAAGATAAATCTTCATTCAATGAATAAAAACCGTCTTCCACTTCAAATACACTGTCATAATATTTAAAATTCCACATTCCATTTAAACTTTTAAAAAACTCTGATGTTCCTCGTATTCCTTTTTCAGCCTTACTTTCTGTTTCGTACGGTATAAAATATGAATGTGTTTTTTCACAGTTTATATGAAGTATTTCTGGATTTTCCCAGTTTTTCTCCACAAACATTACTATTCCCCCTATCTGAATGTTATAAAATCTTCTATCTGGTTGTAAAAACTTAGTTGATTTTTAGATTTAAAAAATTCTTTAATTTCTGTTTTAGAGCCAAAAGGCTGGCTAGTTCTGTAAGTTATGATACTTTCTGCCATATTTTCTGTCATATCTCCTAAAGTCATTAATTCACTTTTGGTTGCTTTATTTATATTTGTATATAGTGATATCATATCATCTATATCTTCGATATCAATTTTAATATCATTAAAATCTGTCATTGAGCCTTTTGTACGTTTTAAAGTATTTAATTGAACTGATGTTAAATTCAATTCTTGTAACTTTTCAATTGATGCTAAATTAATATTTATTCTTTTAGGTAGTTCATATTCATCAATATAGATATATTCTCTGCTTATACCATATTTATCCAAATCGACAATCTTTTTAAATTCAGAAATATTATTAAATGGTCTTGCGTCTTCTATTTTCTTGGCAAGACTTGAAGCATTGCTGGAAGAACCAAAAAGGCTTTTTAATTCATTTGTTGAGGCATTATTTATATCAGTATATAAATGTAAATTATCTTCAATTTTGTTAATTTCAGTCTGTGTAAGTTCTAAATTATCAAGTTTCATAAGTTCACCTAATGTTTTATAACTATAACCTTTTTCTCTGGCTTCTACTATTGATTTGGCTTCTGATGTTGAAATAATACCATTAGAGGCATTTGCTATCTGATTGGCAGTGGCAGTATTTATATTTACTGCTAAATTATTGCTGTTATCGTCTATAAAATTTTTATATTCTACGGATATAAAATCGGAATTACTTTTATATTTGCTGCTGCTCAATCCTGCTTTTGTCTGAATTTGAGATATATATGAAAAATTTCCCTTTTTTTCTCTGTAATTAATGATATTATCTACATCATTTTGTGTAAGATTTTTAAGAGTTAAAAATTCATATTCTGAAGCTTTATTTATATTTGTACAAACAGTAACTTTATTTTTTATCAGGTCATACACTGATTTTGTCATTCCGTCTACAAATTTCAATTCTGAAACAGTATTAAAATAATTATAAGTCCTGTAATTTACTATTGCGTTGGCAAGCTCAGCATCAACAGGTTCCAACAATGTTTTGAGTTTTAATGCAGATGCGGTATTTATATTAACATAATCACTTCCGGTTGTATTAGTTGACCAAATTCCATTATTGCTGGAATAAGCATATTCTTTAGAGTGAGAAAGTGTACTATAATATGTTGCATTGCTGTGTGAAGAGTCAATCTCTGCTAAACCATTACGTAAAAGAGTCTGATTTAGCATTTCTCCGGTATCATACATAAAAATATATGCAAGAGTATAAATGCTGTCAGCTCTCTGTGAATTGTAAAAATCATCCATTTGCAGATAAGCATATTTGCCTTTTATATTGTCAATCATATATTTATAAGCTTCTTCTGAAGCATTTGTTTTTACACCTATAAGCTTTACTTTAGCAGTGGTATTATTAAATTTCATAACTAAAGCTTCACCATCTAAAATGTCTACTACTATTCCTCTTACAGGAGTGTCTACACTTGCATAAATAGTATTAAATGTACTTAGAAGCATTATAATACTTAAGATTAATGAAAATCTTTTTTTCATTACAATTCCCCCTTACAAAAACAAACCAATAAATTTACCTTCAAACTTTTATAATTATTTAGGAAGTACAATAGTAGGGTTGTCCTCTGATTTTTTATATAGCACTATTTTCTTCCCTATAACTTGAACCACTTCTGAATGTGTCCTTTCTGCTATCATTTGAGCTATTTCTCTAGGGTCTTCGTCTGAATTATTTAAAACTGATATTTTTATTAATTCACGAGCATTTAAAGCTTGTTCTATCGCAGATGTAATTTCTGGAGTACATCCTGATTTTCCTACTTGAAATATAGCATTTTCTGCACTTGCTAAACTTTTTAAATATGCTCTTTGTTTACTTGTAAACATAATATATCTTCCTCTCATTAAATATTTATGTATCTTTTTAACATTATAAGATATTAAATGAAATTTGTCTAGTTAAAGCTTGCTAAAAATAGGAGAATTGAATGAATGTTTGGTTTGGCTGGAGATTTTATATTTTTTTATGATTACAAGGAAAAGATATGAATAGAAAAATTGAGTTCAAAAATGACATTCGTACTTTTGTCCTGTGTAGTTTAATTTTTGTTCTTGACTCTGTTATTGTAATAGGGTTTATAATTAAATAAAAATTTAAAATTAATGGAGGTTCATTTTCATGGAACAAACAGTTTCTGTTTCCAATCCGCTCGGTACCGAACAAATTGGAAAATTGATGGTACGCTTTGCCGTACCGAGTATTATTGCACTTGTTTTAAATTCGCTCTACAATATGGTAGATCAGGTGTTCATCGGTAACGGTGTAGGATACCTCGGCAATGCCGCAACAAATGTTATACTGCCTATTATGACGGTTGTTTTGGCAGTCGGACTGATGATCGGTGACGGCTGTGCCGCTTTTATTGGATTAGAAAACCACCTGCTATGCAGGTGGATAAAAAGGCTTAAGCTCTGCA
>CAZQDT010000191.1:0-4836 GCA_964592005.1 uncultured Eubacteriales bacterium
AAAGTAAAATTGATAATTAAATGCAAAGAATAATTATTCGTGCGTTTTTCCTGAAACTTAAATTACTATATATTGACTAAAATTTTTTTTATTGATATCATATCTACGTAAATATAAAATTCGACAATTTAATGTCGAAAAATTAATTAGGAGGTCTTTAAGATGAATACTTTAGATTGTATAAAAGAAAGAAGAAGTATAAGAAAATTTAAAAATGAGGCTATATCTCATGAAATACTAGAAAAACTTGTTTCAAGTGCTTCACATTCTCCATCTTGGAAAAACAGTCAAATCGCACGCTACATAATGGTAGAAACACCTGAAATTAAACAAAAAATTGCTGATGAGATGGTTTCACCTTTCAATCAGGGACATATAAATTCTGCACCCGTTTTAGTAGTTTTAAGCTATGTTAAAAATCGCAGTGGTTTTGAAAGAGATGGCTCTTTTTCTACTTCTAAAGGTGCTTCATGGCAAATGTTTGACTGTGGTATAGCTGCCCAGACTTTTTGCTTAACTGCCAAAGATATGGGACTGGGTACTGTAATTATGGGACTTTTTGACGAAAATAAAATTGCTGAATTTTTAAATATTCCTCAAACACAGGAAATCGGGTGTATTATTGCTTTAGGGTATCCTGATGAAATTCCTGAAATGCCTAAGAGAAAAATGGTAGAAGAATTAATTTCATACAAATAATTTAACCAAATCAAGTAAGTAGCGAATACAGAACGCAACTATTTACTTGACATAGGGAGTTTATCTATACAACATCAATGTTTCACAGATAAACTCCTTTGTTTAATTTTTAAACTCATTATGCTATCAATGCACTCGTTTTAAAATCTTTAATAATTTGTACAATCTTACTCTGTTCTTCCCTATCAAATATTACATTAAACTTGTATGGTCTGTCAAAAGGTGCTTTCATAATATCCATCAAATTATTGATACAACCATTTTCAACAACATAGTCAACTATCTGTTCAATAAAATATATTTGTTCTGAATTTGGACGTTCTTCTGCTATAAATTTTGAAAATGCTGCCATTGCTGCATTCTTATCCATTTTCACAATTTTTCTTATTAAAATACCAAATGGAGTATCCTGATAATTAATTTTATAGTCTTCTTCAGTACCCAAATCTTGTGTAAATATACGTTCAAGCTCATTATAATCATCTTTTGAAATAGGTTTATTATGTATTAACTTTTGAATAGTTGGGTCAAATTTATGCTTTTCTACATACTCATTAACCTTAGCACGATAATCATCAAAATCTGACGAAACCATACTAAATTCTGCTCCCTCTTCCATAAAACTGATTTCATCTTCAAAATGAGTATAATGAACTTTTACTCTTTTCTGAGGTATAAACTTCATTATATCTCTTAATAATTTACGTGACTCTTCAAATTTAAGTATATCCTTTGATTCCCAATATATATCCGAAACAATTTCTTTAAGCTGCGGTATCTTGGATTTTACATCTGGAATATTTGCTGACTCTTTAATCAATGTATTCGCATTAGATACAATATTTCTTCTTAAACGTTCTATTTTCTTACCTCCTGTAATAGTTTCTATCATCAAACCATACATTGTAACATCAAAATTAATAGCAGCTTCATCTTTTTCATCTGTAACAACTAATTTAGATAAATGACTTATTATTTCTTCTTTACTTATGTCATCTAAATTTCCAAAAATCTCCTCTTTGTTATACTTTTCTACATATCTAAGCTGTAATTTTACTTCAACACGAATACTACTATTATCAGGTTTCAGTTCTCTTATGTCCTCAATCACTGAATTTACCAATTCTTTACGTAAATTCTGATATTCATTTTCCAAATAAATTGTATCTTGAAGTAATTTTATTAATTGAACTTTTCTTGAAAACCTTATTTCAACAGGTGATTTTATTTCTCCAGTTTCTTTGCCTTTGGGTGTTTTTCTAAAAAACTGAAAATTTCTCATATAATCAAATATACGAAATTCTTCTTTATCTTTTCCTAACCCCAGTAAATTCTCACACAGTCTTGTTCCTCTTCCAATCATTTGTTCAAATTTAATTCTGCTATATACTTTCTTGGCAAATACAAGATTTACTATTTCTGGAACATCGACACCTGTTTCAAGCATATCGACTGTAACTGCAACAAATGGATAAGCTTCTGCATTTTTAAAATTTTCTAAATTTTTTTCAGCATATGGTTCATCACAAATCACGAGTTTACAAAAATCACCTTTGTATTGCGGATATAATTTATCAAAACGCTCAACAATGAATTTTGCATGCTTCTTAGATTGTGCAAAAATAATACTTTTACCAACATGATTTCCATTTTTATGACGAATACCACTATTCATCAAATCCGATATCATTAAATCCACAGTATCTTCATTAAAAATAAATTTATTTATTTTTTCAGGCTGTATACGTTCCGGTAATCCCTCATCCTCAATAAATTCCTCTTCATAATATTCCTGTTCTTCTAAATTTAACTTATCATAAGTAATTCCATCATCCTCAATTTTAGTAGATGTTTCTTTCAAATAAAATGGTACAAGAACATGGTCTTTATTTACTGCTTCATCATATTCATAAAAATCCGTTGGCATATGATTTTTCATATCAAAAAATTCATATGTGGATTGGTGAAGATTATCTTTAGGAGTAGCTGTAAGTCCCAATAAACGAGCATCAAAGTATTCAAATATTGCTCTATATTTATTAAATATACTTCTATGTGCTTCATCTATTATAATCAAATCAAAATGTCCGGGTGAAAAAAATCTTGAACCATCTTCATTTTTAATATTATCTATTGCATTCAAAATTGTTCCATAAGTAGAAAATATAAACTTCTCTTTTTTATCCTCTTTATTTGTCACTAAATTACATGAAGTAGTATTAGGTATACACTTTCCAAAAGACTCCTTTGCCTGCTTTACAAGTGCTTTTCTATCAGCAAGAAACAATATAGTTTCTACCTGTTGACTTCTTGCCATTACATCAACAACAGATGCTGCTGTCCTTGTTTTTCCTGTACCTGTTGCCATTACCAATAGACATTTCCTTATCCCCTTTTCATACTCTTCACAACATTTTGTTACAGCTCTCAATTGATAATGTCTATTTGTAATATTTTCATCTATACTTATTGAATTAATAGGCTTTTGTATATACCTTTTAGCAATCATTCTATCAATATCTTTTTTAGGAAATATTCCACTTACAAGTCTTGGAGGCGACATTTCGTCATCCCATAGATATGTTTCAAAGCCATTTGTATAAAAAATTATTGGTCTTAAACCCTGTTTATTATGTATACAGTCAGCATACAATTTTGCCTGATTTTTGCCTTTATCTGCTGACTCACCTGATTTTTTAGCCTCAATAACAGCAATAATTTTTCCTGTATCTCCCCATATTACATAATCAACATAACCTATACCACTTGCATTCGGCATACCCATGACCTGATATTCCACTTCAATACAATTTCTATGTGCCTTCTGGTCAAAAACATATCCATTATCTTTCAAATCTGCATCTATATAACGTTTTCTTGTTTCCCATTCCGACATATTCGGATCATAATTATATTCTCTATTTCTTACATTTTCTTTCTTTGATTCCGATATTTGTAAACTTAAAGTTTCATTTACCTTTAAAAGTTCCTGTATTCTTTTATCTTTCTCATCAACTATTTTATCTGTATTCTTTTGAATATTAGCAATTACTTTTTCATACTCGCATTTAATTTTTTCACTTTCAACAGTTTTATTTGGAATAAGTTTTTCATTAAATACCCTTTCCTCATAATCTCTACCATAACAATAATCAATCCACTGTACAAAATCAAATACAATATTTAATGATAAAATAGCATCATCTTTAGATAAAACTTTTTCTGTATGAACAGATATATTTCCATTCTTAACAACATATTTTAATCTTTTCCATAAAGAATAATCCATTAACGATGGAAAACCATTATTATTTAAAAGCGACTGCAAACCATCATTATAATTACTGTTTAAAGCTACATCAATAGAATACACCCATTTAACACATAATTCCAAAGCTTTTCTTGATGCAACAACACTCATAGTATATGAAGTTTCCAAAACATTTTCCGCATCAATACAAGCTGAAGCAAATAATTCATATTCTTTTTTATCTGACAAAAATGAAAAATTTGTTTTCAATTTTTACCTCCCCTTTCATAAAATATCTTTTCTTCAATATTTTTCAAATTTAGTGTTACAAAGCCCCTATCTTCACCAAATGACTCAAATTTCATATTAAAATGCAATAATCCTTTATAATTTTCAAAGAGCAATTTCAATTTGTCGATTTGTTTAACAATGTCAGCAAATTGATTTTGAAGGTCAAGCGGTGGTATTGGCATAGAAATATTTAATAAGTCAAGCTTTGTAAGACTTGGAATAGTTACTGCTTTATTCAATCTTTCAAAATCAAAAAATAAACAAAATAAATATAAATATTCAACTCTTAATTCTTCTATATTAGGTTCAAGTCCAAAAGCTGTATCTACATTCCAATACTTTTCACGCATAAGAATAGGTTTATTAATACTTCCCTTTCTTCCAATAATAACCGAATTTTCTCTACTAATAAAATCCTTAGCTCTTCCAATTTCTCCACCACTTCCACAAATAGGATATATTCCATCACTACATTCAACTATTCTTTGATTTTTTCCATTTGTAATATTTAATACTTCATTCCACTTTTTGATTTTCCACTCATTACTATTAGTTACTACATCACCAAACATCTCTAAAAATATAGATTTAGTTAA
>CAZQDT010000192.1:0-4816 GCA_964592005.1 uncultured Eubacteriales bacterium
ATGATATGTATTGTAAAATACTTGATATGGCAGTAAAAGAAGTTCAGGGAATAGAAGTAGAAGAAGATTTTGAAACCAGAATAGAAATAGAAATAAGTGCCTATATTCCAAAATCATATATTAAAAATGAAGAACAGAAACTGGAAATATACAAAAAAATAGCTCTTATAAGAAATGAACAGGATTATTATGAAATTCAAGAAGAAATAGAAGACAGATATGGAAATCTTCCTAAAAGTGTTCAGACTTTATTGGATATTGCATTGATAAAGTCAGAAGCACATAAGCAAGATATTACATTGATATCCCAAAAAAGAGATTTTGTGGTAATCAATTATAAGCAAAATGCTAAAGCTAATGGTGATAGAATTTTGGAATTGATAAAAGATTATAAAGGAAATCTTTTATTTACATCAGGAGAAATCTCTTATTTGACATTAAAAACTAAAAATATTACACTATATGAATCATTGAGAAATATTAAACTTTTATTACAGCAGCTGAAAGCTTGAATAAAAGAGAAAATTATAGTATAATTTATTAATAATAAATAAAGAAGAAAATTGGAGTTATTGTGAGGTGAGATTTTATTGAAAAGAAGATTAAGATTATTTGTTATATTTTTAGAAGTGATTTTTTTGATGTTGTTTTCAGCTTGTTCTACACAACAGCAGACAGCTGTGGCAATGATAGATGGTGAAAAAATAAGTGAGGCAGAGTTTAATATATACCTAATTGAAGCAAAACAGATGTTTGAAGAAATTGGTGGAGATGATATATGGGTAACTGATTTTGAAGGAAAAACAGCAGAAGAAGTAGCTAAAGAATCAGCACTTAATTCTATTTTCTATATTAAAATCTCAGCTAAAGCAGCTAAAAATATGAATATTTCTCTTACAAAAGAAGAAAAGGAACAGGCACTTAAAGAAGCTCAGAATTCAATGAAAACTTTGACAGAACAGGAATTAGAAGAAATGAATCTTACAGAGGATATTTTTATAAATGTTATGGAAGAAAAAATTCTTAGAAATAAGCTTTATGAAAGCATAACAGGAAATTTTGAACTTAGCGAGAAAGATTTTGAAAGTTATTATGTGGAATATATGGAAGAAAATAAAAAAGAACTTATACAGTTAGATATTGAATATATATATTTTGCAACATATTCCCTTGTAAATAATAAACCAGTACAGTTTTCAGAGGAAGAAAAGAAAAAGGTACAGGATAAGGCACTTTTAGCATTGAAAAATATAAGAGAAAATAAAGAAATGCAAAGTAATGAATATGATGAAAAAGTAAGTGAAATAATTTCGGCAGGTGAATTTGATTATAAAGAGCTGGAAGAAGCGGCTTTCAGTCTTGATGAAGGAGAAATAAGTGACCTTATTCAAACAGCAGGAGGTTATTATATAATCAAGCTTAATGAGAAACGAATACCTAATGAAGAAACAATAAAACAAAATCTTAAAGAAACTTATATAAACGCTAAGAAGAATGAAATTTTTAATGAAGAGTTTCAAAAATGGTCAAATGGAATTTCTATGGAAAAATATACAGAAGTTTGGAATACTATAAAAATAGTAAAATGATAATATGCTAAGGTAAGTTATATTTTAATAGCTTGCCTTTTTATTTTTAGATATTTTTCTCTTTCAAAAAACAGAGATTATGTTTTCCTGGGAAAAAATATAATTAAAATTAAAAAATAATGAATTTATGGTATAATATTGCTTTTTTAACACATAATAATTCCAAGAACCAATTAAAAATGAAATTTGGTATATTTATAAATATTAATGGTTATGGAGGTAAAAGTAGATGAAAGCAACAGGAATAGTTAGACGTATAGATGATTTAGGCAGAGTAGTTATACCAAAGGAAATAAGAAAAACATTGAGAATAAGAGAGGGCGACCCTTTAGAAATATTTACAAATGAAGAAGGTGGAATAGTTTTAAAGAAATATTCACCAGTAGGAGAATTGAAAAATTTTGCAAAAGAATATGCAGAATCGCTGGCACAATCAGCAGGTCATATAACCTGTATAGTGGATAAAGACCAAATAATAGCTGTTTCAGGCGGAAGTAAAAAAGATTTTATTGATAAAACTATAAGTAGTGAACTTGAAAGGGTTATAAGTGAAAGAAGTACTTTAATGGCAAGTAGAAATGAGAATGGATTTGTATCAGTTTTAGAAGAAGATTTAAAAGAAATTTATAATAATGAATTGATTACACCTATTATTTCTGAAGGAGATGTTTTAGGGGCAGTTATATTTCTATCCAATGGAAAGAAAATGGGAGAGATTGAAACAAAGCTTGCACAAACGGCTTCAAATTTTTTGGGAAAACAACTTGAACAGTAATAAAGTACCCTGCTTATGGATAAAGCAGGGCTATTTTGTTGTAATTACATAACGCTTTTGGAAATATAAACCATAAAAATAACAAATATTTAAGTTTTTTATAAATAAATGAATAATTTACCTTGACAAATGACGTATAAAAGTTTATAAATAAATAGGAAGATGAAAACGCCTTAATATGGCTTGATTAAGCTTTGATGATTTAGGTGTTAAATAAAAAAATGAGGAGGATTTAAAAATGAATAAAGCAGATTTAGTATCAGCTATGGCTGAAAAAACAGGATTAAGTAAAAAGGACGCAGAAAAAGCATTAAAAGCTTTTGAAGAAGCAGTAACAGAAGAATTAGCAAAAGAGGGAAAAGTACAGTTAGTAGGATTTGGTACATTTGATGTAACAAATAGAGCAGCTAGAACAGGAATCAATCCTCAAACAAAGAAAGAAATGAAGATACCTGCATCAAAAGCTCCAAGATTTAAAGCAGGAAAAGCTTTAAAAGATGCTGTAAACAAATAATATCAGTTGAAAGCTGATGTATTTATTTAATATTAAATTCGGCAGCTTTTTATTATCCTCTTTTGGAATAAGAATTTGGAGGAAAAAATATGAGATTAGATAAATATTTAAAAGTTTCAAGAATAATAAAAAGAAGAACGATAGCCAATGAAGCCTGTGATGCAGGCAGGGTTACAGTCAATGATAAAGTGGCAAAAGCAGGTACGGAAGTAAAAATAGGTGATATTATAGAAATTCGTTTTGGAAATAATATTACTAAAGTGGAAGTTCTGTCTGTTCAAGAAGTGGTAAGAAAAGAAGGGGCAGCAGATATGTACCGTGCTTTATAAAAGTAATAAATTGTAAATACTCTCAATATAATGTATTATACATTGATTATTGGGGGTATTTTTTATGAGTAATGAAGAAAGAAAAATAAAACATAGTGTAGTTATGGAGGAAAGAAACAAAGTAGCTATTTCAGGTGTTGTAGATGTATTTGCATTTGATGAAGACAATATAATTATGGAAACTGAATTGGGTGTACTTACAATATTAGGGAATAATCTGCATGTAAATAAATTAACTTTAGAAAATGGTCAGCTTGAAATAGAGGGAGAAATAGATGGGGTTTCATATAATCAACTTAAAGAAAATATAAAAAGCCAAGGTTTTTTGACAAAACTCTTTAGATAATTTTCGAGGAGGGTTTTAATATGTCAGTTTTTTTGTGTATGGTATTGGTTGGAGGAGTTTCAGCACTTATATATGATTTATTTAGAATATTGCGAAAAAGTTTCAAACATAAAAATATATTTATTTATATTGAAGATTTTATATATTGGTTGATAATATTTGGGATTATGTTTTTTGTTCTTTTAAGGATTAATCATTTAGAACTTAGATTGTTTGAATTTATAGGGTTTGTTTTGGGTATGATTTTATATTTTGTAAGTATAAGTAAAATTTTTGTATTTGTAATGGTGAAAGTGTTGAATTTTGTGAAATTATGTATTAAATTTTTTATAAAAATACTTTTCTTTCCTATACATATTGTGTTAAAATTAATTATGTCACCTATTAATTTTTTTAAAAAAGTATTTAGGGAAAATTTGGATAAGATTGAAAGTTATTTAAAAAATTTTAAAGGAGGAAAGAATTTTGAAAGCTCAGAAGAACCAGAAAAAGAGAACTTTTAGATTTAATATATATTTGTTTTTTGTATTAGTATTTATGGTGTTTGTAAGCATAGATTGCATAGATAAGTATCAAACATATACTAAATTATGTGAAGAAAAATCAACACTTGAAAAGAAAATTAAAGAGGAAGAGGAAAAGACACTCGCTTTAAAAAGTGAAATGGATATGGTAAAATCAGATTCTTACATAGAAGAAACAGCACGTGAAAGATTAGGATATGTAAAAGAAAATCAGATTATTTTTATAGATTCCTCGAAATAATAAAAAATAGTAAGTTATATAATTAAATGCGAAAGGAGTTAAAAAACTCTATCGCATTTATTTTTTTTCTAAAATTTTTAATATTAGAGGTGATGATTAATGGATTATGGAAAAGAAATAATTGTGTTATTAAATGAAATCAAAGAAGAAAGAATATTAAAATTCATATATGATTTAATAATCTCTTTTAAAGAAAAATGGAGTATTTAATCTCTATACTATTCAAAAATTTGATTGAAAGGAGTACAGAAATGGCAAAAAAATATAAGAAAATAACCTACCAAGACAGAAAAGATTTAGAATTATATATAAAGTCAGGAATAATATCACCTGAAATTTTGGCTTTAAGAATAAATGTTCATATTGCGACGTTATATAGAGAATTAGAACGCGGAAGAACAGAAGATGGTGGTTATAGTGCCGATTTGGCACAACAGAGATTATTTAGTTAAAGAAAATGACAAGGAGTGAGAAGATTATGAAGTGCGAAAAACTATT
>CAZQDT010000193.1:0-4799 GCA_964592005.1 uncultured Eubacteriales bacterium
TGTCTTGAAATACACCAGTCACGAATATTTTCAAGCCAATGTGTGTAAGTTTTTCCAAATCTTTCAGGTATAAAGTTTACTTTTTTATCATAATAAGATTGTAATGCTGGTTTTGCCATATCTTCCATTTTTACAAACCATTGAAGTTTTACCATTGGTTCAACTGTTTCATGACAACGTTCATGTGTACCAACAGCATGAGAATGGTCTTCTACCTTAACCAACAGTCCCTGCTCTTGTAAATCTGCAACTAAAGCTTTCCTTGCTTCATATCTATCCATATTTTGGTACTTTCCTGCTTTTTCATTCATTGTACCATCATCATTCATAACATTTATTATAGGAAGATTATGTCTTTTTCCTACTTCAAAGTCATTAGGGTCATGTGCAGGTGTAATTTTAACAACACCAGTTCCAAATTCTTTGTCTACATACTCATCTGCAACTACTGGAATTTCTTTATTTACTATCGGAAGAATTACAACTTTTCCAACATATTTTTGATAACGTTCATCATCAGGATTTACTGCTAAAGCTGTATCTCCTAAAAGTGTTTCAGGTCTTGTTGTAGCTACCTGTAAATATTCATCACTATCTTTAAGTTTATATTTTATATGCCAAAAATGTCCTGCTTGGTCCTCATGTTCAACTTCCGCATCTGAAATAGTAGTCTGGCATTTAGGACACCAGTTTACTATTTTTTCTCCTCTATAAATCCAGCCTTTCTCATATAAACGTACAAACACTTCAACTACTGCCTTTGAAAGTCCTTCATCCATTGTAAAACGTTCTCTGTCCCAGTCACATGAACTTCCAAGTTTTTTAAGCTGCTCTACTATTCTTCCACCATATTCTTCTTTCCATTTCCATGCTCTTTTCAAAAATTCTTCTCTGCCTATATCAGCCTTAGTAAGCCCTTCTTTTTTCATCTGGTCTACTATCTTTACTTCAGTAGAAATACTCGCATGGTCTGTACCAGGAAGCCAAAGGGCATTATAACCTTGCATTCTCTTCCAGCGGATAAGAATGTCCTGTAAAGCATTGTCAAGTGCATGTCCCATATGAAGCTGACCTGTAATATTTGGAGGTGGAATAACTATTGTAAAAGGTTTCTTGGTTTTATCTACCTCTGCATGAAAATATTTGTTATCCAGCCATTTTTTATATAACCTGTCTTCTACTTGTGACGGGTCATATGTTTTTTCAAGTTCCTTAATCATAAAAATCCTCCATTCATAAAATTGTTAAAAATTTATTTTACTCAAAAAAACGTCCCTTATCTTTATGACAAAGGACGAATTAACCGTGGTACCACCTTAATTCCTGATTAAACAGGCTCTTTTTGGATACTGACATATCCTAGACTTTTAACGGAGCCATTCCGTTCACACCTACACAGAAAACCTTCAATGTGAAAGTTCAAGAGCTACCTTCAATAATATTTTTCTAAAAATCTCACAGCCAAGGATTTTTTCTCTGAATAGGATAATATTATTTACTACTCTCTATCATTACTTTTAAACTATATTTATTTGATTTTATAAAAAGTTTTGATTTTTGTCAATATATTTTTTATGGAATTTCACCATTTAAAGTAATATTTTCTTCAATATCAATAGTTTCTGACCTATATTTATTTTATCGTCTTCAAGTTCATTCATTTCCATTATTTCATCTATACCTGCATTATATTTCTTTGCAATTTTCCATAAAGTATCATTTGGCTGGACTACATATATATTTGCACTTGCTGCCTCTTCCAATTCCTCTTTGTCAAATTCCTCTATATTTGCTTCTACTATAAGTTCTACTTCTGTTTCTGCCCTTACCCATACTCCAAAATCCAATATAAATCTTACTTCTGTTTCAGTAGTAGAAAGCATATTAAAACTTATATGTTCAATACTTAAATCTACATCTACGTTCATATCATTCCTTACACCTCTTGCTTCTATAACCTGCCTGAAAGGAACTATCTGTTCAAAAGAACAAAGCGGTGCAGTATCACTTTTAGCAATATATAACATATCCACATTTATTATACCTTCTGCTATAATTTTATCATCTATTATTTTTATATCTTCAATCTTTGCTTTTCCATTTACATTGTATATCTGCATTATTTCTTCTAATTCTTCATCTAATACAACTGTTTCTTTTACACTGCTCTGATTTTTATTTTTACATATAAGCTGCGGATATTTAATATTTTCTCGGTTAAGTACCAATTTTTTATTTATACAGTAAGCATCTTCAACTACTTCTATTTCTTCTGTATTCATTACTAAAAGTTTTGCACCTATCTCAAGTTCAAGCTCTATTACTCTTTGTTCTCCATCTTCATCTGCGTGAATTTGTAAATATTGTTTTTCAAGCTTAAGCACTGCATCTCCAAACATTCCGTCATTACAGCCTGCTACATCTATCTGTCCATTAAATGGTATTTCATGCTCCATAAATTCTATTACCGTTTCATCAAGCTCTCCTTTGTATAAAGTAGAAATCATCAAAGTTCCTTTTATATTTACAACTCCGTCTGAAATTCTGCATTCTTTATCTGCTATATTTACATTACAGAATAAAATTTCTTTGACATTCGCCTTTCCTGATGGTACAGTTATTTCTTCTTTTATAATTATTTTATCTTTTTTATTCTCAACAACTCTGCTTATATTTAATTTACTTTTCTGAATTTGTATTTCCTCTACTCCATTTATTGAAGTTACAATATCATTCGATATCACCGCTTCTGCTTTTGCTTTTACCTCAGATACTGCTTTCAAATAGAGTTTTCTTCCATTTAAAAGCTTGCAGTCTATATGTATAAGTTCACATTCTAAATCTGCTCTCATATCTTTTGTAATACCCTCAAGATTTATAAATTCTTCCGTCATAAGAGTTGCCGTCATACTATGTAAAGTTCCATCAATACCATCTGCCAAATATAAAATTTCACACTCTATTTTACAATTAAAATTTATTTTATCTTCTGAAATATTAACATTTTCAAGAATTACATCACCTTTACACTGAAGTATCTTTGATACATCTGGTTTTACATCAGGTACTATAATATCCCCATCTGTCATAATTTGTATATTTTCTTCGCCTATTTTTCTATCCAAAACAATTTTTTCTTTTATAAGTTCAAAATCCATACTAAACCTCCTAATATTCTAATTCCTTATAATAATATTTATATTATCGTAAAGAAACAAATATTACTTTTTATTCCAAAGTTTGGCTACTAAAACAGTCATATCATCTTTTATATTATCACTTGATTTTTCTTTTGCTTTATTTAATATGTAATTTGCCAGTTCTTGAGGATTTCGCCCTTTGTAATTTTTCAAAACATCTTCTACCCATTTTTCTTTATTTATCAAAGTTTCATCTGCATCTAATACTCCATCTGTCACCATAACTATTAAATCATTTTCTTTAAGCTTCCTCTTTGAAACTTCCATATCCACATCATTAAATATTCCAGCAGGCAGTGAAGTAGAATGTATTGTATCAATTATTTTATCTTTCTTAATAAATGTACTTACCGCACCTATTTTTACAAATTCCGCAGAAGCATCATATAAATCTATCACACACATATCCAAAGTCGAAAACGACTCTTTTACTGACTTTAAAACCAGTACGGAATTTATCAATTTTATAGAAATATCTTTATCAAAACCCGATTCTAAAAACTCTTCCAAAAGCTCTATTGAAGCTGTACTTTCTCTATTCGCCTTTTTTCCTGTACCCATACCATCAGACAATGCCAAAAGCATTTGACCATCTTTTATTTCCAAAACAGAATAACAATCGCCTGAAACTTTACTTTCATCTTTTGCCAACCTCGCTGCTCCAGTTATCAGCTTATATTTTTGTTCTTCCTTCAATTTCAAGGTACAATTTTCATTTTTCTTCGATATATTGCATATAAAACTATCTATAACCATATCGCGTTTCAATATATTTTTAACCACTGGTATTATTTCATCATCACATATTTTTTCTCCATAACAAGGTCTGTGAATTATCGTCACAGAATATCTTTTATTATTTTCTACTACCATTACCTGTTCCAATGCAATTCCTTTTTTTGCCAGTTCGTCAACTATCTTTCTTTCTAGCTCCTCTTTAAAATCAAGCTCAAATTTTACTTCTTCTGAAAGATTTTCTATTGTTGCAGAAACACTTTTAAGTTGTTCTGCCATAAGTTTCCTGCTATCCACCATTCTATTTTGCCATATAAGATTATTTTTATATATGTCAAATAATCTGTTCAATGTTTCTGTCAGAAACTCACAATTAATACATTTATTCGAGAAATTTTCAGGTATATCGCTTAAAGTCACATACCCCTTTTTCTCCGCCACTTCTAAAATATTTAACATTGTCTGATATGTATCATAAAAATAACTTTCCCAACAATAGGTATTCATTCCACAATTTTTACACACTTTATTTGCTACTTCATCAAATAAATCTGCTACCTCTTTTTGCGATAATGAATTTCTTTTTTCAGAAAGATTATCTAAAGTATCCGAAAGTTTATTAAATGCCCTTGAAAAATTTCTAAGTTTAATAGTCGTCACATTTTGAACTTTCTTTACATATTCTCTATTTTCTAAATTGTCTTCCTGTTTTTCAGATATTTTAAACTTATTATAAATCTTCTGAGGAATTAAAATAAATAAAGGAATACTTATAATACTTGAAATATACAATCTTACTTCATCCATACTTTTATTTATATAGAAAGACATTGCCAATATCCCTATAATAAATCCCAATGCTGT
>CAZQDT010000194.1:0-4795 GCA_964592005.1 uncultured Eubacteriales bacterium
TAGTGTAGAATTTTCCTAAATTCTTTTTGTTATATTTGCGGATTATTTTTTCACCAAAACCATACGGGGCATTTGCGGTAAAGGTAAGAGAGAGCCCAATGGTTCGATTTCCAATGTTGACTTTTTTTACATTAAAACTGCCATAATAATGTACGTCTAAATCTTCGTTCATTGATAGAGGTTTGAATTTTCGGTATTCATTTCGATTTAACCAAGTAACCAGTTGATTCAGCTCTGAGCTAGTAAAATAGATGTCGTCTATATTGACATTACACGGATTTTTCATTATTTCGAATGTGGTAGTAAATACCTGCTCATATGTGGTAGATATTATGCTTTGGATAGAAGAGTGATTGTTCTTCACCGTGTTAAAAGTGATGTCACAGCCAGTCTCTACTTCCTCTACCCCGGATTTATTATTGTTAATTTGGCAAATTATACAGCCGAAATCAGAGAGCATCTTATCGGCGTACTCAAAATCTAGTGCATACAAAAACAATCACCATCCTTATCTTTAATCTATTTCTTTAAGTAGTGAATTCATTGCTTCACAATACTTTGCTTTCAATTTGATAAAATCTGCTTTTTCTTGTTTATATTTTTTTTGAATAACTTTTAATTCTTTTGTTATTTCGTCAAATCTTTGTCTCGAAGAGTCGAAATCTTCTTTCATAACTTTAAGTGAAGTTTCCGTTTTTTTGTGCGCTGCCCGTTCATCAGCTAAAATCTTAGTTAAAATCTTATTTTTTTCATATAGGTCTCGATTTGTTTCTTTTAGATTTTCCATCTGTTTTTTTAATAATTTATTTTCAACTTTTGAAAACATATAAAATTTCCTTTCTTATCAATAGAAAAGGCGAGGAACTTGTCCTCGCCTAAATTCTAATATTTATATTTTCCTAAACTTGTATTACCATAGGTCATCTCATGAATAATTTTTTCAAATCGTTTACTGCTTTGTAGTTCATTGATAAAATCATTCGTATTTTTTACGTTAGGCAACTCAAAAGTTATATTGATATCACCCATATTTACATGAGATGATTTTTGTCCCGAAAATGCTAGGGATGAGAGAGAGGAGAGAGAATCACCTATTTGATTGATATTACTCAAATTAGCTATCATTTTATTCCATTCCGGCATCATGTTGGTTGGTATGATACCTTCACCACGTCGCAAAAATGCAACACCATCTTCGCCAGCACCCTTGATGGTGCTATTTGTTACGATACCGCCTTTAGCGAAACCAAGATTGGTTTTAATCTTAGAAGTTGAAACAAATTGATTTTGATTCAATATATTTGTTAAATCACTAGAAATATTATAGCCCATTTTCTTCGCTAAAGCATCAATTGTTTGTGAAACAACATCTGTGCTCCGATTTGTACTATTAACGATGTCTAAAAGAAGTGCCTCCTGATTCTCCATACGCTCAGTTACCCATTCTTCGGTATCTTCATATAGTTTATCAAGCATCTTTTCCTGCTCGCTAATATATTTATCGTATTGTGTCTCTTGCAAAGACTCTTTGGCATCATTCAAAGATTCTTTTAGTTGCTGAATGGTTGACCGAGTTTCTTCGGAATCATCGCCCTGAAAAGCTATCAATTGTTTTTCAAGTACGTTAATTTCTTCTGACTGCTCACGAATGGATTTTTCATAATCGTAAAGGTCTTTGATTTCACTTAAAGCTTCTTTTCGCTTGTCGATGGCTTTTTGCATTGATTCGAGGAGCTTATCATAACCTTTCTGAGCCAAATCAAGAAGAGCTTCTTTTTCATTTTCCACGCTCTCAATCACTTCTTGTTGTGATTCAACAAGTTCCCGACGACGGTTTATGTAGTCTTCGTTTGTTTTATCGTTTTTGAACTCTTCATCCAACCTAGAAATTTCATCACCGTATCTCTTCGCCAAATTTAAATACTTACTATAATTTATAGTGTGAAGGGCGTTAACGGATTTTCCTTCAGCAGTAAGCTCACCTTTTTCGTCCAATAAATCGTTTTCATCAAATAATCCTGCTAAGAAGTTATTATCTTCAATGGTTTCACGTTCTTTGTTTCTGTCGTCATCAAAATTATCCCACTTGACTTGTCGTTTATCGTTCTTATAATTAAGAACGTCCAATTCGGCTTCGTTGATTTGTTGGTCATAGCTATTTATTTCCGCCAAAAGCCTATTATATTCTTCACTGTCTTTTTTAACATAGCCTTTTTTGACTAAATCATCAAGTTTGTTTTTTAAGGTTTTCTTAGCATTTTTTAATGTATCAACTTTATCTTCGGCATCTTTAATGAGATTATCATAATGTCCCGGCTTTATTTTCTTGCCTTGGGCTTCCAATTTCTGAATATTGGTCTGATGTTTTTCCATACAAGTGTTTATATCTTCAACATCTTTCTCAAACCCTTCAGCCAAATCGTCAAAAGTATTTACTGCGGCTTGTTTTTGGTCGTTCTCGTAATTAGTTTTATCTAATTTGGTATCGTTGATTTGTTGGTCATAGGAAGCAATTGTAGCCATCAGCTCATTGTATGTTTGACTACCTTTTTTAATAATACCTTTTTCCAGATACTTATTCAGCAGATTTTCGTAAGTTTTTTTACCTTTTTCTAATTCCTCAATTTTCTTGTCGGTATCCGCAATTATATTGTTATAATGGTGTGGCTTTATTTTCTTACCTTCAGCTTCCAACTTCCGAATATTAGTTTCATGCTCTTGAATTGAAGAATCAATTGCCTTAACCTTTTCGTCTGTTTCAGACTGAATATTATCGAATTTTTGTCGGCGCAAATCGCTTCTTTGCTTACGTCCATTTTCCACGTTTTTATCGGATTCAAGATACTTATTATACCACTTCTGATATTCTTGAATATTATTTTTAAGCTTTTCATCCTTTACAGTGTTAATATCAAATGAACCGTCCCGAACCTTCTTCTTCCATGCCTCTGACAAATTCACTTTATCAGCTTTTGTCTTATATTTTGATGCCGCTGTTTTGTTGGCACGAATATAGTCAGAAGTATAGCCAATTTGAGCATTAAGACTTTCGTTACGTTCTTTCCATGTTAAGGATGGGTCTGACGCTTTGTTGCCGGCTTCGGTGATTTTATCATTTTTGCGATTTATTTTTGTTTCAATCCAGTCGAAGTCTTCTTTGGTGTCATCCTTCTTTTTGTTATCCTTGGACTTGTTTCCGCCCGTGTAGTCATAGGTATCATTTATATTCTTAAATCTATTTTTGATTTGGTTCGAATAAACTTCGCTAACATATTTGTCAATTTCAGTTTGCGTAGCTCCGTCACGCTTCATAAGCTTTACTTCGTTTAATATATAACTTGTAGACATAGCAGCATCAGCAGTAATACCAAAAGCTTCCGCTAATTTCTGCAATTCGCCAATCTTTTGACTTGTAGTTAGGCTGGTGTTGTTAAATATTTTCTCTTGAGATATCAAGTCAAATAATGCTGATTCAGTGACTCCCAACGTTTCGTTTTCAGCAAGAAATTTAGATGTTTGTTCGGAAATAACATCTATCGAATCGTCCATGTTGATTTTTAAAGCAAATTGTTGAGCGCTTAACCTTGCTGTTATAATTTCATCTGCATTAGCTACGCCCATTTGTTTCAGCATAGATGCAGCTACATTCTTATTTTCCTCGTTTAGATTA
The DNA here is from genome assembly GCA_964592005.1 of uncultured Eubacteriales bacterium. Taxonomy (GTDB): domain Bacteria; phylum Bacillota; class Clostridia; order Lachnospirales; family CAZQDT01; genus CAZQDT01. Next base: position 3,671 of record CAZQDT010000194.1, read on the forward strand.
TCTAATACACCTTCGGAAGTAATCCATTCCGTTACCAGCCTATTGAAAGCATCTTTGCATTTGTCAATGTCGTTCGGGTTACTTGTAACAGTTTCAATGAAATCGGCATATACTTCACCACAGCCTTCAAAAGCTTCTTTGAACTTTTCGTCATCTAGCAACTTAAAGTCGAATGCGTCATCGCTTTGGATAGAAGAGTAGATTTTGTCCAGTTCCTCAAAGCCTTCGGAGAGACCGTTTAGGGTTGTAATCATTTCGGAGCGAGTGAGAGGTTTGGCAGAGTCAGATAAATGTTTTTTCCATTGTTCGATTGCTTCATCTGTTTTCGTTATTCCCTTTGTGAGGTTATTAAATTCGTTTACTTCGTCTTTTGTATTGATTCCATTTTCAGAGAAAAACTTTTTGAGACCTTCTTCGTCATCAAAATTTTTTACAGTATCGTTAATAAGCTTTTCGGTTTCTTCAGCTTCTTCAAATTGTGGTTTGAGATATAATGTAATTGGGTCTTTATCACCGAAAAACTCCTTTATAATTTCGTAATATTTTTTAAAGTTTTCTGGTGATAAGTTGTCTGGATTACTAAAAATTTGAGAGATAGCATCTGAAACCTCTGGATTATCCTTTGCTTTTTTAATTGCGAATAGTATATTTTTCCGCAAATATTCTTCGGCTTCTTCCCAAGTGTCTATATTGTTAGGTAGCGAACTGAAATCAAAATTGAGAATCATATCCTGCATAGCAGTTTGCAAGTCAGTATTGTCAATTTGGGTATATATGAATTCGCTTTGTAGCCACGTATTTAAATATGTTGAAAAAGAAGAAGTTTTGGATTCAAGGTTGTCCTTTGCATAGTCTAATTCGTCAGTAGCCCCTTTGAGTTTGGTTTTAAACGCAGTATTTATATCGCCAATAGCAGTTACAACATATCCCCCTTCAACTTTAATTTCTTCATAAGTTAATCCTAATGTCTTTAACCATTGTTCATATTGCCCCATATGGGTATTTGTGTCTTCGTTATAGCCGCTATAGTTAAATCCCATTTGTACTGTTCTTCCGTTTGACAGTGCATGGTAAGCTTGATATATATCATCGTATTGTTTTTGTGCTTTTTCCTTTTTATCTTTA
>CAZQDT010000195.1:0-4759 GCA_964592005.1 uncultured Eubacteriales bacterium
ATGATTTAAGATTTGATTTATATAAGCATATACAAAAAATGCCTGCATCATATTATAACAAAACTCATTCTGGCGGTATTTTATCAATTCTTATGAATGACATAGCATTAGCACAAAATCTTATAGGTAATGCTCTCACCAATATATGGATGGATGGTTCTCTTTTAGTAATTCTTTTAGTAGTCCTTATAAAAATGGACCCTGTATTAACTTTGGCATCGCTTAGCATATTTCCAGTATATGTTGTTGTCACAAAAAAGATGGGAAAGAAAGTAAAAACAAATAGTCGTATGGTACAGGACGAAACACAGGAGATGTCTGCACAGTCACAAGAAAAGATAGCAGGATATTCAATAGTTCAAGCCTTTGCACAAGAAAAGTATGAACAGAAACTATTTAAAAAGGAATCTGACAGACTTTTAAGTTATCAAATAAAAAGTAGCAAGTTAAGTTCATTAAATAATGTGTTTACAGGTCTTATGACTGCTTTAGCACCGATATTTGTAGTGTGGGTTGGTTGTCAAAGGGTTTTAAGCGGAGCTTTGACAATGGGTGAGCTGATTACTTTTTATACATATCTTGGACAGTTTTATCTTCCTATAAATAGATTTGCAGAATTGAATGTAGTATTTTCTACTGCTATGGCAGCTTTGGACAGAATATTTAAAACAATGGATTTGCCTGTGGAAATAGAAGATAAAGAAAATGCAATAGATTGTGGTTCAATAAAGGGTGAAGTAGAAATCAAAGATGTTAAGTTTCAGTATGATACTGAAAAACAGATATTAAAAGGTATTGATATGAAAATACCAGTAGGAGAAAGAATTGCAATAGTGGGTGCAAGTGGTTCTGGAAAGTCTACGTTGGTAAGCCTTATTCCTAGATTTTATGATGTAAATGAGGGAAGTATTTTAATAGATGGTATAAATATAAAAGATTATAAACTGGAGTCTTTGAGAAAAAATATTGGAATGGTACTTCAGGAAACTATACTTTTTAGTGGTTCAATAAGAGATAATATCCGATATGGTAAATTAGATGCGACAGAAGAAGAAATAATTGCAGCAGCAAAAGCAGCTAATGCTTATGATTTTATTATGTCTATGCCATATGGTTTTGATACAATGCTTGGTGAAAGAGGAGCAAAACTCTCTGGAGGTCAGAAACAAAGGATTGCAATAACTAGAGTATTTGTTAAAAATCCTAAAATACTTATACTTGATGAAGCAACATCAGCTCTTGATTCAGAGTCTGAAAATCTTATACAGGAAGCCCTTGAAAATCTTATGACAGGACGTACTACAATAATAATAGCACACAGACTTTCTACGGTAATAAACTCAGATGAAATAGTTGTTATGAATGAGGGAAATATTGTAGAAAGAGGAACACATAAGGAACTTTTAGAATTTGATGGAGCATATAAAAGACTTTATGATGCACAGTTTAAGGATAAATAGCAAAAAGCCTTCTAATTTTGGAAGGCTTTTTTTAACCTCTTGAAAGATTAGGTGATTTATGATAAACTGTATGAATGAATTTATAAAAAATAAATGTTATCTATAACTTTAGGAGGGAATTTGTATGGTGTATGTATTTTTAGCAGAAGGATTTGAAGAGATAGAGGCATTGACAGTAGTGGACATTTTAAGGCGTGCAGAAGTACCTGTTTCTACTGTGTCGATAAAAGAAAAAACAATGATTAGAGGAGCACATAATATTACTGTAATGACTGACATGGTGCTGGAAGATATTGACAGTAGTAAAATAGATGCTCTTATTTTGCCTGGAGGAATGCCTGGTACATTACATCTAAGCAAAGATTCAAGACTTAAACAGTTGATTTTAGATTCAAATAAAAAAGGAATTTTAATAGGTGCTATTTGTGCAGCTCCATCTATTCTTGGAGAGTCTAATATGCTTATTGGGAAAGATGCTGTTTGTTTCCCGGGATTTGAAGAACAACTATTAGGGGCAAATGTCCTGTATGATAAAGTTGTAGTAAGTGATAATATTGTTACCTCAAGAGGTGCAGGAACTGCAATGGATTTTGGATTTAAGCTTGTAGAATTATTAAAAGATAAACAAACAAGTGATAACTTGAGAGAAAAAATGATAGCAGATTAATTTTATAGGGAGAATGCAAAAATGAATTACAGACAAAATTTAAAAAATTCCAAAAGAATAGTTGTAAAAGTTGGAACAACCACTCTTACATATCCTAACGGAAAATTAAATTTGAAAAAGATGGAAAAGCTTGCCAGAGTGCTTTCAGACCTTAGAAATGAGGGTAAAGATGTAATATTGGTTTCATCTGGAGCAATAGCAGTAGGTACTGATAGACTTGGACTTATTGAACGTCCAAGAGATGTAAGAGGAAAACAGGCAGCAGCAGCAGTGGGGCAAGCAGTGCTTATTCAAATATATCAAAAATTTTTTACAGAGTATAACCAAAATATTGCCCAAATATTGCTTACAAGAGATGTATTTGGAGATGAAATAAGAAGAAACAATGCTCATAATACATTTTTTTCATTGATGAATATGGGTGTAATTCCTATTGTTAATGAAAATGATACTGTTTCCACAAGTGAACTTGCCGATTTGGAATTTAAAGATAATGATACTTTATCAGCTTATGTTGCACAGCTTGTAGATGCCGATATATTGATACTTCTTTCGGATATAGATGGTCTTTATGATGCCAATCCTAAAGAAAATCCTAATGCACATATAATTCACAATGTTGAAGAAATAACATCTGAAATTGAAAGTATGGGGGGCGGTTCAAGCAGTAAGCTCGGTACCGGTGGAATGGAAACTAAAATATTAGCAGCAAAGGATATCAATGCTCAAGGAATAGATATGGTTATTGCATCAGGCGAAGACCCTATGATTATATATGATATAATCAATGGAAAAGATGTCGGAACGTTGTTTGCAGCAAAGAAGGTATGAAATGGAAATAGTTGGGATATTGTTGACAATCTATATATTGGTAATAAATATTATAGGTTTTATTGTATGCAAGATTGATAAAACAAGAGCTAAGAGAAAAGAATGGCGAATATCTGAAAAAATGTTTTTTATAATTGCAGCACTTGGAGGAGCAATAGGAGTTTATTCTGGAATGTATTTTTTTAGACATAAAACAAAACACTGGTATTTTGTAGTTGGAATACCAGTGATATTCATAGCAGAAATAATTTTGGCAATAATTTTGAGGAAATATATTTTGTTTTGATGTCTAATTTTACATCTAGCTAGCTTTAAGTTCTAATCTTAACTGGTCAGCGATAAGTGCAATAAATTCGCTGTTTGTAGGTTTTCCTTTATGATTATTAATTGTATAACCGAATAAATTGTCTATTGCATCAATTTTTCCTCTATTCCATGCAACTTCTATGGCATGACGGATTGCACGTTCTACACGACTTGGAGTAGTATTACATTTTTTGGCAATAGATGGATATAGTTCTTTTGTGATATAATTAAGAATGTCCATATCATTTATAGCCATCATTATAGCTTCACGCATATAGTTGTATCCTCTGATATGAGCAGGAACGCCTATTTCGTGAAGCATACTTGTAACTTTACTCTCTAGGTTTGCAGCTGCTGAATTTTTATTATTTATAATTATGTTATTATCAGTAACTTTTTGGATTTTTAATTGTCTTATTCTTGCTACTAAAGCATCTAAATCAAATGGTTTAACAATATAATATTCTGCTCCTAAATCTATTGCTCTTTGTGTAACTTTTTCCTGACTTATAGCTGAAAAGATAATAGACATAGGCTTTTTATCAAGATTTGAATTGTTTATTTTTTCCAAAACCCCTAAACCATCTAAATGAGGCATTATACAGTCAAGAAGTACAACGTCAGGTTTTTCTTCCAATATCATTGTATAAGCTTCAACACCATCTTGAGCAATTGCTAAAACTTCCATATCAGGCTGTTTTTTAAGATGAGCATAGACTATGTCACTAAAATCCTTATTATCATCTGCTAAAAGTATTCTTATTTTGTTTGTTTCCAAAGAAATCCCTCCTAAAAGTATTAATTATGTAAGTATTATAACTAAATTGGATTGTTTTACCAATTAATGTAATTATAATATATAATTTCAATTTTTGCAATAGGCAAATTCAAATTTTTTCCTATTTTGGTGTAAATTTTTTTAATTAGAAAGAAGAAATAATGTATGAAAATTCCATTTTTGTCAAAACCTATAAATTTATATAAAGAAACATACTTATCCGCCCTAAATGAGTTCCAAAAAGAAGGTCTAAATTTAATGTATGATAAAAGTGAATTAAATAAAAACTTTGATAAATTTGTGTTAAGTTTGATTGATTTGGAACTTAACCCTCAGATATCGAAAGGACGTGTCAAAGAAAGTATTTTTTGGCTGATAGAAGATGAAAAATTTATAGGAAGAATATCAATAAGACACAGTTTAAATAGTTATTTAGAAAAATATGATGGTAATATAGGCTTTGAAATTCGACCTTCTGAAAGAAAGAAAGGCTATGGAAATATTATTCTAGCTTTGGGACTTGAAGAAGCTAAAAAATTAGGCTTAAAAGAAGTAATTATAACTTGTAATAATTTAAATATTGGCTCTATAAAAATTATAGAAAATAATAATGGTAAACTTATAGATAAATATGTATTGATTATAGAAGGGAAACATCAATATATAAGGAAATATAAAATAATTTTAGAATAATAAGGAGAGGAGTATATATTTTCA
>CAZQDT010000196.1:0-4744 GCA_964592005.1 uncultured Eubacteriales bacterium
CTGCCATTCCATTTTGCACCAATTTTTGTAAATCTCGATAAAAATAGTAATCTTTTCTAAGCATAAAAATATCTATTATACTTACTACCAATAAAATAAAAGGAGTAAGAAATTCTTTCTTTATATCATTTTGAATTATTTTATTAGATTTAATCATATCAATTATTTTTATTTTTCTTATTACATACACATTAAACATACCAATTATCAAAAATATAACCAAAAATAAGGCAAATGTTATAAATACTGTATCTGGAAATAGTGAAAAATAAATTTTATATTCTTCACCCAAATAATTCATAATTATAGATGTAAGTATCTGGGAAATAAAAGCACCTGCCAAAATTCCTAAAACAATAGCAATCAACCCCATTGCCATAGTTTCAGCAAAAAACATATTTGCAGTAATTCTTTGCTCCATTCCTAACATCGTCTGTACTGCAAATTCTTTTTGTTTTCTTTTTATCATATAATCATTTACATATTTTATCAAAAATGTAAGTAAAAATGTCAATATAGCAATACAATACTTCATTGGTTTTTTAAGCTGTTCCAAACTATATTCAAGTGGTATATTTTCGCCATAATATACACTTGCAATAGACATAAAGGCATAAAATAAAGTTACACACAAAACTAAAGTTACAATATATATAAGGTAATCTTTAACGCTCCTTTTTATATTTCTAAAAATAAGTTTAGCGTACATCTTGGAAATCACCTCCAAGCAATGTCATTACATCAAGTATCTCTCCAAAAAATTGCTTACGTGTTTTTTCACCTTTTACGATTTCATTAAAAATTTTTCCATCTTTTAAAAACAAAATTCTATTTGCATAGCTTGCTGAAAAAGCATCATGAGTAACCATCAGAATAGTTGCATTAAATGATTTATTCATATTTAAAATAGTTTCCAAAAGCATTTGTGCAGATTTTGAGTCCAACGCTCCTGTGGGCTCATCTGCCAAAATTAATTTAGGATTATTTATTATTGCCCTTGCACAAGCACATCTTTGTCTTTGACCTCCTGATACTTCATATGGAAATTTATGAATAATTTCTTGTATTCCTAATTTTTGTACTATATCTAAAACCTTTATTTTTATATCCTTTTCAGGTACTTTATTTATAGCCAAAGCAAATGCGATATTTTCCTCCAAAGTAAGTGTATCCAAAAGATTAAATTCCTGAAATATAAATCCTAAATTTTTGCGTCTAAAAAAAGCAATATCTTTTGAATTTATTTTAGTAATATCCTTTCCATCTAAATAAATATGACCTGCACTCACAGTATCTATTGTGGAAATGACATTTAACAAAGTAGTTTTTCCTGAACCCGAAGCTCCCATTACCCCAATAAATTCTCCCTCATCTACTTCAAAACTAATATCATCTATTGCTTTAGTAATATTAGTTTTATTTCCATAATATTTTTCAATGCTTTCAATTTTAAGTATCTGTTTCATAATCTCCCTGCTTTCTTAGATTTTATCATTTCTTTCAGATACTATAATAAAACTTTTAAAACTTAAAATGTATTTAATTTGATTAATCAAATCTTACAATTTTGTAAGAAATCAAAATATCAATCTAACCTCCGTAAATTCTCCTTGTTTTGAACTTACTTCTATTTCAACCTCTATCTTATCACATAGTTTTTTACATAAATACAAACCTATCCCAGTAGATTTTTGATTTGTATGACCATTATTTCCTGTAAACCCTTTTTCAAATATTCGCGGCAAATCTGCCTCGCTTATTCCAACACCATTATCATTTACACACAATTCAACTTTTCCATCATTTTTACAACTATATATTTTCAGATTTTTGGCACCATATTTCACTGAATTTGTAATAATCTGTGATAATATAAAAATTATCCACTTGTTGTCTGTATATACATTGTGATTACATTCTACTTTTACACTTACTCTATTTCCTATAAGAAAAGTTTTATTTTCTGAAATTGCTTTATTTACAATTTCTTCAAGAGAAAATTCCCTGATTAAATAATCTTTCTCTACATTTTCACTTCGTGCATAAAATAATGCCTGTTCTATATATTTATTAGTTCTTTCAAGTTCAAATAAAATTTTCTTTGTAACATCATTTTTATTATTTTCACATATGAGTTTCAAGGCAGAAAGCGGAATTTTTATCTCATGTATCCATTGTTCTATATATTCCTTATATTCTTTACGTTCATGTTTTATCTGTGTTATCTTTTCAAGCATTGCTTTGTTACAACTTCTCAAAATTTTCCCATAAATTTCATCTTCCAATTTCTGTGGCTTCAAAATAATATCCGAAATTAAAAATTTTTCCTCTAATTCATCTAACATTTTTAATATTTCTTCAAAATACTTTTTTCTTTTATAATAATCAATTTCTAAAAATAAAATCACAACCAAACACCATACAATATCAATAAGCAAAACGGCATCAAAGCTGTTATTAAGTATAATAAGGTAAATTGAAAGTAATATCATACAAAATATATTAAATATAATCACTAAAAGCTTGTCTTTTAAATAATCACAAAATATCATATTATATACCCCTGCCTATGCTTTGTCTGTATAAAATTTGACACCCCAAGTACCTCCAATTTATTTCTTATACGTGCAATATTTACACTTAAAGCATTATCATCTATAAATATTTCATTATCCCAAAGATAATCTATTATATCTGCCCTCGGAACTATTTTTTCACTATTTTTGAAAAGATACAGCAGTATTTTAAATTCGTTTTTAGTAAGTTCTTCACTTTTTTCTCCAAAACTAATTTTACTTTTTTCTAAGTCCAAAATCACATTTTTATGGTTAAGTTTTGTAACCGACTTATTTGCATATGTACGTTTTAATAGTGATGATATTCTTGCAAGAAGTATTGGTATATTATATGGCTTGGATATAAAATCATCACCACCTAAAGTTATACTTTGAAGCTCATCAAGGTCAGTATTTCTGCTCGTAACAAAAATAATCGGCACTTGAGAAAATGCTCTTATTTTCATACACAATTTAAAACCATTTTCAACAGGTAAATTTACATCTAAAAGCATTAAATCATATTTAAATTCTTTAATTTGTTCATATGTATTAGAAAAGTTACTTATCACAGCAACTTCATAGCCATTATTTTCCAAAAGTAATTTTAATTCTTCACGTATCGATTTGTCATCTTCTACAATTAATATCTTAAACATTCTTACCCTCTCAATTCTGCATAATCCATTTAAAAGCTTTTATAAATCTCTCTGCCACATAATTTAAATGATTTTTATTATCTAATTCTAACACAACTTCTTTCAAATTTTTTTCTAATAAAATTTCATATGTAAGATATGTAAAACCATAATTTCCCTTAGCCAGACCATCTTTAAAACTCCCTTCTTTTTTTCCACAATTCAAATATATAGATATTTTTCTGTCGATATCTGACTTTTTTAGATATTCTATCCAATTTTTATACCAAAAAGAACCTGACATTGATACAACTTTATCAAAACAATTGGTTTTCGTAACTGCATAAAGACTGAAAAGTCCACCTAACGAATATCCTAAAATTGTATTAGATTTTATATTTGTATAATTTAGTTCCACATAAGGTTTTAATATATTTACAATAAAATCCAAATATTCATCTGCCTTCCCTTCAAACTCTGGATATTTGGGATTTTCTGGTTCGACGTACCAAGGGGTGTAATCAGCATTTCTATTAGCTCCTTCTAAAGCAATTATAATAGGTAAATTCTCTTTCGGTATTCCTAAAAAAAGTTTTTGTGAAATTTCTTTAAATATTTCACTGTCCTGTACATAGACCGCTCTTTGGATACTCAAAACATTTTTTGGTATATAAATCTCTATTTTTCTCTTGTCTATTTCAATACTTTCAACTTTATACATTTTTCCACCCGCTAACATTTGATAAATCTTATATTTTAGTGTATACTATTCTTATTAAAATTTGTCAAGTACAATAAATAAAAATATATAAAAGGTGTGATTTATATCAAAACAAAATTATTTTTAATTTTAGCTTTATTTTCTCTAAGTTTTTCAGCCTGCTCAAAAGAAATAGAACAAATCGAACAACAGGCAACCGAAAGTACTACTGTTTTCACAATAAGTCGTGAAGAACAGGCACATTTTTCAGAAATTTGTGAAAAATATCTTAATGATTATTTTTGGCAATATTCAGATGAAAATATTATATATTCTCCAAAAAGTTTTGAAAAAGGAGAACATTTTAATAAAATCATAGAAGCCTGTGCTGAAATTGATTTAGATTTCAGTTCATATTATGACAAGAAACTTATCGAAGCTAAGACTGACTTACAGTATTTTAATTCCGAAACTGCTGGTACAGCATATTTTTATTTTGATAACCAAGAACTTGTCGGTGCTTATTACAGTGCTTTATATGATGAAAATAGTGTATATTCTTTTAAAGACAGAAACGCTTTCCTTGAAGATGTAACTTTTGCTAAATATGAAGATTTAACAATTGAGGGTGAATTTTCTGATATTGTAGAAAATAACACCATACCAAATGGTTTTACTGCCATAGGCAAAGATTCTTCAAACACCACCATTGCTGCAATTATTGATGGCTATAAAGTCAATTTTTACAAATATGGGAAAAATGGTTTTACTTACAGTCGTGGTCTTACATTTGAAAATACAGGGCTTTTTCCTTCAGACATAATGCTTTTCAATCAGGACAACCGACTTCA
>CAZQDT010000197.1:0-4742 GCA_964592005.1 uncultured Eubacteriales bacterium
TTTGTTGAGCAATTAAATATTTTGTCAGCTGATATAGCAAACATAATAAAAAGTAAACTCCATGATTGGGTTACTTCTCAATCTTCATTTATTAGGGATTTGTTTGCAAATCTGGACTAGGAAAGTTGAGTTATAATAAAAAACATTTATTTAAAATTATCATCAATTTGATTATGTAGTGATTGATTATTATTAATAATTTTTTATAAATTAAAATAAAAAAATTTATTTTTATGGCTTATTAATGTTTTTTATAATTTAATTTGCAAATTATTGACATATAAACGTAATGATGATAAAATATAATCTAAATGATGATAATGTGAAATCAAAACGATTACACAGGAGGTGTTAAAATGATAATGCAAAGGCTTAGAAATGCAAGAGTAGCAGCTGGTTTGACCCAAGAAGAAATGGGTAAGCGTTTAGGCCTTACAATGGCTGGTTATAGACAGAAAGAAGTGGGTGAACGCAAAATTTACATAGATGAAGCTAATAAAATAGCGGCAATATTAAATGTTACATTAAATGACTTGTTTTTTGAAGATAAAAAAGATGAACTACAAAATTATACAGAGTAATAAAGGGCTGTCGCATTAAAGAAAGTTTTAATCTTTAGTGCAATCAGTTCTTTTTTTGGCAAAGAAATTTATTCTTTGTTGCTGAATTTGTGTTGAATTTAATTAAGATTTGATGTAAAATATAAATGTGCTTATAAAATGGATATTAAAAGTGTAAACTTTAGCATAGTGCTTCTTTTAGAGTGAATGTATTAAAATATGATATTTGCTGTAAAAGAAGTATTTTTTTAACAAAAGTTTATAGATTTTGCATTATAGAAATAGGAGGTTTGAAGTATGGTAAAAATATTATCAGATAGTACATGTGATTTATCAAAAGAATTATTGGGAAAATATGATATTTCCATTTTGCCACTACACATTTTTTTAGGCGAAAATGATTATACAGATGGTGTTGATATACAACCAGATGATATTTATAAATGGTCAGATGAAAATAATAGTACCCCTAAAACAGCTGCACCATCATTTGAAGCTGGAGTAGAAATGATAAAAAAACTGTTGGCTGAGGGTGACGAAGTTTTATGTTTTGCGATATCTTCAAGTATGTCATCATCTTTAAATGTTATGCGTCTTGCAGGAGAAGAATTAGATGCAGTTGACAGAGTATTTACATTTGATTCAGAAAATTTATCCACAGGTGTAGGGCTACTTGTAATAGAAGCTGCGATTATGGCTAAAGAAGGTAAATCTGCAAAAGAAATTATTGAAAGACTTGAAGTTTTAAGACCTTTGATAAGGGCAAGTTTTGTAGTAGATACATTGGTGTATCTTTATAGAGGAGGACGTTGCAGTGGTTTAGCAGCAATGGCAGGAGGAATATTAAAGCTTCACCCTAAGATATGTGTTATAAATGGAAAAATGGAGCCTTCTAAAAAGTATAGAGGAAAAATTTCAAAAGTGATAATGGATTATGTAAAGGATATGGAAGAAAATTTAAAAAAAGCCAGACCTGACAGAGTTTTTATTACACATTCAGGCTGTGATAAAGAGATAGTAGACGAAGTTTATAAATATATTGAGAGTCTTGGAATATTTAAAGAAATATTTATAACCAGAGCAGGAAGTGTAATTTCAAGTCATTGTGGACCGGGTACATTGGGAGTTCTATTTATTGATGGGGAATAAGTTTAAGATGAAAGGAAGTTATGTATGGAAAGAAAAAAGACAAAAACTGTTAAAATAGGAGATGTTTGCATAGGCGGAGATAATCCTATTTTGATACAGTCTATGTGTAATACGGATACGAGAGATGCAGAAGCTACGATAAATCAGATATTGGAACTTGAAAAAGAAGGCTGTGAAATTATAAGAGTTGCAATTCCTGATATGGATGCAGCAAAAGCAGTCAAAAAAATAAAAGAAAAAATAAATATTCCTTTAGTTGCAGATATACATTTTGATTACAGACTCGCACTTGAGGTTTTAAATAATGGGATTGATAAAATACGAATTAATCCTGGAAATATAGGCTCAGAAGATAGAATAAAACAGGTAGTTGATTTGGCAAAGGAAAGAAAAGTACCTATAAGAATTGGAGTAAATTCTGGTTCATTAGAAAAAGAATTTATTGCAAAATATGGAAAGGTAACGCCTGAAGGATTAGTAGAAAGTGCATTAAAACATGTACAAATATTAGAAAGATTTAACTTTGAAGATATAGTTATTTCTATAAAAGCTTCAAATGTTCCTTTTAGTATAGAAGCTCATGAAATTTTATCTCAAAAAACTGACTATCCGATACATGTGGGAATTACCGAGGCTGGCACAGTGTGGTCAGGAGCAATGAAATCAGCAGTCGGTATAGGTTCAATACTTTCAAGGGGAATAGGTGATACTATAAGGGTTTCACTTACTGGAAATCCGGTGGAGGAGGTACGTTGTGCCAAAGAAATTTTAAAAGATTTAAGACTTAGAACATTTGGTATAGAATTTACTTCATGTCCGACTTGTGGAAGAACTGAAATAGATTTGATTAGTATTGCTAATGAAGTAGAAAAAAGGTGTAAAAGTATAAATAAGAATATAAAAGTTGCGGTAATGGGTTGTGCCGTAAATGGACCGGGAGAAGCCAGAGAAGCGGATATTGGAATTGCTGGCGGTAATGGAAATGGACTTATATTTAAAAAAGGTGAAATATTCAGAAAAGTTCCTGAAAGTGAATTAGTTTCGGCACTTATGGAGGAAATAGAAAAAATGTAAGGAGATATAGTAATGGGTCTATTTAATACAGTATTTCAAAATATAGGGTTTACTGAAGATGTAAAAAAAATGATGACATATGTAGAAGTTACTGATATAAAAATTTCAAAAAAGGCTAAGAAAATGGAGCTTGATATGGTGTCAGATAAAATTTTTTATACTCATCAAATGGAAGAAGTTAAAAATCAACTTAAAAGAGAACTTAAACCCATAGAGAACATAGATTTTAAAATTAAATATAAAATAGATAAAGAAATATCTCAAAAATCTCTTTTAGAGGATTATTGGCAAAATGTAGTATATGTTTCTGAAAAAAGTCCATTGTGTATAAGTATACTTAAAAATTCTAAGTGGAATTTAAATGGTAATAAATTGGAAATAACTGTGGCGAAAAATAGTTCTTATTATCTTAAACAAAAACGTATAGAAGATAAAATACATGAAAAGCTTTTTAATGAATTAGGTTTTAATTGCGAAATAAAATTCAATGAAGAGACTATGACGCTTGAAAATAAAAGGGATTATGAAAGTCATATCGAGAAAAAAGAAGAAGAATTAATACAAAAGGCAATTCAAACAATGGCAGTTACAGGTAAATCGGAAACTGTATCTACTAAGGAAAAAACAGAAAATACATCACCGATTTTGCTTGGAAAGACAATCAATTCACAAGTAGTTAAGCTTAAAGAAAATAAAGCACAAGAAGAAAGTATAACAATTCAAGGTAAAGTAATGACAGTAGAAGCTAAAGAAACAAAAAAAGGTGATAAATATATAGTTTCATTTGATATAACAGATATGACAGACTCTATTACGGTGAAATTTTTCCCTAAAAAAGAAAAATATGATAAAGAAATAAAAGACCGATTAAAAGAAAATGTATATGTAAAAATGCAGGGAACAGTGCAGTTTGACAGTTTTCAAAAGGAACTTATAATAATTGCTAAAGATATAACACTTGTAGATGCTCCGCCTTTAAAGCAGGACAATGCACCCGTAAAAAGAGTTGAATTGCATTTACATACTCAAATGAGTAATATGGATGGTATTACCAATGTAAAAGAGTTGGTAAAGCGTGCAGGCAAATGGGGTCATAAGGCTATTGCAGTTACTGACCATGGTATTGTTCAGGCGTTTCCAGAAGCGGCAGCGGCAGGAAAGGATAATAATGTAAAAATAATTTATGGTGTAGAAGCTTATCTTGTAGATAATTTGGGAGCAGTTGTACAGTCACCAAGAAAACAGAGGCTTGATACAGAATATGTAGTATTTGATATAGAAACTACGGGACTTTCAAATACTCAGGATAAAATAATTGAAATAGGTGCAGTTAAGATATCAAATTGTGAAATAGTTGACAGATACAGTACATTTGTAAATCCTAAAAGAAATTTGTCCGAAAAGATTATAAAACTTACAAATATTACAGATGATATGTTGGTGAATGCCCCTGAGATTTCAGAGATACTTCCTAAGTTTTTGGAATTTGTAGGAGATAGTGTGTTGGTTGCACATAATGCTAATTTTGATGTTGGTTTTATAAGAAAAGCGGCTGATGAAATGAATATAAAAGTTGCAAATACTGTACTTGATACACTTGAACTTGCAAGAACATTATTTCCTAATTTGAAAAATCATAAATTGGATACAATTACCGAACATTTAGGGGTGGTGCTTGAAAATCACCATAGAGCAGTAGATGACGCAGAAGCGACAGCAGGGGCATTTTTGAAATGTATTGATATTTTAAAAGAAAAGAATGTTTCTACTTTAGAAGAGATAAATATTTTGGCAAGTGAAACAATAGATGTTAAAAAACTTGATACATATCATGCAATTATGCTTGCTAGAACTCAAAAAGGACTTAGAAATTTATATGAACTTATTTCTAAGTCTAATATAGAATATTTCCATAAAAGACCAAGACTTCTAAAAAGTGTTTTTGATAAATATAGAGAA
>CAZQDT010000198.1:0-4661 GCA_964592005.1 uncultured Eubacteriales bacterium
TGCGTTTCAAATCCGCCACGCATAAAATATGTTTTGATCAAGGATTTTACGGTATTCAAGGAGTTTTCTCCCAGTGAGGATTTTGAAAATTTTAAATTTACCGCAATTCCGCCTATGAATTTGCCGTGTTCCCATTTCGTTGAGGAAAGAATGGAAGCTGTCGGACCCTTCATTTCTCTGCCTTGACATGGCCCCGAGCCGTCGCCCAGAGGAAACCCATTTTTTCTTCCATCCGGGGTGGCAATTGTTTCTCTTCCGAAGCGTTCATGCATAGTCCAGCAAAAGATACTCGGGATAAGCTCGGAATTTTGGAACGAACCGCAATATTTTTTACATTCTTTAAGAATATGCTCTGTAAATACAGTATACAGGCTGTCAACCTCATCAATATCGTTGCCGTACTTCGGAATATGATTGAGAATATAATGTCTTAATGCTTCATTTTTATTAAAATCATTTTTAAGGATGCGCTTAAACTCACAGACGCCAAGCTTTTTCTCTTCAAATACCAGAACTTTTATTGCGTATAAGGAATCTACCAAATTTGACATTCCCACAAATGACGGCATAATCCAATTATATTCGGCGCCACCTCGTTCGATATCTGTGCCGCTTTTCAGGCAATCATCAACAAAGCAGGAAAGTAAAGGATTGATGGTGCTTTCGGCACGAATGGCGCGGTTCTTGCTTTCGTTTTCAAAGTTTGCTTTGATTTTATCATCCAAAACTTCAAAATATCTTTTTATCAAATCCTCAAATGAACGGTATTCACTTTCCATGATATCAAGCAATATTTGCGGCATATTCGTATAAGGGCTTGCTACCCATACGTTTGATGCGGCAATCGGAGTAATTTCCACACAAGTGCTGTGGATATAATTATTTGCTTTTTCCCGAGGAACGCCATAATGAATCAAGCCTTCGGTAATAACATCGTCGTTAAATATTGCGGGGTGCGAATATCCGTTTAGAAGCAGTTCACAGGCTTTTTCAATATGCTTTTCCGCCATCCCTTCATTATAGCAAAGACCTACTGACGGATAAACCAACCTGATATCACCGATTACCTGCATACACATATCGGTAAGCTCGTTGGAAACAATCTCGCCCTTTTCATTTCGACCGCCCACCATATATCCGCTTGAAAGCCCATTTGGCACACGCATATTTATTTGTATTCCCAAGCAATCCAGAAGAAGCTGTGCAAATTTTTTTGTAATTGTTTTATTTTGTATATCTTTTTCATAAAAAGGCCATAGATATCGATCCGGACGACCAAGTTGAAATTGTTGCAGGCACATCCTAAAGGGATTAAATGACAAGCAATGCGTAACAAAGTGAACAGATTGTACTGCTTCGTAAAAATTTTGTGCGGGCTGCGCGGGAACATTTCTGCATATTTCGGAAATTCTTTTTAATTCGTTTCGTCTTTCTGGGTTGTTGCATTTTTCACTCATTTCCAATGCCAATGAAGAATACGCTTCGGAATGCTTTATCACTGCTTCTAAGCATTTTTTACAGCATTTATAATAACTTGTTTTTTCCGAATCACAACTTTTTAAATAGAAGTTAATTTGTTCGATGATTCCGTTTATACCATGTGTTAAAATCAAAGGATAATCAATTGCCATATGCGAATCTTGACCGTAGAACACTTTGTTGCGGTAGGAATAAGCGATATCTTCGTATGTTTTTTTCCACTCTGTTCTGATTTTATCGGACAAAGAAATATCTCTGTTTCCTACAATCAATTCATCATCGGAGATTGCGGGTGTGAGGTTGTTAAAAGCATAATAAAACGCATTCGCATAACGTTCTTCATCAGATGTTGCGGTATGCCGGTCATATTCTTTATAGAATAAATTGTAAAATTCAATATCTGCGTTAAAGCGATCATCGGAAAAAGCTCTGTCACGTAATTTTTCTATTCTTTCCATAAAATAACCTTCTTGTTTTTTACTTGCATTATACATAATAATATGAGATAATAATAGGATATTCAGCTGTTTAATATGTATAATCGTTTCAAAATGTGAGGTGCTTTTGTGGTTGATATTAAATTTCATTGTGACGAAAAAAGTAATTTTCCCAACGACGTTTCGGTACGCGCATTTACTTATACCGATTATTCCATTGAATTACACAACCATGATTTCTATGAAGTCAATATTGTTTTTAACGGAAAGGGAACACATTGTATAGAAAACAGCAGCTTCCAAATAACCGAAGGGGATGTTTTTGTAATTCCGCCGTTGGTCGCACATTCATACATCAATACCAATAGACTTGAAGTTTATCATATTTTACTAAAAAAGAATTTCTTAAAGCAAAATGCAAACGAATCGGAAAATGTTGCCGGATTTTTGCAGCTTACCGAAATTGAACCGTTTTTGCGAAGTAGTTCTTCTAATTCTTTTTTTCTTCATCTCAATCAGCTTCAAATGATTCAGCTAAAAAACGAACTTGCCTTTATTGATGATAGCAGTTCTTTTTCATGGGAGGAATGTGCTTCCATGAAATATCACCAAATTTGGAAAATACTATATTGGCTTTCGGCACTTTTAAATCGGCAGATATTATTTAAAGAAGCATCTTCTTCGCAACAGTATGAGTTTTATATTCTTGAGGCTCTGGAATATATCCATAGGCACTACGGCGAAAAAATTTCTATTGACACTTTATGTAAAAAGGTGTTTTTATCCCGCTCTACCTTTTTGCGTGCGTTTAAAGAAATATGTCACACTTCTCCGATGGAATATTTGGCAAAATACAGATGTGAAAAAGCTATGGATATGTTAGCTAATACCGATTATTCCAAAACACTCATTGCGCAAAATTGTGGTTTCTATGATTTATCTCATATGATGCGAGCGTTAAAAAAGCACAGCGAATATTGTTTTTGAAACTTGTATAAATCCCCTTTGTTTACAGATAATAGAAATGTTATCAAAAACAAAAGGGATTTTAATAGTTTATTCCTCAAATTCTCCATAAGAATCCAAAATGTGTTTGCCAACGTGATACATAAATTTTTCCAGTTCAAACTGCATTTCCAAGGTTGGCTCGGAAAGGCGTTTTTCTTTGCTGAATTCGCGTCTGTTTCCCAAACAATATTTTTGAGACCGCAATGTGCTTCCCGCTTCAAAAGTGAAACTGCCCCGATAGTTGATTTCTTTCAGTGCACACATAATTTCATCTATATTAAGGGTGCCGAAATAGGGAATGATGTGTTCATCTTGTGAACCGCGGTTGTCATTAAAATGAATGGCATACAAATCATTGCCAAGCGATAAAATCTCCTCGTATTGATTTCCTTCAATATTGGCGTGACCGGTATCCCAACAGGAATGGAACATCGGGTGATTTACGTAGTTAGAAAACTCGACCATATCAGCACCTGTTTTGGGATAATACCACGGCATATTTGCGCTTGTTGTATTTTCGTGCAGAACATTGACATTGTGCTTTTCCATCGTTTCAAACAACCGTTCAAAAAATGCTTTGTTTCTTTGAAACCATTCTTTTTTTGTAGCATTTGGATCCCAACCGGAATGTATTACCATATTGGGAATTCCAAGTGCACCGCAAATTTCAATCGCACGTATATTCCATTTCACTGCTTTCTCAAATTGATTTTTGTCTAACGGATTTGTATTTGGCGAATGGCATTGAACGAATTGTATATTTTTTTCTTGTGCGTATTTTATTATCCGATCAACCGTTTTTTGATAGTCATCGGAAATAATCAATGCATCATTTTCGGAAACCGTATATAAGCTTAAATCTATATACTTAAATCCTGCATCGTAAACGTACTTTATTCTGTCCGAATAGTTGCTGCAAAACCTATCAAAATCACTTGTTGACGTTGCAAGCTTCATAAAATCACCACCTAAAATTCATTATACGAGAAACGTTTTAAAAAGTCATTTTTTATACTCAATGCTGCCATATCCTATTCATTTGCTTATATCCCGTAGATATATAGCGAATATTTTCAGTATAATCGGCTATAATGAAATCTTCATCGTTAAAAGATGTAAGAAGTTCTCCGTTCCAATATAGCTCCTCAACTAAAATATCCTTAGTTTGATGAGCTTCGTCATACCCTTTGAAATACAGAGTGGGCTTTTGCCGACTATAAAGGTGAATGTTTTTAAATGTGATATTACGATTGATACCTCTGCGTGTGCCGCCTGCCGAATATTCATAATGAAACTCGGAAATAACGTTTATCAACCTCGGTGCATAATCGGTATCTTTATTTTGATATATTTCCTTGTCATTCTTTTGGATAAGCGTTTTTGGAATGATATTATCATATTCGATATTTATATTTCTGTATATCACATCATGCACATCAGCATAATCCACATTGCAACAATCGAGAACGGGACCGGTAACATGGATGATATCGGAGTTTTCAAAAACAATATCATATATTTCTTTTGCCCTTGTTTCTGCACCGATTTCAAGGCATTTTCCCCAATCGTTCCATATGGTGCAATTTTTTATAACGGTGTTTTTGAAAATATCATAAGCCTTTCCGTTCCGATACATTGCTGCATTTACGGCTTTTTCAACATCACCTTCATAATAGCAATCAAAACCCTTTACGCAAATCGAATCATCAAAAGTTCGCAAAAAACAATTATCAATGA
>CAZQDT010000199.1:0-4539 GCA_964592005.1 uncultured Eubacteriales bacterium
GCGTACAGGTGGAGCTCAAAAGCGTGCTGATGGTGTCGCTGGCGCGAAATATTCATATTCCACGAATCATGACGGAGTATGCACATAGTCAGACGGGAATTGATATCAATCCGGGAGCCGAAATAGGTGAATATTTCTTTATTGATCATGGAACAGGAATTGTAATTGGTGAAACAACAATTATTGGAGAACATGTAAAAATATATCAGGGTGTCACACTTGGTGCCCTTTCTACCCGAGATGGACAGAAGCTTGCTGGGAAAAAGAGACATCCAACGATTGAAGATAATGTAGTAATATATGCAAACACCACGGTGCTTGGGGGAAATACGGTTGTTGGCAAAAAATCGGTTATTGCAGGTAATACTTTTATTACGAATTCTGTTCCGCCAAATACAAAAGTGGCAACCACAATACCTGAATTGGAAGTAAGAAATAAGAATACGAGAGGTGAACAGTAGATGGGTGTAGATGTGTTAACAAAATGTATTCATTTAGAAAATGAATCAAGAGATAATTTTTATGGAGCTGTGAGTTTTCCGATTTTTCAGACGGCAACCTTTGCACATCCCAGCGTGGGAAACAGCACAGGATATGATTATAGCAGACTTCAAAATCCAACCAGAGAGCATCTGGAAAAGATAGTAGCAGCTTTGGAAAATGGAGTAGGTGCATTGGCGTTCTCCAGCGGAATGGCGGCCATTGCTACATTGATGGAGTTGTTTCAACCGGGGGATCATTTAGTAGTTGATAGTGATTTGTATGGAGGTACTGTTCGCCTTTTTGATAATATAAGTAAAAAAAACGGAATAGAAGTTACCAAAATTGACTGTAGCCAGGAAAATGTGCAGAAATGTATAAAAGACAATACAAAGGCAATTTACATTGAAACCCCCACCAATCCTATGATGAATGTAATTGATATCACAGCATTGAGTGAGATTGCAAAAAGTAGAGGAATTTGGTTAATCGTAGACAATACGTTTTTATCACCTTATTTCCAGAATCCATTAGATTTAGGGGCAGATATTGTTGTACATAGTGGCACAAAATATCTTGGAGGTCACAATGATACCCTTGCGGGATTTCTGGTTACTTCGTACAATAGTATTAGTGAGAAACTACGTTTTATGATAAAAACCACAGGAGTAGGGCTTTCCCCATTTGACAGTTGGTTAATTTTACGAGGTATTAAGACATTAGGTGTCAGGATGGAAAAAGCACAGAAAAATGCCTTTGAAATTGTGCATTGGCTTGAAGAGCAGGAAGAGGTAAAAAGAATTGTTTATCCCGGACTCGAGGCTCATCCCGGATATGAAATCATGAGAAAGCAAAGCAGAGGATTTGGAGCAATGATAACATTTGAAATTACGAGTAAGGAATTCGCACTGAGCATTTTAAAAAATGTCCGTTTGATACAATTTGCAGAAAGCTTAGGCGGTGTGGAAACCTTAATCACTTATCCGGTTACACAGACACATGCAGATGTGCCTAAAGAGTTGTTGGAGAAAAATGGAATTAATGAAAACGTGCTTAGACTTTCTGTCGGAATTGAATCGAGCAGAGATTTGATTGCTGAATTTGAAAGAGTATTTAAGGAAGCAAGGGAGGAACATAATGGCAGAGAAGAATCTTGATTTTGATACAGTCGTAGAAAGAAGAAATACATATAGTCTGAAATATGACTTTGCAAAAAGAAGAAATATGCCAGAGGATCTATTACCTCTCTGGGTGGCTGACATGGACTTTAAAGTATCCTCTTATATACAGGAAGCGATTCAGAAACAAACAGAACATGGTATTTTCGGCTATAGTGAAGTACAGGAAGAATACTTTGAAGCTGTAAGAAAGTGGATGAAGCGTCATCATGACTGGAAGGTTGACAGTAAATGGCTTATCAAGACTCCGGGCATCGTATATGCACTTGCAATGGCAGTTCAGGCATTTACTGAAGAAGGAGATGGTGTATTGATTCAACAGCCAGTATACTATCCCTTCAGTGAGGTGATCATTGATAACGGACGAAACCCTGTCAGCAATACATTGGTGCAGGATGAATTCGGTAGATATGGAATTGACTTTGAGGACTTTGAGAAAAAAATAGTTACAGAGAAAATAAAACTGTTCTTTTTGTGTAACCCACATAATCCGGTGGGAAGAGTGTGGAGCGAGGAGGAACTTAAAAGGTTAGGTGACATTTGCTATAAGTACCATGTAGTGGTAGTAAGTGATGAAATTCATGCGGACTTTGTATTTCGTGGAAAGCATCATGTATTTGCAAAACTGAAAAAGGAATATGAAGAAATCAGCGTTGTAGCAGCATCCCCGAGTAAAACTTTTAATATCGCAGGCTTGCAGGTCTCCAACATATTTATTCTAAATCAGGAATTGCGGAGGAAATTCATTAAAAGGATTGATGCTTCCGGATATAGTCAGTTAAATGTGATGGGACTGGTTGCAACAAAAGCTGCATATGAACACGGCGATGAATGGTATGAGGCAATGCATAATTATGTGAGTGAGAATATTGCCTATACGAAAAAGTTCATAGAAGAAAAATTGCCGGATATAACGATTGTTGAAACAGAAGGCACTTATTTGATGTGGCTGGATTTTAGAAAGCTGGGTTTGTCAGAAAGTGAGCTGGAGGACTTGATTGTCAAGAAAGCAAAGCTCTGGCTGGATAGTGGCAGAATATTTGGAACAGCAGGGAAAGGATTTCAGAGGATTAATGTTGCCTGTCCAAGGAAAACGTTGACAGAAGCATTGACTAGACTTGAGGTGGCAGTAAAAAATGACAAAATTGTTATAGCAAATACCTATAACAGATAAAAGGATATAGGTATTATACAAGAGAGATAAGGTGTGCTATGCTCATATCATACTAAAGAGATATGAAAAGTAAAGAATAAGCTAAGGAGGTTTTACATTATGAGTCAAATTAAAGAAAGTGCATTAGAGTTAATCGGAGATACACCTATATTAAAGTTGAATCAGTATTCCCAAAAGGCTGGTGTAACAGATGCAACCATTCTTGCAAAACTTGAGTACTTAAATCCGGCAGGATCGGTAAAAGACAGAATTGCTTTGGCAATGATTGAAGATGCAGAGAAACAGGGGGTTTTACAGCCGGGAGCAACCATTATTGAACCTACATCAGGAAATACCGGTATCGGTCTTGCCGCAGTTGCCGCTGCAAAAGGATACAGAGCTATTCTTACATTACCTGATACCATGAGTGTGGAGAGAAGAAATCTGTTAAAGGCGTATGGTGCAGAACTGGTGCTTACCGAAGGTGCTAAGGGCATGAAGGGTGCCATTGCCAAGGCTGAGGAGTTAAAGGAAGAAATTCAGGGAGCTGTTATTTTAGGACAGTTTGTAAATCCTGCAAATCCGGCAGTTCATAAGGCGACAACAGGGCCTGAAATTTGGGAACAGACGGATGGAAAAGTTGACATTTTTGTGGCAGGTGTTGGTACAGGCGGAACCATAACCGGTGTTGGTGAGTATTTGAAGGAAAAGAATCCAAATGTGAAGATTGTTGCAGTAGAACCCGCAGGTAGTCCGGTACTGTCAACAGGTACACCGGGAGCACATAAGATTCAGGGAATCGGAGCAGGATTTGTTCCTCAGGTTCTGAATACCGATGTATATGATGAAATCATCACCATTGAAAATGAAGATGCATTTACGGAGGGAAGAAACTTTGCAGTAAGCGAAGGTATTCTTGTAGGTATTTCTTCCGGCGCGGCATTAAAAGCTGCAAGTATTTTGGCATCTCGTCCTGAAAATAAGGGCAAAACAATTGTTGCATTGCTTCCTGATTCAGGCGACAGATATTTGTCTACACCATTATTTAGTAATAACTAAGAAAGTAAGGACAGTCTGTTACAATTGAAAAAGCATGACGGACTGTCC
Organism: uncultured Eubacteriales bacterium; assembly: GCA_964592005.1. Taxonomy (GTDB): domain Bacteria; phylum Bacillota; class Clostridia; order Lachnospirales; family CAZQDT01; genus CAZQDT01. The sequence goes on from CAZQDT010000199.1 coordinate 3,919, forward strand.
ACACATACCGGAACTATCGGATAAGCACAAGAAAGGAGACAATGTTATGAAGAAGTTACCTATGACAAATCAGAATGTGATTGCAATGTGTTGTTGCTGTTGTCAGACTGTATGCTTGAAGACAGTTTACTTTTCATATGCATTGTGTACCTGAACTTAAGTTTAGTGCGAGCAGGTGCCATGTATATGGCGCCTGTTTTTTTGCCATTAAAGAAAGCCTGCTAGAATTAATTGGAGGTGGATTGTATTGGAACGGAAAGATAATGTAAGTGTATTAGATAATTCATACTTACAGACTATTGCAGATATGCTTAAGGATATTAAATACGGAAGTGTGAATATCATAGTACAGGATGGAAAAATTATTCAGATAGATAAAACAGAAAAAGTTAGAATAAGGAACTGACTGGTCAACCAGAGGTTTTGTAGTAAAGGTTTGCTGTAGTGTAAGCAGGCAAATCCAAATACAAAATTTCTGGTTTTTTATTAGGATGCTGTAGCCGTTGGGAATGGCATAGGTTTGCAAAACTGAAGTTGGTGGTTCGAATCCACTCAGCATCGCTACTTCAAAATGAGTTTGTTATTTTGAAGAGAAGAATGGATGGTAGAGAAAGCAGGTGA
>CAZQDT010000200.1:0-4521 GCA_964592005.1 uncultured Eubacteriales bacterium
AGTGCAATTACATTAGCACCATATTCACCTAAAATTATGTCTTCTGTCGAATATATAATTTTTTCTCTATATAGTATCAAAGTTCCTTTTCTTTTACCAGCACAGGTTATTGGAATAACACAGGTTTTTTCTTCTGTATTTTCTAAATTAAAATAAACATTTTCTTTCGTATCATTTATAAAATTTAATTTTGAAAGAATATCAGAATCTATATAATTTGTTTTTATTTCAAAAGGCGGATTTATATCAGAAAGATGGCTTAAAATTTTCCCCTTTTTACTTATTATCATAACACTTGACTGTGTAACTTCACTTAAAACTTTCGCAACATCACTAAACAATATTGTATCTGATACATATTCCTGCAAAAGTCCATTAAGTTTTCTAGTTTTAATCAAAAGAGTTTCCATCGGCACTTTTAAAATCCCCCCTTTCAAGATTAATTTAATCTTTCTGAACAGCTTCTATTACATAAGAACAAGTGGCATTTGAACATACAATTTTAGGATTTTTACCACCTTTTTCTACTAAAAATTCTCCACAAACAGGACATTTCTCACCTGTCGGTTTACTCCATGACATAAAATTACATTCCGGATTATTTTCACAGCCATAGTATTTTCTGCCTTTCTTACTTTTCTTAATCAATACTTTTCCACCACATATCGGACATTTTACTCCTGTGTCCTCGTAAAATGGTTTTGCATTCTGACACTCAGGAAATCCGGGACACGCCAAAAATTTACCATATTTGCCATATTTAACAACCATATTTTTGCCGCATTTTTCACAAATAACATCTGTAACTTCATCTGCAATTTCTATCTTACCTATCTTTTCTTCTGCTTCATCAAGTGCAATTTTAAATGGTGAATAAAAATGTCTTATAACATCTTTCCATTCTTCTTGACCTTCTTCTACTTTATCCAATTCATTTTCTAATTCGGCTGTAAAATCTACATTCACAATATTACCAAAATTATTCATCATTATATCATTTACTATTTCACCTAATTCCGTAGGATAAAAATTTTTACTTTCTTTTACGACATAACCTCTTTGTAAAATAGTTCCAATAGTCGGCACATAAGTACTTGGTCTTCCAACTCCGATTTCTTCAAGTGTTTTAACAAGAGAAGCCTCTGTAAATCTTGATGGTGGCTGGGTAAAATGTTGTTGTTTTTCAATACTGTTAAGTTTAAGCTTTTCATTATTTTCAAGCATCGGTATTTTTCCATTTTCTTCCTCATCTTTTTCTTCCACTGGTTTATAAACTTTTGTAAATCCTTCAAAATCTACAACTGAACCGCTTGCTCTCAAAGAATAATTTCCTGCTTTTATTTTTACGGAAACTGTATTATATCTTGCATTAGCCATTTGACTGGCAATAAACCTTTCCCATATAAGCTTATATAATTTATATTGGTCTTTAGTCAATGACTCCTTTATATCCTCTGCTGTTTTTGCTGAATAAGTAGGTCTTATTGCTTCATGAGCATCTTGAGCATTTTTCTTTGATTTATACTCATTTCTTTTATCAGGACAAAAATCTTTACCATAAGTATCTGTTATATAATTTTTGGCATCTTCATAGGCTTCATCAGATATTCTTACAGAATCAGTACGGATATAACTTACAAGACCTATCATTCCCTCGCCTTTTATATCAATACCTTCATAAAGCTGTTGTGCTATATTCATAGTCTTTTGAGTAGTGAAACCAAGCACTTTTGATGCTTCCTGTTGAAGAGTACTTGTTGTAAATGGAGGAGTTGGTTTTCTAGTTCGCTGTCCAACCTTTACTTCTTCAACTGAAAATTCTTCTTTTTCTAGTTCTTTTACAATTCTTTCAACTTCTTCGGCTGATTTTATATCAACTTTTTTATTATCTATACCATAAAATCTAGCAGTAACTTTATGATTTTTACTATTTTTTAAATTAACCTCTATCGACCAATATTCTTCAGGTATAAAATCATTAACTTCTTCTTCTCGGTCACAAATAATTTTAAGTGCAACTGATTGAACCCTTCCTGCACTCAATCCTTTTTTTACCTTTTTCCAAAGTAACGGGCTTATTTTATAACCCACTAATCTGTCTAATCCTCGTCTTGCCTGCTGTGCATCAACTAAATTCATATCAATATCTCTGGCTTCTTTTATTGATTTTTTCACAGCATTTTTGGTTATTTCATTAAAAGTAATTCGACTTACATTTTTATCTTCAAGTTTAAGTGCATAATATAAATGCCATGATATTGCTTCTCCCTCTCGGTCAGGGTCAGTTGCCAAGAAAACCTTATCAGCTTTTTTAACTTCTTTTCTAAGCTTGCTTAATAATTCGCCTTTTCCTCTTATAGTTATATATCTCGGCTCAAAATCATTATCTACGTCAATGCCTATATCACTTTTTGGCAAATCTCTTACATGTCCCATTGAAGCTTCTACTTTATAAGAAGTTCCTAAAAATTTTTTTATGGTTTTGGCTTTAGCAGGCGATTCTACAATAACTAAATATTTTGCCATTTTACTTCTCCTTTATAAAAAACTCTTTATCAATATATTAATTATATAATGTATTTAATTTGCTTTTTAGTCCTATTTTATTCATATTTATAAAATTCAAAGTTTCTGTTTCATATAAATCCAATTTTTTTAGTCATAAACTTCACACTTCTACAAGCATATACTAAAATTTTCTATTTTGCAAGAAAAATTTTTTTAATCTTTTATAATCAATTTAAACAAATTCACAAAATAAAACCCTAAACCTGTTGCAGGTCTAGAGTTTATATTTTTACCTTTTATTATTTTATTTCTATAAGTTCATATTCTTTTGAACCATATCCAAGTTCTGATGCCGAATTTAATGTAAGAAAACCATTACGGGATTCAATTCTTTCTATAAGATCGTCTTTTCCTTTGTCATCTGAAGAATATACTAAATCAAGACAGGCTTTATCTATTGCGACAGGGTCTAATGAAACTAATACTCCGATATCCTGCATACAAGGGTCTTCTGCAACTGCACAACAATCACAATCTACGGACATATTCTTCATAACATTTACAAATGCAATATTTCCTTTAAAATAATCTAATACAGCACCTGCCGCGTCTGCCATTGAACGTAAGAAATCATCATGGTCTGAACTCCAAATTTTTTCAGGAACACCTGCACCATGTATATATGCCTTTCCAAATGATGAAGCTATACCAATGGAAAGCTGTTTCAATGCTCCGCCATATCCGCCCATAGGATGTCCTTTAAAATGCGAAAGCACAAGCATTGAATTATAATTTGCTAAATTTTTACCAACGAAATCTTTTTGAATTACCTTTCCTTTAGGATAACTCAATTCCATATCAGGACCTTCTGCATCAAGTAAATCAACTTTAAAATACTCGTTCCAGCCATGTTTTTGAATTGTTTCCAAATGTTTTTCAGTTGTATTTCTTGAACCCTCATATGCTGTATTACATTCTACAACCGTTCCATTTACAAAATCAATGACCGGCTTCCAAAAATCTGGTTTTAAAAAATTTTGATTTCCTGCTTCACCTGAATGTACTTTTACAGCCACTTTTCCAGTCAATTCTTTATCCAATAATTTGTAAATTTCCAAGACTTTTTCAGCTGTTATTTCTCTTGTAAAATAGACCTTTGATTTCATAAAAACACTCCCTTAAAAACTCAATATTAATCACATTCACTATATAGACCTTGCCGTATTTACCACACAATGTATACGTTCCAAATCAATGTCATTTGATAGTGTACAGTCTGCACCTATAATATAGCCTGTTTTTCCATTTTCTTCTATAAGACGTTTTGTTTCTTTTTTAATATCTTCTATACTTCCACTGTATAAAATACCTGTTTTACGATTGTCAAATCCTCCTAACACACAATTAGTATTGAAGAAACTTTTACCTTGCGGAATATCCATTTCTTCCACGTATACTGCCCAGTTTATAGCAGCAGCTTTATAGTCTTTCCATACTTCAACTCTGTTTTTATCACCGCCCCAGCCGCAACAGTGAAGTATATTATATTTGCTGATACTATTTGCATAATTTAATACTTTTAAATCATAAGGTTCAACAATATCATGATACTGCTCTGCTGTAAATCTGAACAATTCAGCGTTTTGTACACAATAATAAATACCATCACAGCCAGCTTCTTCTATAAGAGCTTTTGTAAGAGAATTTGCATCTTCTGCTATAACGTTGCAGGCATATTTTACTGCTTCTTTATCCTGCTTTATACATTCCATCATTTTATCCCAGCCTACCTGAAGTCTGAAATATGACAGTGGACAAAATACATTATAGAATACACAACATTCTTTTCCAACAGCCTTTACTATTGCTTTTGCTCTTTCGACTTGCTCTTTTATAAATGAATGCTCTTTTCCAAGAGGTTTAATATTGTATAAATCTGAAACATCTTTCATATTTATAACTATATCATTAGGATATCCAAAATATCCATCACACATAATTTTTATAAAATCC
>CAZQDT010000201.1:0-4486 GCA_964592005.1 uncultured Eubacteriales bacterium
AAATGACAAATAGGTTCAAAAGTTTGACTTTTGAACCTATTTGTCTACAAACTGACCAAGTTTATTAAACTTGGTATTTTTTTGTGCTTAAATTTAATGTTATATGGAGGATTTATTTTCATTAAAGAATATTTATGATAATTTATGGTTAAGCTTTTAAATACAAAAGATAATTGAAAAGAGGGATTTTATGAAGAAATCAATAGCAGTTTTAACAGCACTTATTATCACATTTAGCATTACTGTTTTTAGGCTTAATCAAACAAAAGGAGAAGAACTGCTTATAGAAGTTTTTAATCAAAGTACTTTTACACCTATTCAGGCAAATATTAATTTGTATTCTGTATTTGAAAACAAATTTGAAGATTTTAAGCAAATGAAAGATTGTATTATGCAAATAGAAAATGAGTTAAATTTTGTTGATGAAGTGGAAAGTATGGAAGAAGAGTCAGATGATTATATGGTAGTAAAAAAAGTTTATTCAAATGAGCAAGTAAAAATGACAATAAAACTTGAAACTTCTGATGAGAGTTATTTGACAGCGGATATTCTTGTATATGAAGATTGTAGTAAGGTTATGAAATTAAAAGAATATGTGGAAAATATATTTGAAAATTTAGGAATTAAACCTAAAATAAATATTTCTGTAACTGGTTCTTATAAAGGAAAACTTAGTGTAGAGCAAAAAAAGAAAATTTCACAAGAAATGATGAAACAGATGGGAGCAGAAGCGAGAGAAGATTATATAAGTGAAGATGTATATAGTGTTACAGGCTATACAAAAAGAATAGATGAATATATTAATTCATCAGATAAAAAGATAAATTTGAATTTGGCACTTAGATATAATAAATATGAAAATAAAACTTATTTATATTTGGCTACACCATTGTTGGTAACAGAATATTGAAAATTGGTTGAGGAGAAAAGAAAATGGCTAAATATATAATAAAGCAATCTTTAAATTTAAGTGGAAATGTAAAAATAAGTGGTTCAAAGAATGCAGTTTTACCTATAATGGCAGCTTTTATTTTGAATAGTGAGAAAATTTCTTTAAGAAATGTCCCTGAACTTAAAGATGTAAAAATAATGAAAAGACTTTTAGAAAATTTAGGAGCGGAAATTGGGTGGAATAAAGAGAAAGAAGAAATTGTTTGTAAAATTGAAAAGATTGACACAACAGAACCAGAATATGATTTAATTACTCAGCTAAGAGCTTCTTTTCTTATAGCAGGACCTTTGTTGGCAAGAGAGGGGTATGTAAAAATTCCATTTCCAGGCGGTTGTGCAATAGGAACAAGACCAATAGATTTGCATTTGAAAGGTTTTGCTGCAATGGGGGCAGAAATAAATCAAAAACATGGATATATTGAATTAAGGGCGGAAAAGTTAATAGGAAATAAAGTATATTTAGATTTCCCAAGTGTAGGGGCGACAGAAAATATAATGTTAGCGGCGGTCTTGGCAGAAGGTCAGACTATAATAGAAAATCCAGCACTTGAACCAGAAGTGATAGATTTAGCCAATTTTTTGAATAAAATGGGTGCAGATATTAGCGGAATTGGAACAGAAACAATAAAAATAAATGGAGTAAAAAATTTTAAAGAAGTTGATTATAAAATAATACCAGATAGAATAGAAGCAGGTACCTATATGTTGGCAGCGGCTATAACTAAAGGAGATATAATTGTTGAAGATGTTGTAATAGACCATTTAAAACCAATAATAGCTAAACTTAAAGAAACAGGTATATATATAGATGAAATTGAAAATAGGGTAAGAGTAAAAGCAGATGATAAGGTAAAAGCAGTAGATATAAAAACAATGCCTTATCCTGGATTTCCAACAGATATGCAGGCAGAATTTATGAGTTTAATGAGTGTGGCAGAGGGTACAAGTATAATGGTAGAAACAGTGTTTGAAAATAGATATATGCACGCAAGTGAACTTAGTAAAATGGGTGCGGATATTAAAATAGATGGAAGAACAGCCGTAGTTGAAGGAGTAAAAAAATTGACAGGAACACAGGTGAGAGCGACTGACCTTAGAGCAGGGGCAGGACTTGTGCTCGCAGCGTTGGCGGCAGAGGGTACTACTGAAATAAGTGATATATATCATATAGAGAGAGGTTATTGTAAACTTGAGGAAAAAATGAAAAATTTAGGGGCAAATATCGAAAAAATTGAGGAATAAAAATAAAGACAAACCTATAATATAGTAGTGGAAGATGAGGCAAGCTTCTACTACTAATGAAATAGGGGGTTTTTTATGCTTAAGAAAGTGATGAGTTATACTTTACTTGTGGTGGTAACGATATGGGTGTTGCCTATGATTATTTCTTTGTATGATAAAAATTATTATGTAGATGGTCAGGAAACTAAAGAAGTAATAATTGTAAAGAATGAGATAATTGGTGATACTTATACTGATGTATGTAATCCTGAAACGGAAATAATAGAAGAACTAGGATTAGAAGAGTACATAAAAGGAGTAGTTGCAGCTGAAATGCCGGTATCTTTTGAAAAGGAAGCTCTTAAAGCACAAGCAGTTGCGGCAAGAACTTATTCATTAAGACGTTTACAGAGAAAAGAAGGAATAGATGAAGAAGAAATAGCACAAGCATATCTTTCAGAAAAAGAATTGAAAGAACGTTGGGGAGAAAAATATTTAATATATAAATCAAAAATAGATTCAGCAGTAGAAGAAACAGAAGGAGAAATAATGACTTATGAAGATGAGATAATAGAAGCGGTATTTCATTCGACAAGTGCGGGTTACACTGAAAATTCTGAAAATCTTTGGAATGAAGAAAAACCTTATTTAAAGTCGGTGGAAAGTAAGCAAGATGAAAAAGCACCTGATTATATAGTAAAGACAATTTTTGAAAATGATGCAATAGTTGCTAAACTTGAACAAAAATATTCTGATGTAGTGATAACAAATGCTCCTATATTACAACAGATACAGGTAATAAAGAGGTCGGAAGCAGGATATATAATGCAAATTCAAATAGGCAATAAGATATTTACAGGGAATGAAATAAGAGTTCTTTTAGGATTGCGTTCTACTAATTTTACAGTAAATCAAAAAGATAATAAGGTAACTATTACTACAAGGGGATATGGTCACGGAATAGGAATGAGCCAATATGGGGCAAATTATATGGCACAAGATGGAAAAAATTATAAAGAAATTTTAAAACATTATTATCAGGGTGTAGATATAGTTAAATATGTTGAATAAATAAAAAATACTATGGCAATAATACCATTGTGAACAAAATATATGGAGGTGCCATAGGATGAAAGATAAGAATTTTAAAGAACTTTTTAAAGGTAAAAATTTACAAATTATTTTGTCAGTGTGTTTTGCTGTGGTAATAGTTTCAGCGGGATATATTACAATAAGTAATATAGGGAAAATAAATGAACAAAAAGATTATGCACAGCTTGAAAATGAACAAAAAATTCAGCCAACAGAAGAAGCAGAACAGGTTTTGATTAATGAACAAAAACCTAATTCAATTATTTCGGGTAAGGAAAATTTAGAATTGAGTACAGAAATTGAAATGGAAAGTATGTATTTAGGGGAATTAGAAACGGATGAGATTTTAGAAAATATAGCTGAAACTGATTTAGTTCAGACAGAAATTTCAGAGATTAATGAAGAACAGACACAGGAAATAGTACAGGAAATACCTGTAAAGGAAGTGTTTTTAAATTTTAATGAAAATGAAAGTATGTTGTGGCCTGTTGAAGGAAATGTAGTGTTAGATTATAGTATGGAACACACTATTTATGACCCAACTTTAGACCAGTATAGAGTAAATGATTCTATAAGCATAGAGGCAGAAAAAGGAACAAGTGTAAAAGCTGCAGCATTGGGAACTGTTGTAAGTGTAACAAATGATGAACAAAATGGATATACAGTAGTATTGGAAGACTATATACAGTCAATTGCAAGGTGATGTAGCTGTGTCTGAAAACGAAGTAGTTGAAGCAGGAGAAGTTATAGGAGGAATAGGTGACCCAAGCAGATATAGTATAATGCTTGGAAATCATTTGGATTTTTCTGTAACTAAAGATGGAGTAAGTGTAGACCCTAAAACTATTTTAGAATAATTTGAAAATCCTCTGCATACAATGTACAAAGCGTTGTATTGGAGGATTTTTTTTGAAAGATTATATAGAGGAAAGAGCTATAAATGTGGCAAATTATATCATTGCTTCAAATGCTACGGTAAGACAGACAGCAAAAAAATTTGGAATAAGTAAGTCGACTGTACATAAAGATATATCTGAAAGACTTATACATGTAAATCCTATACTTGCTGGGGAAGTCAGAATAATATTGGAACATAATAAAGCAGAACGTCATATAAGGGGAGGAATGGCAACAAAAGAAAAATATTTAAAACTTCATGAAAATAAATAAGCCGGTAAAACGGCTTTTTTGTTTTATAGATTTTAATTTATGAGAATATGTT